>ONLK01000031.1 GCA_900318615.1 uncultured Eubacteriales bacterium
TTTTACTGTGAACTGATTTCTCAGTTCTGGTTTGTGTTTCTCAAAAATAAAATTAAAGAAACTTTCAAGGTTTGTTTCACTGTTCAATTATCAATGTACTGTTTGGTTTTATGCACCAGCTGTTTGACACAGCTTATCTATGTTAACACCCGGTCGACATAATGTCAAGCATTATTTTCAACTTTTTCCGGATGTCAGCGGAGAAGGTGGGATTTGAACCCACGCGCCGCTATTAACGACCTGCACCCTTTCCAGGGGTGTCCCTTCGGCCAGCTTGGGTACTTCTCCAGATTATGCCCGAATTTTCACCCGATCCAAGGATCGGAGCCATTATTCAGTTGCCGTTTCGTTAAACGGTCAGCGGAGAGAGTGGGATTCGAACCCACGCGCCCGTTAGGACAAACGGTTTTCAAGACCGCCTCGTTATGACCGCTTCGATATCTCTCCATCACGCAGCTGCCTTATGTATTCCCCAGCGCGCATTCATTACAATATCATCAAACTTGCTCTCTGTCAATAAAAATTTTGCAGAAATCGAAATAAATTCTTACATTCTGTTCGCATACGATTTTCTTACGCATTTCTTACAAACAGCGCCGCCAGCTCCAGATCTTCCGGTGTCGTTATCTTAATATTCCGCCAGGATCCTTCCGTCAGTTTTATCCTTCTGCCCATGGTACGTTCCACCGCCATCGCATCATCCGTTATGCCATCCGTACACCCGGCAAGCATCTTTTCATAGGCTTTTAAGATCAGTGTATAGCTGAATACCTGCGGCGTCTGCATCATCCATACGCTCGTGCGGTCCGGTGTTGCCTGTGCAAATCCTTCACGATCGGCTATTCTTACGGTATCTTTGGACGGCATACCGCACACGCACGCCTGGTATTTCCGGACATCCTGCATACAGCGCTCCAGAACGGAACGGTCCACACAAGGCCTGGCTCCATCGTGGATAAATACATAACTGCTGTCCGGTGATACCTCCCGGAGACCTTCATAGACAGAATGGTACCGTTCTTTTCCTCCGGCGATGATTTTTCCAACCTTTGTAAAGTGATAACGATCCACAATTTCCTTCCGGCAGTAATCGAGGTCCTCTTTGCCCGCCACCAGAATAACTTCCCTTACAGGTTCAAAGTCTTCAAACACCTTCAGGCTGTAATAAATCACCGGTTTCCCGCAAAGAACCATATACTGCTTCGGTATGTCGCTCTGCATTCTTCTGCCTCTGCCTGCCGCAAGCACTATGGCGGAATTTATTTCTTCCATCCCGTATACTCTCCTGCTTATCTCTCGCCCAGTTTCAGATTGGGAATTGCATTTAACGAATAATCCGAGCGGTATCCCCGGATATAATCATAGTAGGCAGCCGCTCCGATCATTGCTGCATTATCGGTACACAGAATCGGAGACGGGCGATAGAAAGCAACGCCTCTCTTTGCGCACGCCTCTTCCATGGCCCCACGCAGCGCACTGTTGGCGGATACTCCTCCCGCAATCGCGAATTTTGTGAAATGATACCGTTCCACTGCTTCCATCGAATGAGATACCAGCACGTCCGTGACAGCCTTCTGGAAACTTGCGGCAACATCGGCCTGATTTACCTGTATTCCCTTCATGGCACATCCGTTCAGATAGTTCAGCACTGCGGATTTCAGTCCGCTGAAGCTGAAATCATATTCATTGCCTTCCACCTTTGCTCTCGGAAAGGCAATAGCCTGTGCATTTCCCTGTCTGGATACCTTGTCGATCTTCGGTCCGCCCGGATAGCCCAGCCCGATCGCCCGCGCCACCTTGTCGAACGCTTCACCGGCTGCGTCATCCCTGGTGCGGCCGATAATTTCATAAACTCCGTAATCACGGACGATTACCAGATGTGTGTGCCCTCCGGATACAACCAGACACGCAAAGGGCGGCTCCAGATCCTTATTTTCAATATAATTGGCACTGATATGGCCTTCTATATGGTGCACTCCTATCAGCGGAAGATTCTTTGCAAACGCAATCGCCTTGGCCTCCGCCACGCCGACCAGCAGTGCGCCAACCAGACCGGGGCCATAGGTAACCCCGATGGCATCGATATCATCCAGTGTAACGTCTGCTCTGGAAAGTGCCAGGCGGACAACCTGATTTATCCTTTCGATATGCTTTCTGGAAGCTATCTCCGGAACTACACCGCCGTACAGTGTATGAATGTCAATCTGAGATGAAATAATATTTGAAAGTACCTCGCGGCCGTTCTTCACAACGGCTGCGGCCGTTTCATCGCAGGAACTTTCAATTGCCAGAATTAACGTATCGCTCAATTTATTTCCGTCCTTTTTTATATAACCTCATTCTTCGTCGTCAAAATTCAATACCCTGGACTTTCCGTCCTTCCCGGCATAGGTAGGCAAAAAGATCGCGCGCGCATTATTCAGATATTCTTCCGGGCGCACCAGCGACGGACTGTAATGTGTCAGCCACATCTCACCCACGCCGGCCTGGGCTGCCATATTTGCAGCCTCGCTGAACAGCATATGCTTTTTTTCGACCGCTTTCTGTTTCATGCTGTCATCTCCATACATTCCCTCGCAGATGAAAATGTCGGAGCCTGCCGCGTTTTCTACAATGGAACGGGTCGGGCGGGTATCGGTCGTATAGGTTACCTTCAATCCTTTCCGGGCAGGACCCAGCACCATATCCGGGGTCAGTATCCTTCCCCCGCTCTCTACGGTTCCGCCCTTTTGAAGGACGCTCCAGTACCTGAGCGGGATATTATTCGCTTTTGCGCGTTCGGGATCAAACCGGCCGGTTCGATTCAAAGATACGGAATACCCGTAGCAAAGAACACGGTGATTTACCTTAAAGGCCTTCAGCTGAAGACTTCCCGCCTTAAATGTCTGCTCATTTTCGGTGATCTCCACATATTTCAGATCAAAGGGAAGTTCCGGCGCAATGACGCACAGGCTCCTTACCACGTGCTCCAGGCCCTTCGGCCCGATCAAAGTTACCGGCTCCATGCGCTCCGAATTTCCGATGGTGAGCAGCATTCCCGGCAGTCCGGCGATATGATCTCCGTGATAATGCGTAAAACAAATCGTGTCAATCTGACGAAAGCTCAGGCCCTTCTGTTTCATGGCAATCTGGGTTCCCTCTCCGCAGTCAATCAGCAGGGAACTTCCGTTGCAGCGCACAAGAAGTGAAGTAAGATAGCGGTAAGGAAGCGGCTGGTATCCGCCGCAGCCAAGCAGACATAGATCTATCATTTTTCTTTCTCCTTTCTGCACCACATGATCAGCGCATCCTCCCTGGGCTGTTCATAAAAATTGTATCTTCTGCCCTCCGTCTTAAATCCCAGTTTTTCGTATACACGGATGGCCGGAGCATTTGTGACGCGAACCTCCAGAGTGAAGTTTTCGATTCCCTGTTTTCTTCCCTCTTCCATCAGGACCTTCAGCATCCGGTACGCAATTCCCCTGTTGCGGCAGGACCCGGCCACGGCAACATTCTGTATATCCGCATCCTCAAACGAGCGGAACAGACCGCAGTAGGCTTCGATCTTTTCTTCCTGTGTCACAACCAGATAGATGGTATACGGTGACAAGAGCATCGTCTCGAACTCCTCCCGGGTCCAGGGATCCGGAAAAATCTGCTGTTCCAGCCGGGCAACCTCGGAAAGATCCTCCCGTGTCATCGGCCGGATCCGGATCAGCGCCGGATGGCTGTCCGCATCTTTCGGGAATATTCCGGCTGTGTTTATCCTATACTCTCTTTCAGCCGGAGACGGATTCATTCGCAGCTCCTTTTAACCGGGCATTTCTCTCCCGCTCCGCCTGGGAAAGGCTCATATAATCCGGGACGAAACTGTCCGCCGTGCAGGCCTTCCCTTCCCTGAGGTATTTCAGTGCACAGACAGCTACTGCGGCAGCACTCTGCGCCCTCATCTGCGGCACCTGAAATACAAAAGGAACCGTCAGACCGGAAGCCAGTTTTTTTCGGTATACCTCACTTCCGTCTCCCAGAAGAAGCACCTTTTCTCCCTTTTCATTCAATAATCCGATCAGCTCGTCCAGTCCGAGAATCTTCTGGTTCATTTCAACCTTAATATCCTCATCCCTGTAAGCGTAAAAGCCTGCATATACACGATTTGCACGTGCATCAAGAAGCGGGCAGATAACGCCGTCAAAGCCCCAGCCATTCCAGGCCAGCCCTTCCAGCGTAGGCACCGCTATGATTGGTTTATCCAAAGCAAGCCCCAGCCCTTTGGCCGTTGCACCGCCGATTCTCAAGCCGGTAAATGATCCGGGTCCTGCCGCCAGAGCGATAGCGTCAATGGAAGCAAGGTCCAGGGAAATCATTTTTGTCACTTCCTCCAGCATGGGGAGAAGCGTCTGGGAATGTGTCTTTTTATAATTTACCGAATAGCTGGCAATTATCTTTTCATTCTCTGCAACTGCTACGGCTGCCGTCATGCCCGACGAATCAAGCGCCAATATTTTCAAACCTTTTCCCCCCGTTCATTCGGTAATCCTGATTTTTCGATAATCGAACCCCTTTTCGGGATCCTTTGTTATGGTTATATGGACACAGTTCTCCGGAAGAATCTCCCTGATCAGGTCAGCCCATTCAATCAGGCAGACGCCCTCGCCATAAAAATATTCATCGCAGCCGACCTCCTCCATTTCCGATACATCTGCAATCCGGTATACATCGAAATGATACAGAGGAATGCGTCCGGTTTCGTAGATCTGAAGGATGGTAAATGTCGGACTGCTGACATATTCTGTAACGCCCAGACCGGCGGCAAATCCCTGCGCAAATACCGTCTTTCCGACTCCGAGATCCCCTGTCAGCGTATATACCTGCCCGGCGGCAGCTTCACGCCCCAGCTTTTCTCCGAGCGCACAGGTATCTTCCTGAGAAAAACTTTCATATTCTTTTTCCATAAGTGCTTTGCTTCCTTTGTTCCAGAGGCACTGTGTTGGAAGAACACAGCCTGATTTCATAAATTTCCATTACTGCTGTCCGCCGACAAAAATGCAAACGGATCACCGCCGCTAATAAAATGTATCAGCATGTATGCGCATGGAAGAGCACAGCTCTCCTCCCGGAGAATCCGGCGGGCCTGCGGGCGGTCCGCAATCACCACTTCAATATCCTCCGTTAACTCCAGTCCGGCTTCGTCAGGTTCTCCCTCCGCATATCCGCACACCAGCACACACTTTTCATCCGTCATTCCCGCTGTCGTGTAGGCAGGATTTTCAAAAAGAGGATCTGTGTGTACCGGGCGGAATGTTAAACCTGTTTCTTCCTTCATCTCCCGGATAGCAGCTTCGCGCGGGTTTTCGCCATCATCAATAAGCCCCGCCGGAAGTTCATAGATCCTTCTTCCCAGAGGATACCGGTACTGCCGGACAAGAACAATCCGGTCGCTGCCATACAAAGCAAAGACGATCACCCCGTCGGCACGGCGCTTCGGCTGATTAATTTCCAGATTCTCCGGTTTCGTCATGCGGGACACCATATAATACGGGAAATCATTTCCGGTGCGTCCTTCCGCCTCCAGCTCATAAAAATTCAGAAAAGCGTTGTGTGTATCCTGTTTTATTTTTTTAACGGCGCTCATAATTTTGTACCTCAACCTGCCGCCGGCCGCAGCCGGCTGTTTTCCCGCATATTTGTGCGGCAGTCTACCAGCAAGTATACCCGATTCTTTTTGCCTGTACAAGGAAATTGTGCTATCATACGTCTATCATAAAGGAGGACCCCGATGGCATCTGATTTTAATAACGATTATAACAACGGTTATCACAAGGATTATAACAATTATAATAATGATCCGGGCAGCGATTACGGCAGCTGCAATCATTCGGATTATGACGGCTCCGGCAGCCGCCAGGGAAGCTCCCGGGCTCTTTCTTCCGCTGCCCTGGGACTTGGAATTGCGGCGCTCCTTTTCTGTTCTTTCATCTACACGGCCGTTCCGCTGGCCTGCCTTTCCATTATTCTTGCCCTTCTTTCCAGGGGCAGAAGCAGGAAAAATTCTGCGATGACGGCCGCCATTATTATGGACGTTATGGCGATCGCACTTTCCGCCGCCATTACAATTGCCGCCTTCCATACCATATTTTCCAGCCCTATTCTCCGTTCTCAGTTTAATGAAATCATTGAATACTACTCAAACCAGCTGTACGGAGAAGGCGGCCCAGATGACCCGGGACTGTCCGGACTTCCCGGAACCGGTGATTCGTCCGAAACAGACCGGGGCTCTTCGAAGGAATCGGAAGAGTCCGACACTTCTTATTCTGATGAATCCGACGGCAGAAGCGATACATTTCAAAGCGGAGGTGCTTTCGTATGATGGTTTCACGTTCTGAACTAAAAAGCAGAGCCCGGGAATCGCTGAATGGAAATTACGGCGCCACAGCCGGCGGTACACTGACCATCGCTGCAATCGACATTCTTGTCTATCTGCTCTTTTTTGAACTTTCAAACGCTGAATGGCTCACCGTACTTTCCTATGTTATTTTTTCAACGCTGATGAGCCTTCTGTTTGCAGGATTATTCCGGATGTGCCTGATGGCGAGCCGCCGCCAGACACCCCGCCTGAATGATCTTTTTTCCTGCTTTTCAGGTCACCCGGACAAGATGATCCTGATTTATCTGGCTATTCTGGGTATTGATGCTGTATCATCTGCACCGATGATCATCGTGCTTCTCCTTCTGAAGCGGAATACAGCCGTCATTGCCTATTTTACAGCTCATCCCTACCGGTACATTATCATCGGGTATGGTGTCTCCATTCTCTGGATGGTCTGGCTGATCGCCGTGAATACACGTTATGCTGTTTCTGTTTTTTTGTATCTGGATCACCCGGAACGAAACACAAGGAGTTTCCTTGAGGACAGCCGTAAAATGATGAAAGGCCACTGCCTTGAATTTTTCCGGCTGATGCTTTCCTTTGCCGGTATGTACTTCCTGTCGATCCTATCCTTCGGAATCGGCTTCCTGTGGGTACTGCCCTACATCATTACCACCAGCGCCGAGTATTACCTCAATCTTCCGAAAGCTGCGGAAAACGATACCTGAGCATTCCTTCGGCAGTGCCGGACACACCTGACAATAGATGCTTTTCCCGCCGTCCGAAACAGCGGTCCGTTTATCCAAAAGGAGCATCCCGCAGCACGGGATGCTCCTTTTGCACACAGGCGGACACTTTTTTATGCGCAGCCGCCTGTCTTTGAACTTTTGGATTTTAAATTACAGAATGAATCGATTGAAACGTATCGATGAAGACTAAAAACTCCGTCCTTTTCCGCCGCCGAAGGTATGTCCGCCGCTGCCCACATGAGTTGAGCCTCCGCCTCCGGAATGACCTTCCGGCGGTTTTCTCTCGATATGCCTGTGTGTCACAAAACGGTTGATCATCCGGTCCTTTTGTACGTTCAGCTTAAGTGCTCCATTTTCGCGGTAGTCGTACCGGTAGGTACCGGTTTTCATCCTGTAGCGGGCCATGACGGAAAAAAAGAATATAATTCCGCCCGCCATTCCAAGAACTGCGGCTATAAGCGCTATGCTCAGCAAACCCGGTCCGTGACTTCCGTCCCCGGGCTTTTCCAGATACGTCTGCGTATCGTCCAGCATCACCAGAAACGTATCCGCGTACTCTCCGTCAGACACATACTCATAGGCATCATCCAGTATCCGGTCGATCCGCGCATCTGATAAAACATCGATCATAGCTCCGCTGGTTCTCAGATTAACTTCCCGGTTATCCATGTCGATGATATAAACAATACCGTTATCCTGCGAAGCATTGTCCAGATAATAATCCTCCGCACAGGTTCCGGAGCTTTTGCCGCCGGCATCCTCCGTCGTATAAACGAGGAAATCGTATCCCCATTCATTGGCCATGGACTGTGCTTTCTCCTGGATTTCAGCTTCCTCGCCGCTGTCTAAGAGCTGTGCCTGATCCGTCACCCGCGCTCTGCCCGCCGCCCATGTTCTGGTCGGATTTAAGAAAAGCAGCAGGCTGAAAAATACAGCCGCAGACAGGCCGGCTCTATTCCTGATTATTTGCTTTTTCAAAGCAGAAGATATCCTCCCAAAAACGCAATGACAAAAATGATAAGTCCCAGGAGCAGACTGACCAGGAACAGTTTCTTATTATCCACCGGCAGTTTCCCGCATACTTTTCCTGTCTGTCCGTTCATCGCAAAATAATACATGGTATTATTTCTTCCGCGGTAGGTAAGCACCCACACCGGCAGCAGAACATAACTCCATTTTCCACTCACCGGTACACTGGAGCTTTGCCTGATATCCACAATTTCATAGCCGCTGATCGTATCCCGCAGCATCCGCTCGCAGCATTCCTTCGCCTCGGTTTGAACAGATGATTCGAACTCATCTTTTTCCATGTCCCTTTTTTCAGCTACAAATCCTGAAAGATAGCTCATATTGAAACTTTCGGCTTCCTTCATGACAAATGGCTGAACGTTCTCCACAAGCTCCTTATTCGATTTTTTCAAAGCATTGTTCAGTATGTCTTTCAGCTGAACCTGTCCGCTTCGTTCCACATCAAAGACAGATGTCTCCGTATATTCCGTATCTCCGGCTACCCACACACGGACGTTCTTACAGCTCGCCGACATCTGTGACTGATATTCTCCGTCGTATTCCCAGTAGGGGTAATAGACACCGCTGAGCATTTGAATTTGCCGGTCATTCCAGAATTCCTTCGGTACAAATTTCTTTGATTTTATAAAATCTCCGAACTGCTGCTGCGCTTTTTTCTTTCCGATTTTAAATGGTATCACCTTATCCGGCAGATACCTGCCGGATAATTTTCCTGTCAGGACAACCGGATTATGGCAGTAGTAGCAAAAAGTAGCCGCTGTTGTATCGTCCGTGACAATCTGGGCACCGCAGCTGGGACAGGTATAAATCACAGCATCTGTGCTCTGCTGCGCTCCGCTCTCCTGTGTCTTAGGCCCGGTTTCCTCCCGGGAATTCTCCTGCGTGTCTTCTTCCGCCTTCTGCTCCTTCGCAGAAGAAGGTTTCAGGCGGTCCAGTTCTTCCTGTGTAAATATAGAATTGCAGAAGGGACACTTATACTTTGCCAAATCCGGATCGAATACCAGCTCACCTCCACAGTTCGGGCATTTATAGGTAATGGCTGCCATTCATCTATCTCCTTGTCTTGTTATGGGCGCGGTTTCCCACAGTTGGAACAGAACCTCCCGGTATTCACAGTGCCGCAGGAGCAGGTCCATTCCCCGCTCTGTGGTTTCGCTTTTCCGCAGCTGGTACAGAATTTGCCTGTGTTTACGGTGCCGCAGGAACAGGTCCAGCGGTTATCCTCCGGCTTCGGTTTTCCGCAGTTGGCACAGAATTTGCCCGTATTGACCGCACCGCAGGAGCAGGTCCAGCTGTCCGCAGATTTTCCCTCCGCCCTGGCCTGCTGCTGCATCTGCATCTGCTGCGTGTTGGAGGCAGACGCGGCACTCATGAAACCGCCTGCAGTATTCATACCCATACCGACGCCCATAAAGCCGGCGGCAGCGCCGTTTGCATTGGATCCGGCGTCCTGGATTCCCTTTGCCACCGCGCTCTGAACATACCCCTCACGGATGGAAGCGTCGCTCATCATGGCGCCCTGGTTGCGCATATTTATCAGTTTCTGCGATTCCTCATCATAGGAAATGCTTGCAATCGCGACACTGACAATCTCGACGCCGCGCAGCGCTTTCCAGCTGTCATCCAGCGTATCGGCCATATATCCGGCAAGTTCTCTCCCTTTCGAAGCAACATAGGAAATACGGATTCCGTCCGCAGACATCTGGTTAATGGAGGTCTGCAAGGCTTCCAGAAATTCATCCAGCAGCTGTTCGTTGATGTCATTTATTGCTACACGGTCCGCATTCTTTGCGACAACCTGCTGGTAAAACAGCAGCGGGTTGGATATTTTAACCGAATAGGTGCCGTGTGCTCTCAGGAAAAGCTCCGCATTATAAAACTGATCAAAATAATTGATCGGATTTCTGGTTCCAAAACGAATACCGCGGATTTCCTGAAGGTTTATATAGAAAACTTCCTGATGCTTCGGAGTTGTCCCATTAAATTTAAACCGCTCCCAGGTATCCTTCAATGTCTCCTTAAACTGCCCGTTAAAAAGGGACGGCTGTGAGGAATTATCTACCTGAAAATAGCCCGGCTCGGCGGAATAATCGATGATCTTTCCGCCGTCTACCAGCATCATGAACTGATTATCATATACATGAATCATGGACCCGTCCGGCACCACCCGGCTGCCGGAATCCAGTCCCTTTTTGTTGCGGACAATCCCCCGCGCAAACACAGTCTGGTCATCCATATCCGGCTCAATGGAAGCCAGAAACTGGTCCCGTATTTCGCCATGAATGGTACTGATTGCTGTTCTGATTAATCCCATACCCAATCCTCCTTGGTTTACTTCTCCCTGCCGCCGTGTCCGGCTGCTGTCTTCGGTTCTTTTCCGCTTTCCTTTTGATTATAATCAGCCTGCCTGATCCTGATCGGAAGCCCCCAGTGCCGACCACTTCAGGTACGCATTGATAAACATATCGATATTTCCATCCATCACACTGTCAATATTTCCGGTTTCGCAGCCGGTCCGATGATCCTTCACCATGGTATACGGCTGGAAAACATACGAACGGATCTGGCTGCCCCAGGCAATATCCTTTGTCTCGCCGCGAATCGCATTCTCCTTTTCCTTATTTTCCTGCATCTTCAGCATAAGGAGCTTTGCCTTCAGCATCTGCATGGCTTTGTCCTTATTTTCAAACTGAGAACGCTCATTCTGGCACTGTACTACAATTCCGGTCGGATAATGCGTAATACGGACCGCAGATGAAGTTTTGTTGATGTGCTGGCCGCCGGCACCGCTGGAACGATACGTGTCGATACGAATATCCTCATCACGGACTTCAATGTTCAGGTCTTCCTCGATGTCCGGCATGACTTCGCAGCTTACAAAGGAGGTCTGCCTCTTCCCGGCTGCGTTAAACGGAGATATTCTTACCAGACGGTGTACGCCCATTTCCGATTTCAAAAGACCGTAGGCCATATCTCCGTCTACCTGGAAGGTTACGGACTTGATTCCGGCCTCGTCACCGTCCAGATAATCCAGAACTTCAACCTTAAATCCCTTCTTGTCCGCCCAGCGGCAGTACATGCGGTACAGCATGGATGCCCAGTCGCAGGACTCGGTTCCGCCGGCTCCGGCATGCAGCGTTACTACCGCATTATCGCTGTCATACGGCCCGGACAGAAGCGTGCGGATCCGCACGTCGTCCAGATCCTCATGCAGCTTGTCCAGCGCATCCTGTATCTCCTGCGCCATCTCCGGGTCATCGGTATCCTCCTCAGCCGCCATCTCAATGAGCAAAGAGACATCGTCATACGCGTTCTGGAGATTCTTATACTGCTCCATGTCCCCCTTCAAAGATGCAAGCTGCTTTGTCTTTTCCTGAGATTTCTCCGTGTCCTCCCAGAAGCCCGGGGCTTCCATTTCACGGCTGATTTCCTCAATTCTTAATTTCTTATTTTCCAGATCCAGCGAGTCGCGCACTTCCTTCAGCGGCTGCCCGCAGGATGCCAGGTCCTGCTTAAACTGATCAAGCTCTATCATATAACTGTCCTTTCTCCTGTTTCATTTGTCTCTTGGTTTCACTGCGCGGCAGGAAAACGGTGATCTCCATTTTCTTCGAAGCCGCCTTATTTCTGACAGATCAGACTGCACTACGGGCCGTCCCTTCCGCCGCCGGAGACTTCGGACAGTCACAGATCAAGCTTCGGTGCGCCCGGGCGCCCGTGGCACTGCTTGTACTTTTTCCCGCTGCCGCACGGGCACGGATCGTTCGGATAAATCTTTTTAACCTCGCGTTTCTTCGGAGCCTTCAGAGCCGTATCGTCACGGTTCGTTCCGGTAACCTTCGCCACCTGCTCACGTTCAACCTTCTGCTGAACCTGGATATGGTACAGGATACGGAGCGTTTCCTCCTGGATGGATGCCGTCATGGCATTGAACATGTCATAGCCTTCCATCTTGTATTCCACCAGCGGATCTCTCTGTCCGTACGCCTGCAGGCCGATACCCTGACGCAGCTGGTCCATATCATCGATGTGATCCATCCATTTCCGGTCCGTCGTGCGCAGAAGGATCACACGCTCAACCTCACGGATCTGCTCCGGATTCTCAAACTCGGATTCTTTCTTCTCGTAAAGCTTAATGGCCTTGTCCGTCAGATATTCCTTATACGCCTTTTTGCTGCCAATCTTTGCGTCCTCTTCCGGGGTTACATGCTCCAGCGGAATAATCTGGCACAGAACGTCATGCATCTCGCGGAAATTCCACTCGTTCTTTTCCTGATCCTCCCCGATGACCGTATCCACGGCGTTGCTTACCGTGTCCTTAATCATGCTCATGATCTGGTTTCGCATATTGACGCCGTCCAGTACCTTGCGGCGCTCCGCGTAAATAATTTCGCGCTGTTCATTGTTGACCTGATCGTACTCCAGCAGATTCTTGCGGGTTGCAAAGTTATTGCTCTCAATCTTCTGCTGAGCCTTCTCGATCGCAGAGGAAAGCATCTTGTGCTCGATCTGCTCACCCTCCTGAACCCCCAGGCTCTTAAATATGCTCATCATCTTTTCCGAACCGAACAGGCGCATCAGATCATCTTCCAGGGAAATATAAAAGCGGGATCTTCCCGGATCGCCCTGACGGCCGGAACGGCCGCGCAGCTGATTATCGATACGTCTCGATTCATGGCGCTCCGTACCGATGACATACAGACCGCCTGCCGCCTTTGCCTCCTCATCCAGCTTGATATCGGTACCGCGGCCGGCCATGTTGGTGGCAATGGTAACGGCACCGTGCTTACCGGCTTCGGAAATAATCTGAGCCTCGAGCTCATGATATTTGGCATTCAGAACATTGTGCTGAATACCCTCCCGGGTCAGCATGCGGGAAAGGAGCTCGGATACATCGATGGAGATGGTACCGACCAGCACCGGCTGCTGACGCTCGTGAGCCTCCTTCACCTGTTCGATGACGGCACGATATTTTTCCTTCTTGGTCATGTAGACGGCATCTTCCATATCCTTACGAATCACCGGCTTATTTGTCGGGATGGCAATTACATCCATTCCGTAGATGTCCCGGAATTCCTGCTCCTCGGTGAGGGCGGTACCGGTCATGCCGGCTTTCTTTTTATATTTGTTAAAGAAGTTCTGGAATGTGATGGTTGCCAGGGTCTTGCTCTCGCGTTTGATCTTTACATGCTCCTTCGCCTCAATCGCCTGATGCAGACCGTCGGAATAACGGCGGCCGGGAAGGATACGCCCGGTAAACTCATCGACAATCAGAACCTGATCATCCTTAACGACATAATCAACATCCTTCTTCATCAGATAGTTGGCACGCAGCGCCAGAATGGTATTGTTCTGTATTTCAATGTTCTCCGGATCCGACAGATTGGCAATGTGGAAATAATCCTCCACTTTTTTGATACCCTGTGCTGTCAGAGTGACAACCTTATCCTTCTCATTGACAATAAAGTCCCCGGTCTCGGTGACCTCCTCCCCCATGAGGGCGGTCATTTTGGTAACCTCGCCGCTGGCCTCTCCTTTTTCCAGCTGTTTGGCCAGTACATCGCAGATTTCGTAAAGCTTGGTGGATTTTCCGGACTGCCCGGAAATAATCAGCGGTGTGCGGGCTTCATCAATCAGAACAGAGTCGACCTCATCGATGATCGCATAGTTCAGTCCGCGCTGTACCTCATCTTTTTTGTAGATGACCATGTTATCGCGAAGGTAATCGAAACCGTCTTCATTATTGGTAATGTATGTGATATCGCAGTTATAGGCGGCGCGGCGCTCATCTCCGTTCATGGAGTTCAGAACAACGCCCACCGTCAGCCCGAGGAATCTGTGCACAGCGCCCATCCACTCAGAGTCACGTTTTGCCAGATAGTCGTTCACAGTGACGATGTGAACCCCTTCTCCTGTCAGTGCATTCAGATAAGCCGGGCAGGTGGAAACCAGGGTTTTCCCTTCACCGGTCTTCATCTCGGCAATACGCCCCTGATGAAGAATAATACCTCCGATCAGCTGAACCGGGAAATGCTCCATTCCAAGCACGCGGCGGGAAGCTTCCCGAACGGTCGCAAATGCTTCCGGGAGCAGGCTGTCCAGTGATTCTCCGTTCTTATATCTTTGTTTATATTCATCTGTTTTGGCACGCAGCTGATCATCGGTCAGCTCTGTCATGGCCGGACGGAGTGCTTCAATCTTACTGATGATCGGCATGACGCGTTTCACCTCACGGTCACTGTGAGTACCAAATATTTTCTCTACAACACTCATCTGTACTTCGATCTCCTACTATCATTTACTGATACGCATCCCAGGGCACACGTATTCCGTTTTATTTTAACACCTAAACACATCCAGCACAATGATTTCCTGAGGTTTTGAAAACAGCCTCCCGGCTGAATGTGCCGGCTTATCCGGCCTCATCTTCAGAACATCTTGTAATTGAGACAGGATAAATCATGTGTTATAATCATAATTAATCTGAAAAAAGATTATTTACCGCCCTGGCGGGAAGACAGGTGCCGGCAAAAAATAAATAAAGGGGGCTTTTTTATGAAATTTATCATCAGCGGAAAAAATATGGACGTTACCGATGCTCTCCGTTCTACTGTAACTGAAAAACTTGGGAAACTGGAGCGTTATTTTACACCTGAAACAGAAGTGATCGTGACCATGAGCGTCGAAAAAGACCGCCAGAAAATCGAGGTAACCATCCCGGTCAAGGGCAGCATCATCCGCTCCGAGCAGGTTTCCAACGATATGTACATCTCCATCGACCTGGTGGAGGAGGTCATCGAACGCCAGCTTCGGCGCTATAAGGAAAAACTGATTGATAAGCACCAGGCTGCGGCTTCTAACTTCAAGAAGGAATTCATTGAAGATGAATCGGAGCCCATGAATGAAATCAAAATTGTCAGAACCAAACATTTTGACGTCAAGCCGATGTATCCGGAAGATGCCTGCGTTCAGATGGAACTGCTCGGACATAATTTTTATGTGTTTACAAACGCCCAGACGGAAGAAATCAATGTTGTATACAAGCGCAAAGGCGGTACCTACGGACTGATTGAGCCGGATTACTGATCCGCTGATGTAACCAGGCAGGGCCTGCATCCTCTGATGCAGGCCCTTTTTTATGCTCTCTGGCGGCTCATCTGTACAATTTTGTGATAGGATAATTTTCCTCCGAAGATATCGAGGGCGCTTCCGATGGTAAAATCCACACGCCCCCATCCTGCGCGGCGGATTCGCTCCAGGTCCTCATACGCACTGACGCCGCCGGCATAAGTTACCGGAATCGGGCTTTCCTGACCGAGCAGCGAAATAATATTCTCATCGATCCCGGCCGACTTTCCCTCTGCGTCTACCGCATGGATCAGATATTCACTGCACGAGAACGACAGAAAATGAAGCAGTTCCCGATCCAGCTTCGTATCGGTAAACTTCTGCCAGCGATCCGTAACAATATAGTAATCGCCGTTCTTTTTCCGGCAGCTCAGATCCAGCACCAGATGCTCCCGGCCGGCGGCCGCTTTCATCCGCTCCAGGTTTGCAAGGTCAACGCTTCCATCCTTAAACACGTAGGATGTGACAATGACATGGCTCGCGCCGGCGTTCAGGAACAGTTCCGCATTTTCCGGGCGGATTCCGCCGCCCGCCATCAGCTCACCCGGATACTGTGAGAGCGCCTGAAGTGCCTGCGCTCTGGTTTTTTCGTAGTACTCCGAGGATGCGGGGTTCAGCAGAATGACATGGCCTCCCTTCAGCGAATCTTCATGGTACAGGTGTGCGAAATAAGCCGCGTCTCTATCGGAAACAAAATTTTCCGCAGCTTCATTTCCCTCATCCCTGAGTGTTGAACCAACGATCTGCTTTACTTTCCCATTATGAATGTCAATACAAGGTCTGAATCTCATCTGTATGTACCTGCTTCACCGCATCTGCCGGCCTTTTCCGGATAAAACGGTCTTCTTCTTATGCTCTCCGGACTGTTCTGCCTCAGAACAGTCCGGTAATCCTGCCATTATCATCCACATCAATTTTTTCGGCTGCCGGAACCTTCGGAAGTCCCGGCATTGTCATGATATCGCCGGTCAGGGCTACGATAAAGCCGGCGCCGGCGGATACTTTCAGGCTGCGGACCGTAATGTCAAAATCCGTCGGAGCCCCCAGCTTTTTCGGGTCATCCGTGAGCGAATACTGCGTCTTTGCTACGCACACCGGCAGATTTCCAAAGCCCTGCGCGGTCAGCTGCTGTGCCTGCTTCTGGGCGGATGCTGTTAACAGCGCGGCGCGTCCGCCATAAATCCGTGTCGTAATATCATTTAGTTTCTGCCCGATTGTCTCGTCTGTATCATAAGCAAATGAGAATGCATCATTCGGAAGTTCGCACAGCCGCATGACTTCCTGTGCCAGCGCGATGCCTCCTTCTCCGCCCCTGGCCCACACCCGGGACAGAACGACATTAACCCCGAGTTCATGGCACTTTTCCCCGATGGCCGCCACTTCTTCCTTCGTATCCGTCGGGAATTCATTGATGGCAACCACACACGGAAGTTTATATACGTGAATAATATTGCTGACATGTTTCAGAAGATTGGGAAGACCTCTTCGCACAGCCTCCACATCCGGAGTGTTCAGGTTCTCCTTCGCAATGCCCCCGTTATACTTAAGGCTGCGCACCGTAGCCACAAGAACAACCGCGTTCGGCCTGATTCCGGCCATCCGGCACTTGATGTCAAGGAACTTTTCCGCGCCGAGGTCAGCGCCGAAACCTGCCTCCGTCACGGCATAATCGGCCAGGCGCATGGCCATGCGGGTGGCGGTCACCGAGTTGCAGCCGTGCGCGATGTTCGCGAAGGGACCTCCGTGTACGATGGCCGGCGTGTGTTCCAGCGTCTGAACAAGGTTCGGCTTCAGGGCATCCTTTAATAACGCAGCCATAGCTCCCTGCGCGTGCAGATCGCCGGCAGTCACCGCCTTCTGCTCCGATGGTTTTCCGTACGTATAACCAACGATAATCCGGGAAAGCCGTTCCTTCAGATCATGGATGTCGGACGAAAGGCACAGAACGGCCATCACCTCGGAAGCCACGGTAATATCATATCCGTCCTCCCGGGGCACCCCGTTCGTACGCCCGCCAAGTCCGTCGATAACGTAACGAAGCTGCCGGTCATTCATATCCACACACCGTTTCCAGGTTATCTTCCGCGGATCGAGATCCAGGGGATTTCCCTGATAGATCGAATTGTCGATCATGGCTGCCAGAAGATTGTTGGCAGCACCGATGGCATGAAAATCACCGGTAAAATGCAGGTTGATATCCTCCATGGGAACAACCTGGGCATATCCGCCGCCGGCGGCCCCCCCTTTGACCCCGAATACCGGTCCGAGAGACGGTTCCCGCAGAGCCGCACAAACCTTTTTGCCCAGTCTGGACAAACCGTCCGCCAGACCAATGGTTGTCGTCGTTTTGCCTTCGCCTGCCGGGGTCGGGTTCATAGCTGTAACCAGGACGAGCTTTCCGTCTTTTCCAGGCTGTTCCCGCAGCAGATTATAATCGATTTTTGCCTTGTACTTCCCGTACTGCTCCAGATATTTGTCATCAATACCAAGCTTTTTTGCAATCTGTGTAATCGGAGCCATCGGTGTTTCCTGGGCAATTTCAATATCGGACTTATATGATGCCATTTGCTCTCCCTTCCGGTCCGTGCGACCTGTGTTTCCGGGATTTCCCGGAAAAATTTTCTGCCAGTTCCTGTCTACTCCTCTTCGCCGCGTGCTATCTTCCCGGCTTTCTCCTCCAGATACATCCAGCGTTCCATTTTTTCATTCAGCAGTCTTTCCGTCTCATCTTTCTGAGCTGTCAGTTCCGCTGCCCTCATATAATCACTGGCTGTCCCGCCAAGATCCTGATCAATTATCCGGATTTTTTCTTCCAGACGGCTGATCTCCTCTTCAATACCATCATAATCCTTCTGCTCCTGCCAGGTAAACTTCAGCTTTCTTCCGGAGCGCGGTTTCCGGGAGGTTTCCTTCGCCTCTTTTCCCGTCCGGCTGCCGGCATCCGCCTTCGGCTGTACCACATCCGCTTCTTCCCTTTTCTTCAGGTAATAATCCGTATAACCGCCCTCGTACTGAACAAGATGCGCATTTTCAAAGACAAACATTCGTCTGACGGTACGGTCAAGAAAATACCGGTCGTGTGACACAGCGATCATAATCCCGTCAAACCGGTCCAGAAAATCTTCCAGAATGGTCATCGTAACGATGTCCAGATCATTGGTCGGCTCATCCAGGATCAGGACATTCGGGCTTCCCATCAGGACCTTCAAAAGGTTCAGCCTCCTCTTTTCTCCGCCGGACAGACGGCTGACCGGGCTGTACTGCATCGGGGGTGTAAATAAAAAACGCTCCAGCATTTTTGATGCGGAAAGCAGCCCGTCCGCCGTGTGCACGTACTCAGCCGTGTCCCGGATATAGTCAATCACACGCATGTCCGGATCGGTTTTCTCCCCGTTTTTGTTCGTAAATTCTATTTCCTGCGCATAATAGCCGATGCGGATGGTCTGCCCGGTCTGAACGCTGCCGCTGTCCGGCTTTTCCAGACCCGCAATGATTTTCATAAGGGTTGTCTTGCCGCATCCGTTGGGTCCGATGAATCCGATGCGGTCATTTTTCAGAAAGATATAAGAAAAATCCTCAAAAAGTATCCGGCCGTCAAACCCTTTGGTCAGATGCTCTAATTCAATGGTTGTCTTCCCCATGCGGCTGGCGGATGAAGAAAGCTCCATCCTGTCATGGCTGCGGGGCCCTTCCTGGTTTTTCAGCTGCTCATATCGCTGCAGCCTTCCCTTCTGCTTCGTGCTCCTGGCACGCGCTCCGCGCTGTACCCAGGCAAGCTCGTTACGAAGAATGGACTGCCGTTTGCGCTCCGAGGCCGAAGCCATCTGTTCGCGCTCTGCCTTCAGGCTCAGATATCCTTCATAGTTTGTCTCATACCGGTACGCCCTCCCGAAGTCAATTTCTACGATACTGTTACATACATTATCCAGAAAATAGCGGTCATGCGTCACCATGATCAGCGTTCCCCGCCACGACTTCAGATACGCTTCCAGCCACTCGCACATATCGTTGTCCAGATGGTTGGTGGGCTCGTCCAAAATCAAAATGTCCGCACCGGAAAGAAGCACCCGGGCGAGCGCCAGTCTCTTTTTCTGACCTCCCGACAGTATCCCGGCCTTTGCTCCGAAATCGGTAAAGCCAAGAACGGAAAGCATGTTCCGTACCTCGCCCTCCCGGTCCCAGTCCTTGTTCTCCAGGAGCATATCATTCATAACATTTTCCAGTACCGTATCCTCCGGACTGATCTGAGGCGTCTGCGGCAGATAACGGGTGAGCGCACGGGAAGATCTGACCACTTCCCCCCTGTCCGGTTCCCCGCATCCGGCAAGAATGCGAAGCAGCGTTGATTTCCCGGCGCCGTTTAGTCCGATGATCCCCGTTTTATCTCCCTCGGAAACAGAAAAATCCACATCCCGGAGCAGTTCATTATCCAGGTAAGATTTTGAGATATGCTGCGCCGTCAGAATGTTCATGATGCGTCTCCCCTCTTTTCTTTCTCGCGTATCTTCTGAGCAACCGCACTGATTTTCTGAAGCCGGTGATGGACGCCGGACTTTCCGAGCGGCGGGTTCATCATCTTTCCCAGATCCTCCAGCGACAGTTCGCGGTTTCTCACACGGACAAGTGCCATCTCGCGCAGATTGTCAGGAAGCGCCGTCAGCCCTATTTTCCGCTCAATATATTCAATATCCTCCGCCTGCTTCTGCGACGTCTGCACGATTTTATTGATATTTGCGGTATCACAGTTCAGTTTGCGGTTTACCGAATTAACAAGCTCATGCTCAATCCGGATATTCTCAAGATCCAGCAGCGACCGGTCTGCTCCGATAATGCGGAGCATATCGGCAACCTGACCGCTTTCCTTGATATAAAGAACCGGTTTTGATTTGCGGGTAACAATTTTGGCAGACGGGCCAAAAACGGCAATCATGTCCTGCAGCTGATGCGCCATCGGCTCATCCGGGCAGGTAATCTCAAAATGATAGGACTTATGCGGGTCGCTGATCGACCCGCCGCAAAGAAACGCTCCCCGGAGGAACGCACGTTTGCAGCAGGAACGCTGAACAATCAGTTCATCCGCAACCGGACTTTTTTCGGATAATTCAAGCTTCTCATCCAGGATGTGGGTGCTTCGAAGAACACGTACGGCGTCTTCCTGCTGCGGCACGACAATATAATACGTTGTGGTAAGACGGCGCCGTGACTTTTTCCCGTGAATCCGTGTGCAGCACTGAGGATGCAGATCAAAGGCCTGTTCCAGCAGAGCCTGGGATTTCCGGGCGACACTGAGGTTTTCCGTCTGTACCTTAAAAGAGATTCTGTTTCCGGCTGAAATCATGACTGTTCCCGAAAAAGAAAGGATGGCTGCCAGTTCTGCTATCCTGCAGTGTCTGGCGCTCTCCAGGTCCTCAGAAAGTTCCTTTTTGACATCACCTGCAAAGGACACGCCGGCACCTCCTTTAACGGTATATATCCCTGTGGTCCAGGCGAACCCCGTAGGTCATCCTGCCGCGGATGTGTTCATACAGACTGGCAGCCATGGCCACGGAGCGGTGGCGGCCGCCGGTACAGCCGACCGCGATTACCAGCTGCGTCTTTCCCTCGTTCACGTAATTGGGAAGCAGAAAATCAATCAGGTCGAACCACTTTTTTTCAAAGCTGGCCGCCAGGCCGCCGTTATAGACATAGTCACGCACATCCTTATCCAGCCCGGTCTTCCGTTTCAGTTCATCGGCATAGTAGGGATTCGGCAGGAATCGGACATCAAAAACAAGGTCCGCATCCACCGGAATTCCATATTTGAATCCGAAGGAAAGAACCGTAATGAACAGATTCGAATACTTCACCTGCTCCACAAATATTTTATTCATCTCTGTACGAAGATCCCGCGTCAGCATCTGACTGGTATCAATAATATAGTCAGCCCGCCTGCGAACTTCCGCCAGAATCACACGCTCTTTTCTAATTCCTTCATCGATCCGGCCGTCCCGGGACAGCGGATGACTCCTCCTGGTTTCCTTGTAGCGCCGGATTAAAGAATCATCATCGGCTTCCAGATAAAGAATCTCGTACCGTATACCGGTAGAATCCAGCCGGTCCAAAAGTCCGGATGCTTCCTCCGGGGTATGAATGCTTCGCACATCAATTCCCAGTGCGACCTTGCTGTATTCCCCGGAGGCAGCTGTGCCGAAAGATGCCAGTTTGTCTACCAGCGGAAGCGGCAGGTTATCCGCGCAGAAATAGCCAAAATCCTCCAGCATTTTCAGAGCCGTCGATTTCCCTGCCCCGGACATGCCGGTCACAATTACAAATCTCACTTGAACTCTCCCACCATTTTAACCTCCGGTTCCAGGCGGATACCGGTTTTTTCCTCTACGATACGCTGAACGTCATGAATGAGCGCAAGTACATCCTCCGCTGTCGCCCCGCCGGTATTTACAACGAACCCGCAGTGTTTTTCCGAAACCCGGGCCCCGCCGACATGATATCCGCGAAGACCGGCATCCATGATCAGTTTTCCGGCGAAATTTCCCTCCGGCCGTTTGAAGGTGCTGCCTGCGCTGGGCAGTTCCAGCGGCTGTTTGCTCACACGTTTCTGCCGAAGCTCCTCCATTCTGGCCCGGATTTCATCCTGTTTTCCATGTTCCAGCTTCAG
>ONLK01000001.1 GCA_900318615.1 uncultured Eubacteriales bacterium
ATTGCGCACGGAGGAAGTTACGAAAACGGACGGAATATATTCCTTCAGTTTCTTTGTCATCTGCTCCCGCTCAAAATCTTCCCTGCAGATTATATCCACGGCATCGAGCTGCGTTTCATGCTCAAGAGCAAACGCACGGATATCTCCAATACCCGTGCGGGTTTTTCGTATATAATCGATGCCTTCCTCCGCTGTTCCGAACCGGGCCGGATCCCTCACGTAGTCATCCCATGCATAGCTTTTTCCATTCAGGAGTACTTCGAAGCATTTCATATCCGGAAACAGGTTCAATATGGAACGCACCTGATCCGCTCTCAGAAGCGTCTGGGCAATTCTGCTTCCGGTGTCCAGGTCATAGACGGCAGCCCCGTTGGAGGTTACCGCATAGCGGATAAAACCAGCGCGGATCAGCTCAGCCGGAAGCGATTCGAACGGACGGCCGCTGACAATGACAACCTCCATTCCTTGCTGCGATGCCTTTTGCAGTGCATCGGATACGGCAGGGGACAGGCTCTTGTCTGTGCGTAAAGCCGTCCGGTCCAGATCCACGGCGATCAGACGAATGCGTTTTGCAGTATTCGTATTCATTTTAACAGCTTCGGGGCCGTTTGCGGTTTTCATCAGCTTCGTCATCATTTGTAATAATCAAACTGCAGCCCGTACATTTTTACGGTATCGCCGTCCTGGATGCCCAGTTCCTCCAGCTCCTTAAGAATCCCGTTATCCTTCAGGAAATTCTGGAAGAAGCGGAACCCTTTTTCCGCATCCAGATTTGTATAGCCAAGCATTTTCTCAATCTTCGGTCCTTCGACAATAAACACATGGGGATCCTTCGGATCTTTCGTAACCGTAAACGGAAGGTCATTCTGACGGACATGTTCCTCCGGAAAATAGGTCTGTTCGTACCTGACCGGCTCAGACGGAAGGGACCGGAGGACAGCTCTGACCGCGTTCATAAGTTCCTTCAGCCCTTGTCCGGTCACGGCGGAGATCGGATAAACCTTCACACCCTTCGGCTCAAATTCACGGCGGATGCGATCCAGAGGGTTTTCCTCGCCCTCCTTCGTTTGAATGACATCGACCTTATTGGCGGCTATGATCTGCGGACGTTTTGCAAGATCAGCGTTATACTTTTCAAGTTCGCGGTTAATCTTGTAAATGCTCTCCACCGGGTCTCTTCCTTCCGTACCTGCCGCATCCACCATATGGATAATGACCCTGGTACGCTCGATATGCCGCAGAAAGTCAAAACCCAGTCCGGCACCGCTGCTGGCACCTTCAATCAGGCCGGGTATATCCGCGATCACAAAGCCATCCCCATCGTCCATCTCCACAACTCCCAGATTCGGCTGAAGGGTTGTAAAGGGATAACCGGCAATTTTCGGCTGCGCGTTGGTGACATGGGAAAGAAGCGTGGATTTTCCGGCATTTGGAAAGCCTACCAGTCCGACATCCGCAATAAGCTTCAGCTCCAGCGTGATCTCAAGCTCCATGCCTTCCTGCCCTCCCTGCGCATATTCCGGAACCTGCATCGTGGCAGTGGCATAGTGCATGTTTCCATTGCCTCCCCGTCCGCCTTTCAGAATGACCTGGCGGCGGTTATCTCCGGACATATCGGCAATTATCTCACCCGAGGCGGCGTCACGGATGATGGTTCCCTCCGGAACCTTCAGAACAATATCCTCGCCGTCTTTTCCATGACAGCGTTTTTTTCCGCCCTCTTCGCCGTCTCCGGCCTTGAATTTCCTTCGATAGCGGTATTCATACAGCGTATTCATGGCATTATCTGCTTCAAAAATAACATCACCGCCGCGGCCGCCGTCGCCGCCGTCCGGTCCGCCTGCAGCTACAAACTTTTCACGCCGGAAGCTGACGTGACCGTCTCCGCCCTTTCCGGAAATAATCGTAAATCTGGCTCTGTCTGAAAACATAAACAGCTCCTTTCTGGTCTGAATCGGGTAGGGCAGATGAACTCTGCCCTGCCCGATACGGCGGCTTCGCCGTCATCTCGTGCTCCGCACCCGATGATGAGCGGCCGCCAGGAGCCATGATATGCAGGCAATCCTGCATCATGACTTCCGGCTCCCCGCCTTTACAAAAGAAGCTCCGGGCATACAGCACCGGAGCTTAACATCAAAAGTATAACCGCCGGGGGATTATTCCCCGTCTTTTCACAGATCAGTCTGCTGCCTGAGCTGCCTTTGCTTCAGCCGGATAAACAGAAAGCTGTTTCTTGTCGCGGCCTTTTCTTTCAAAACGTACGACACCATCGCAAAGTGCAAACAGTGTGTCATCTCCGCCCCTGCCTACATTGCTTCCCGGAAGAATATGGGTTCCGCGCTGTCTGTAGAGGATATTTCCTGCCTTAACAAACTGTCCGTCTGCTCTCTTAGCACCCAGTCTCTTGGACTCGGAGTCACGGCCGTTCTTGGTAGAACCAACACCCTTTTTATGAGCAAACAACTGAAGGTTCATCTTTAACATGTCAATACACCACCTTTAATATCCGTTCAAATATCAGTTCGTCATTTCTGATTTCTGAATGAAAGCTTCAGAAATTGTTTTCCATAAGTTTCCTGTACCGAATGAAGTCCAAGCACCAGAGTGTTCATCAGCAAAGCGGCTTTTTCCGAAGGCGGACATCTAAGCTTAATGCTCAGAAAACCGTCCCCCTCTTCTTCCGTCAGATGATCATCGGTAAACTTTTCGATCGCGTTTGCTGTATTGATCATCAGAACGGAGACGGCGGCACAGACAATATCGCTGCCTTCCTCCGCAAAATCGGCGTGGCCGCGGCTTGTAACCTCACAGTACGTATTCCCGCATGTAACAGCCTTTATACGGATCATACCGCTGTCATTTTCTCAGGCGTTGATCTTTTCGATCCGAACCTGGGTGTACGGCTGTCTGTGGCCATTCTTCTTGTGATATCCGGTCTTGCGTTTATACTTGTAAACGATGACCTTCTTCGCTTTGTCGTTTTTAACGACGGTAGCTGTAACGGTAGCGCCTTCAACATCTTTCCCGACCTTCAGGCCTTCATTGCTTACGGCCAGTACCTGATCAAAGGTAACGGTTTCGCCAGCCTCTGCTCCGAGTTTTTCAACATTGATCGTGTCACCCTCGGATACCTTGTACTGCTTTCCACCAGTTGCGATAATTGCGTACATTGTGTTTCCTCCATAAAATTTACTCGCCAGATTGGGTGATGTCCTGGCCATCAGGGCATACTTATAGAACCTCTCTGTGCGGCACACTAAAATATAATATGTCAGCTGTGCAGGCTTGTCAACATTTTTTATAAAGGTTTTTCAATTTTCATCCGTGTGATTTCCACCAGTCCGAGCTTTGTTATATCTTCAAAACGGGTACGCACCGGGTCTTTCAGGAGGTACTGTTTCAGAGCATGAATCAGCTGCTCCGTGCTCTCCTTTTTTTCCATATTGATAAAATCAATCAGAATGATCCCGGACAGATTGCGAAGTCTTATCTGACGCGCACATTCCCGGGCAGCCTCCAGGTTTGTGGATAGGAAATTTTCTTCCCGGTTCATATGTTTCCGCTTCTGCGCGCTGCAGGCTGTGTTGACATCGATTACACTCAAAGCTTCGGTAACTTCGATCACCAGGGATGCCCCGGAGCTGAGATGAACGATCCGGCTTTTCGCGTTTTCAAGTTCTCTTCTGAGACAATAACAGCTTTTAAGCGAAACCATCCTGTCCTCGTACAGGCGGACACGGTTCAAAAGATCCGGCCGCCTCCCGCGGATATATTCCGTAATGTTGTTTATAATTTCACTGTCTGCTGCTGTAATCTTTCCGATGTCCGCCGGCAGTTCTCCGATCCTTTTCAGATATGCCTCCGGAGCCTTGTAAAGGCAGCTGTATGCCACGCGTTTGTCTGAAATTTCCAGAATCCTCCGAAGCTGTTCCCGTATTTCCCGGATATGTCCTTCTGCCTGCGATACACTCAGATCCGCCGCAGCTGTCCGGACAAGTACCCGGATATCTTTGCCGGTATACCTGTCTGAAAGTTCCCTGAAGCTACTGCGGACGGAAGCATCTATTTTTCTGGAGACACCGGCGTCCCCGCACCAGGAAACCATACAGTACGGACTTTTCAGGGTCAGTTTTCCGCTCAGAGCCATCTTTTTTTCTTTGATCGGTTCGCGGACAACCTGAACGGCCAGCTCGCTTCCGGCTGCAATGCGGCCGGTGTTTCCTCCGGTAATCCGAACCGGCTCATTCAAAGGCAGATATCCGCTGACACCCGGCTGGATATCTACGAAAGCAGCATTCAAGTCCTTCAGGACACGGGTTACCTTGCCAATGTAGATATCACCGAGGCTAAATTTCCGCTGCAGGTTATCCTCGTGAATTTCAATGGCGCGGCTGTTTTCATCGAGGAGGAAGGAACGAACCATATCCTCCTCACGGTCAACAACATAGGTGTTCATGCTTATATCCCAAGTTCTCCGAGCGGTACTAATTTATGTTCCCCGTTTTCGCTCACGTCTGCATAGACCTCTTCACGATTTACCGAAAGGATATACTCTGGCATAGAAAGATCCAGAAAATCAAGACAGCTTCGGATGGCTGCCCCCGGCTTCAGATTTGCCTGACTGCCGGCGCGGACGCGAAGAAACAGGCTGTCCTCCTCCTGGTGCATATCCAAAATCAGCGGGCGGATATTGACGTTTTTCAGTCCATCCTTTCCCTCTTTGGTCACTTCAATATCGGACTGCGTAAGAAAAAGGCCGAGATGATCCAGCATCTGCTGCCAGCTGTGCCGGTATTCTTCGGGGGTTTTTTCTGCATCCCGGATTTTGACCCGGTAATCGGCAGCAGACACAAGAGACATGGCCTTCCCTGCTTTCCCCTCAGCTACCTGTATCATATCCGTTACCCGGATGCCTTCCGCCATCACACTGTTCAGACGGCTCAGAGCCTCCTCACGGCTAATCGGCGTATTTAATTCCACATCCATGTATTCGCAGTCTGAAGTCTGGCCAACGCTCAGAGGAAGAGCGAAGGACATGATCATGTGGGGGCTCATTCCTTCGGAATAACGGATATCTATACCTGCACGCCGCATGGCCTTCTGAAAATAACGCATGATATCCAGATGACCGATGAACCGCAGCTCTCCCTGCCTGGAATACTTAAATCTGACCTTCATAGCAGACGCCTCCTCCGAATACCCGTGCGCCGCAGCCGCTGCACTGTTCTCTGCAGTTCGGGGTAACTTTCCCTTCCATGGCATGCTGCCATTCCCGTTTCAGGAACTCCCTGGAAACGCCGATATCAATAAAATCCCACGGTAAAAGTTCGTCCAGAGACCGGGGACGTTTCGTATAGAAATCAGGGTCAACCCCGGTTTCATCAAAGGCGTTCAGCCAGTTTTCGTAATGAAAGCATTCCGTCCAGGCATCAAAAATCTGTCCGCTCCGGTAAACCTTTTCGATGACAGAAGCACAGCGGCGGTCACCGCGGGCCAGGAACCCCTCCAGCACGGTTTCTTCCGCCTGATGCCAGTTATATTTGATACTCTTATGATTCAGCTGTGCCTTGATTTCATGGTTAACCGTAGCCGCAAATCCAAGATAATCGCCCGGGCTGTACATAACGGCCCACTGAAATGGCGTGAAGGGCTTCGGCACAAAGAAGGATGTGCTGACGGTGATCTGGCATTTGCCGTGACGCTCTTCTTTTGGCACTTCCTCGTAGAAAACAGCTGCAATTTTGTTTGCCAGATGCGCGATATCGCGTCTGTCATCATCATTTTCCTGCGGAAGGCCAAGCATAAAATAAAGCTTTACATGGCTCCATCCTCCGCGGAAAGCCTGTGCGGCTCCGCCAAGAATATCTTCTTCGGTCAGCCCCTTATTAATAATATTGCGCAGACGCTGGGATCCTGCTTCGGGGGCGAACGTAAGGGAGCTTTTTCTCACGTCCTGGACCTTGCTCATGATATCAAGCGAAAAAGCGTCTATTCTAAGGGACGGCAGTGCAATGTTGATGTGCTCTTTCCCATATTTTTCAACAAGATAATCAACCAGACCGGAAAGCTGAGTGTAATCGCTGGTGCTTAGGGAGCTGAGGTTGATTTCTTCATATCCGGTGCTTTTAAGCATGGAATCGGCATGTTTCTCAAGGACTTTGACATTGCGCTGGCGTGTCGGCCGGTAAATCATTCCCGCCTGGCAGAAACGGCAGCCGCGGATGCAGCCGCGCTGCACCTCCAGTACCACCCGGTCCTGCGTTGCCTTGATATAGGGAACCACCGGTTTTTCCGGGTAAACCGCATCCGTGAGATCCATCACAATCTGTTTTTTCACACGCGCAGGCACATCATCGTACAGCGGCATGAACTGTCGGAGCGTTCCATCCTCGTTATAGCTTACCTGATACAGGGACGGCACATAAATCCCGGGAATATGAGAAGCCTGGCGCAGAAATTCCTGCCGCGTCTTCCCTTCCTTTTTCATCTTCCTGTAAAGATCAAACAGGGTATTGTACTGAGTTTCCCCCTCGCCGATATAAAACATATCAAAGAAAGGCGCCAGCGGTTCCGGATTATAGGCACAGGGACCTCCACCGATGACAATCGGACAGTTGTCCGATCTGTCCTGTGCGTGCAGCGGAATGCCGGAAAGATCCAGGATCTGAAGAATATTGGTATAGCACATTTCATACTGGATCGTGATTCCGAGGAAATCAAAATCAAGGATCGGATCCTGTGACTCAAGGGCAAAAAGCCGGATGTTTTTTTCCCTCATAACCCTGTCCATATCTGTCCAGGGAGAATAGACGCGCTCGCACCAGACATCCTCTCTCCGGTTAAACATGTCATAAAGGATCTGGATACCCAGATGGGACATGCCGATTTCATAGACATCCGGAAAGCACATGGCAAAACGGATGTCGATCTTATTTTTATCTTTAACTACACTGTTAAGCTCACTTCCGATATAGCGTGCTGGTTTGTCGACACTTAACAGAATAGAATCATCAACTGCTAATTTTTTCAACTTTACTCCTGTCTTTCTGAAAATTTCTGGTTTTATCCCTAAAAAAGTTACTGCCTGACTTCGTCCATGGTCCTGACGTATTTCTGATTCCGGCTGTTTGGCTTGTCCGGCACGGTCATGCGGATATAACCGTCGCGGATGGCCGGCAGCAGATAGTTGTCGCGGAATGTCTGCCGATGTTTCAGCCCGGTCATGGCCATCAGCTCTTTGGTAGAATAAGCTTTTTCATCCATGACCTCCAGAAGCTTCTGAACAGAAGAAGACATGGCCGGATGCCGCGGGGCTGTATCCAGAGAGCTGAGAAAATCCTGAACAGACTCTGAAATCCGATCCGCCCAGAAATCGAGAATGTCACCGTAATCCTGATAGTGAACACTGCCCCGGATTTTGATATCATATTCACTTTCATGCCCGATCCATTTTTCCTCGAAAGGAAGGTATTGAAAAATCGGATCATATCCGGAGGACAGCAATGCCCGCGCCCAGATTCGGGCGAACAGCATATTTCCGTCCGGAAACGGCATGATAATGCAGCAGCGCACAAAGAATACAGCCGCCCTGATGACCGGATGCACCTTTGCCTTCTGCGTCCATTCGAAAAGATCCCTCATAAGCTGCGGAATGGTCGATGCGGAAGGAAGTACCCGGGATGCCGGAGTGCTTTCCCTCACATGCCGGCCCGTGCGGAACGATCCGGCATCGCTGCTCAGCCCATCCATGAGCAGGGCGTGAAGCTGACAGCAGGCGGATATATCGGACAGATCCGCAGTGCCGGCAAATTCCATCGCTCTGGATATGTTGCCGGTCCGGATGGCATATTCTTTTTCTGTCAGACGGTCTGCTGTATACCCGGAAAGACGCAGGACCGCCTGGACATTCCGAATATCGCAGCTTTTTTTAATACCGGAACTGATCGGCATGACCCGGGTATACTGGCTGATTTTTTCCAGATCGCGGCTGATTTGCGAGATGGTCAGAACAAAGTTATCTGAAATTGTGTAATTAAAAGGCCGGTTCATGATCCCCCTCCCTCCAATGGTATCCGTTACCTGCCTATTATAACTTTACGGATCGAATCGGTCAAGTTAATCAAAAAGCCAGCTGATCATTATCAGCTGGCAAAAACGAATATTTATTTTCAGGTGCTTTAACTTTCATCAGATGGCTGTTCCGTTTCCTGTCTGAGGTTCTTCCGATTCTCCATACAGATAAATGACATTCGAATTGGTTCCTACCTGGCCGGAGGTACCATCATACTGAATGACGTAAACGGCAGAGGTATCCGTCTGGGAAATCCTGTCATCGACCTTAAGAAGTCCGGAGCCAAGATACACCGTGTCCCTGGTCTTGCCATTGATCACCACACGGCTGCTCGTGTTGAAATTGCTGCCATATACGTACAGGCTTCCGTTAATAACTTCCGCTTTCTGCACCGTAACAGGCACGGTACCATAGCTTAGCTCTGTCGCCGGATAGGGACGTGAATGATCCTCATCGGATTTTTTCACAAAGTGAATTTCCGTATTGAATGCATCGTATATATACCCTTTTCCATAGAGCATATCATATTCCAGCATTTCCAGCACATCATCGTACTGGCCGGATCCATCGAAGGTTTCATGGAACTGAGGGATGATACCGCTGTCCATACCGAACTGGGAAAGGACGTAGGTACCCATGGACTCAGCCGTCATATCCTTATCATTAAGTTCAAGCCCGAAATTATTCCAGATAACATATTCTGTCTCGTAAAGACTCGGCTGGGTAAGATCATCCTCATCGAAGTTAAGGGCCGGCAGATGATCCCCGTACATGACAAGCACGGTCGGCTCTCCGCTTTCATTCAGATCTTTAATCAGATTTCCGATCATCTCATCAACCGCATGAAGCTGGTTGACATAGTATGTAACCGGATTTACGTTATAATTCGCACCGAGTACATCCGGATCAGCTTTTACCGTAATTTCCGGATCATCGAGCAAATTCTCCGACGGGTAGCGTCCATGGCTTTGCACGGTAATGGTATAAACAAAGTCAGGACCTGAGTCTGCATTAATTCGTGCCATGATGTTCTCCGGCAGGACATCGTCTGTCGCCCAGTTGGTGGGTGTTTCTCCGTAATCATACATGTATTCAATCGGTGTAAAGTTGTCAAACCCAAGCTGGGAAAAGATGGTATCGCGGTTATAGAAGGTTCCGCGGTTATTGTGGACAGCGGAAGAAGTATAGCCATAATTTCTGAGTATGTACGGAAGCGATTCACAGGTATTCTTCAGGAGTACCGTATTGTACGGATACTCTCCTGCCCCAAAGTAATCCGTACTCATTCCCGTAAGAATCTCAAACTCCGTGTTGGCAGTACCGGCCCCGACTACCGGAACCGTAAGGAAGCCGGAAGCTCCGCTGTCTTTCAGAGACCGGAATACCGGAATCGGATCTTCACTGTAGCTCAGTCCCTTAATGTAGGTTGGATCAAAAAAGGACTCCAGCTGAATCATGATGATATTCGGCCTTTTTGCTGTTGCACCGAATTTCTCCGAAGCATTCGTGAATGTTGAAGAAGAACCGGCACTTCCATTTCCGAATTCTTTGCTTTTCATACTGTTTCCGGATTTGATAGCGCTGGCGATGGAATTCATGACCGCTTTGGAATATTCCGCCGGCTTCGATATTCCGACATCCACCAGACTGTTGGAGAAGCAATAGGCAAACCCATAATCCTCATAAGCTTCGGCAAGATTTTCAAAATTTTCGGAAAGGGCGTTTGTCTGCATCCCCATGTTCAGTACCAGATAAAGCCCCAGTCCCATGCCGGCTGTCCCGGCCAGAATGCCTGTAAGACGCTGCTTCCTTGTCTTCACGGGGCCGTTCGCTGAAATGGCGGCGGATCTTTTGGCGTTGAGTCTGCTGAGCAATCCCCACACCAGGCGGACACTGATAACGATACCTCCGACGGCAATGCCTATGGTTATAATGAAGCTTTTTGATACATAATTTGACGCAATTTTATTCAGCATCGGAATATTTTTGAAATCTTCCGCGGAAAACGGCGTCATTCGATAGCGCTTCACAATATAATTCGCGACGCCCAGGCAGCACCAGGCGATCGCAATGGCATATTCTGCAATCTGCTGAAATTTACCGAAGAAAACGGAAAGGCTCAGTGTCAGGGATACAATGAAAATATTAATAAAAAAAGTAAGCGGAGAACCTACCATAAATTTAAGCGGAGCAAGGAGAGAGCTTCTGCTGAATGCTTCGACAATAAAAGTAATGATAAACCCGCTTACAAAGAACCGCAGATAACTATGCTTAGCTAAAATAGCGGCTGCCTTATTTACGATAGCTTTCATCTTCTACCTCTGATTATTGAATCTTTATTAATGAAAGAAAAAAACAGAATATAATCTTAAATCTTGAGGTATTGTAGCACAGGGGCGAACATTAAACAATACATAAAAAGGCTGAATTCTGTAATAATAACCAATATAATTATGAAGAATTTATGAATTTTTTTAATGGGAGACAGCCGAATTTCTGCAAAATATACACAAAATCAGGCTTTTCTCCCCTAAAAACTGCGATTACATCCTACTGAATTTCCGGTTTCAGCCTTCGGTAGAAGCAGCTGCGGTGGCCGGTATGGCACGCAGCGCCTGTCTGCTCAACCCGTGCCAGAATAGTATCCTCATCACAGTCAATTCTGAGTTCCCGGACATGCTGAAAATGTCCGCTGGTTTCTCCCTTGACCCATAGCTTCTGACGGCTCCGGCTCCAGTAGGTCATCGTACCGGTTTTAAGCGTCTGTTCGTAGGCATCCTTATTCATGTAAGCTGCCATCAGAACATCACCGCTTTCGTAATCCTGCACAACCACCGGAACCATTCCGTCACTGTTTTTTTTAAGCATTTCCCAGGTAAGGCTGACTTCCTCCATCTTCTGTTACTCCTGTTTTCTGTAATAAAGCGCTTATGGCGCTTTCAAATAGTGCCTTTGGTGGAAAGCACGTCTGTGATCCGGCTGTCAAACTGTGTGGCACTGTCGAGCGCCTTCGCAAAGGCTTTGAACATAGCTTCCGCCATGTGATGGTTATTGCCGGGAGTCAGGACCCTGATGTGAATGTTCATCATGGCACTGTAGCTTACTGCATAGAAAAACTCACGAACCATCTCTGAATTCATGGTTCCCATCATGCCCGGGTGGAAATCAGCATCGAAGGAAAGATACGGACGGCCGCCAAGATCGACGGCACACAGCACCAGCACTTCATCCATGGGAAGCAGCCGGTCTCCGTAACGGCAGATGCCCCTTTTATCTCCCACGGCCTGGGCAATGGCCCGTCCAAGTACAATACCCGTGTCTTCAATGGTATGATGGTCATCCACCGGCAGGTCACCTTCCGCCCTGACCGTCAGGTCAAAAAGTCCGTGGCGGGCAAAGCCATCCAGCATATGATCAAAAAATGGAATTCCGGTATCAACAGCCGCACGGCCGGTACCATCCAGGTCGATTTTCACGTAGATGGATGTTTCTCTGGTCTTCCGGCTGATCTCTCCGATTCTCGGCATGGCAGTTTACTCCTCCTCTTTTTCAAAGCGCACGGCGATGGAATTTGCGTGGGCGGTGAGCTGTTCTGCCTTCGCAAAGGATTCAATATCCTTGTGGACGGCCTTCAGCGCATTTTTTGAATAGTAGACAAGGCTTGACTTCTTGATGAAATCATCAACCGACAGCGGGGAAAAGAAACGTGCAGTTCCGCTGGTCGGAAGCACATGGTTTGGTCCTGCAAAATAATCGCCGAGCGGTTCGCTCGAATATTCTCCAAGGAATATAGCGCCTGCATTCCGGATTCCGGTCATGACTTCAAATGGATGGGCCGTCATGATTTCGAGATGCTCGGAAGCAACCGCGTTTACCGTTTCAACAGCATCCTCCAGCGTGTCCGCCACAAAAATATGTCCGTATCCTTCCAGGGATTTTTCAATAATTTCCCGTCTGGAAAGTTTCGGAAGAAATCCCTGAATTTCCTGGTACACATCCTGTGCCAGCTTTTCAGAGGTTGTTACGAGAATGGCGGAAGCCATCGGATCGTGCTCCGCCTGGGACAGAAGATCCGCAGCTACAAAATGCGCATTGGCCGTCTCATCGGCAAGAACGGTAATTTCACTAGGCCCGGCGATCGAATCAATACCGACAATTCCGTATACGGCTTTTTTAGCCATGGCGACAAAAATATTGCCTGGCCCCGTGATTTTGTCAACCTTCGGAATGCTTTCTGTTCCGTAGGCCATGGCGGCGATTGCCTGCGCTCCGCCAACCTTAAAGATGCGGTCCACACCTGCCTCAACAGCCGCCACCACGGTAGAGGGCGTCACCCGTCCATCCTTCCCGGGCGGCGTGCACATGATAATCTCATTGACTCCGGCTACGCGGGCCGGGACAATATTCATAAGTACGGAACTGGGATATACAGCCCGTCCGCCCGGCACATAGACGCCGCAGCGTCTCAGAGGCGTTATCTTCTGGCCGAGGATCGTACCGTCTTCTCTGGCATCGATCCAGCTTTGCCGCACCTGCTTTTCATGATAGGCACGGATATTGACGAGGGCCCTTCGCATTACGCGAAGGAGTTCTGAATCGACCTGATCATAGGCTTCCTTAATCTCATCCTTCGTAACTTCCATGGTGCCGGCATTCAGACGGACATGGTCAAACTGTTCCGTATACTCGAAGAGAGCCCGGTCTCCATCCGATGCAACCTTTCCGATAATGCCGGCGACTGTTTTTTCGATCTCCGGGTAGCTCCCGGCGCTCCGGGAGGATAATTCCTTCAGCATTTTCTCTTTGGTACTGGCTGTCAGTTTTTCTATTTTCATGATGTAGCCCCTTACCTGTCGGATGCCGGCGAGAGCCGGCTGAACATTTTATTTTTCAATGATATCATTCATGCTTCGAAGAAGACAGCTGATCCTTTCATTTTCCATCCGCATACTGACCGGATTCACGATGACCCGGGCACTGAGCGGACAGACTTCCTCCAGAACAATCAGTCCGTTTTCCTTCAGCGTTGTACCCGTCTCCACAATATCACAGATGACATCGGAAAGGCCGACGATCGGTGCCAGTTCCACGGAGCCGTTCAGCTTGATGATTTCTACCGTCTGATTTTTACGATTGTGAAAATAATCGCGGGCAATCCGCGGATATTTGGTAGCAACCGTGATCTGCTCCTTATGCCTTAAAAGCCCGGCTGCCTGTGCGGGTCCGGCCACACACATGCGGCATTTTCCAAAACCAAGGTCAAGTACCTCGTACACGCGGCGGTTCTCCTCAAGAATCGTATCCTCACCGGTCACCCCAAGGTCAGCGGCCCCGTACTCAACATACGTCGGCACATCCTGCCCTTTGGCAAGGAAGAATTTCAGCCTGTTTTTTTCATCGGTAAAAATCAGTTTCCGTGTTTCCGGATCCTGCATTTCCTTACATTCAATACCCGCCTGGGCCAGAAGTTTCATGGTTTTTCCTGCCAGACGGCCTTTCGTGAGCGCAATCGTCAGATATTTCATGTCTTCTGTCCTCTTTCTGTATGAATCACATCCCTGTATCCGCCTTCCTGGCAGATCTGTGCGTCCGTCTTTGAAAAATCAGCAGCTTCCACTTTCCGAAGTTCCGCATCGCTTCCCTGCTTTCTCAGGTTCATGGCTGTGCGGATGGCCTCATCCCGGCTTTGATCATCGTAAAATACAAGCTTCCGGTCTGCCTCCGATACGATGGGAACCTGCTGGCGGTTCATAGCGTGAAGAAGGCTGTTGATGACAACAACAAAGCCGATGGCCGGGGAAGGTTTTCCGAAATTCTTCAGCAGCTCATCGTAACGGCCGCCCTTGATGATCGCATCGCCGGAGCCGTAGGTATAACCGCGGAAAATGATACCTGTATAGTACATAAAACCGGACATCATGCCCAGGTCTATGGAAACATACTGCTCCAAACCATATACCTCCAGAATACGGAGAACATCTCTCAGCCGCTCCAGCGCAGCACGGGCTTCCTCGCAGTCCGTCATCTCTTCCGCCTTTTCGATGATCTCCTCGCCTCCGAACATGGACGGAATCTGCACAAACAGCTGTCTGAGCTCAGGAGCGATATTCTTGCCCTTCAGCAGTTTTTCAACTCCGAAACTGTTTTTGTTCCGGATAAGTTCCCGCAATGTTTCTGTATCTTCCGGATTTAACGCCGCCTCGCCCGCAAGAGCGTCAAAAAAAAGCTCCTGCCCGACGCTGATCTGAAATTCCTTCAGGCCGGCTGAAAGCAGCATTTCAATGACCATCGCAATGACTTCAGCGTCCGCTTCGGGACCCGGATCACCGATCAGCTCCGCTCCCATCTGGGTGCTTTCCTTCATGCGGCCCAGATAATCCAGGTAATTTACATAGGTATTTCCAAGATAGCACAGCCGGATCGGATGATTTTCCTCCATAAAATATTTGGAGGAGGCACGTGCGATGGAAGGAGTAAAATCAGGCCGAAGCACCAGTGTGGACCCCTCCCGGTCAAAAAATTTGTAAAGCTCTCTGCTCGGTGTTGTACCGATTTCATGTCCGAACACGTCGAAATATTCAAATGCCGGTGTTTCTATATCACGGTATCCGTAGGAATTAAGTACCTTATGCATCCTGTTTTCAAGAATGTGCTTTTGTTCGCATTCCGTTCCGTAAATATCCCGGACCCCGTCCGGTGTATGAAGCAGGTTTTCTTTCATCTGTAGGTCTCCCAGAATTATTACTTTACTTTGGTAGAGCATTAAATTGCCCGTATTATACTAAATATACCGGATGCTGTCAATCCGCAGGCATAATTTCCCGGCTACAGCTGCTCCTGTTCCCGACTCTCCAGATCCTTCTGAATCATGTCCAGGTACGGCAGCAGAACATTTTTTCCCTTTGGAATCCTATAGCTGTGATCCAATTCCTCAAAGCGGACGCTTCGCCGGCCTCCCTGCGCCGCCCGGTTCCAGAAGCGGCGCAGATCCTTCATAGGCATGTAATAGAACTCATCGCGGGCTGTAAAATAAATGAGCAGGAAAGCAAGGCCTCCCTGGTTTTCAAAATCACTCATGAAATCAACCTGATGCTGATGGACATTCTGCAGAGGAAAGGTATCCGTCCGGCATTCCTTGGCATCAAAGCAGACCGGATATCCCTGCACGGCACCGATGTAATCCACAGTACTTTTCTGATCAAAGTAAGCCAGTGTAATCTGCCTCGATTTCTTGTCGATATTTATCGGTGTGATCGGTGTAGGTATTTTTTGAATCAGGGCAAGCTTGCGGATCCGGTATTGTTCATTGGTCTGATTGATCAGCTCTTCCAGCGTGGATCCCCGCAGGCCGCGTGTTTTCCAGGTCGTCATTGTTCTGCCTTCTTTTCAATTTTTCCTAGATGTTTTCCTCAAGTTTTCTGAAATTTTCCGGAACCGGAGCTGTGAAAATCCGGCCTGAAAGATAACGAAGCTTTCCATCAAAAGCGGGCATCTCCAGCCGCCCTGCATGCAGCAGCTGACAGCGGATATTATATTTTTCTTTCAGTTCCCGGTTTCGTTCACGATTTCCGTACTTGGGGTCGCCGGCAATCGGATGGCCTTCCGATGCCAGATGAGCCCGGATCTGGTGGCTGCGGCCCGTAACGAGAAGAACTTCCAGAAGGGTAAATTCCCTTCCCATCTTCATCGGCGTATATTCCGTGATGATGCGCTGCGCATCCTTTTCCATATGATCCAGAACATGAACCTTATTGATACTTTCATCCTTGACCAGATAGCCGTCCAGCCGCTCTTTTCTGCCAATCCGGCCGCATACAATGCATTGGTAGTATTTGTGAATACTCCGGTTCTTAAAAGCATCGGAAAGCTCCTGCAGAGCCGCCATCGTTTTCCCGGCAGCAACAATACCGCTCGTGTTCCGGTCAAGACGGTTGCATACGGAAGGACGAAGGGTAACAAGCTCTTCTCCCGTAATCTGATGACTGTCCATAAGATAGCCGATGATATACTCACAGAGGGAAACATCCTCTTTCTGCGCCCGCTGGGACAGCATTCCCTGAGGCTTATTTACCAGCAGAATGTTTTCATCCTCATAGATAATATCAAGCTTTCGGACAGGGAATACATCGCCCTTTCCCCCCTCTGTCTCTTCCGAACCGGATGTGCCGGAAAATTTTTCAAAGGTTTCATCGGAAAGCCAGAACCGGACATGATCCTCCCCGCACAGCTTTTCACTGCCGTCCGCCCTGCGTCCATTCAGCGTAATATTCTTTTTTCTGAGCATTTTGTGAATAAACCCGGACGGCGCATTTTTCAGCACCTTCATAAGAAATTTATCCAGGCGCTGTCCTGCCTGCCGCGACGTAATAATATAATCTTTCATAATGGTTTATGCTGGAATCAGAGCGTAATCGTCTTCACGGTGGTCATGCATGCCTCATCAAATTCCCGGTCGGTAGCTTCTCCGGCCAGCATCTCAATCCGCTTCAGATACTGTTTTTCATCCCGGAAAATCTTAGCCTTCATTCCACGATGGCCGCCGGCAGCCATCGCTTCCCCGATATGCTTTTCAAAAATCGGGACAAGATCCTGCTTTCCGCGGGGAGCAAAGCCGATGATGGATTTGTTTCCGATGACAACGGCATCACAGGGCATCTGCCCTTCACTGAGCGTGAAAATCAGTTCATAGCCATGAACAAGCTTCCCCGCCAGATGCTCCGTCTGACGTACAATATCGGAGGATACATCCTTCTGCATCATAATCATAATAAAGTTGACCGCAAAGCGGGCTGCGGGAAGTACTCCGAGAATCGCGATGAGTGTCAGAAAATTTTTTCGGGTTCCGGTCCGCATATACCCCGTGATAAAAATACCAATCGGAATCGCCAGCATGACGGCCATGACCAGAAATCTTTTTTTCTTTTCGAAGGCTACATAGCCAGCCTTTCCCTTTTCCACCTTTTTCAACGTTTATTCCCCTTTCGCGTTCTCCCTCCGGATGGAGTCAGCGCCGGTTTATTTTCACTTCTTCTTCCGGTTTTCTGATTTCGTTCCCCTCTCCGGACCGGTTTCTGTGCGGGACGGACAGGGCGAATCAGACATTTTTTATCCCAGCCGATAAGATCAGTCCGACCTTCCCTTTTCAGTGCTTCCCGCACCAGATCATAATTTTCCGGAAGTGAATACTGCATCAGCGCCCGCTGCATGGCTTTCTCATGCGCTCTTTTCGGTACGTATATATTTTCCATTGTCCGCGGATCAATACCGGTATAGTACATGCACGTGGAGACCGTGGACGGCGTCGGATAAAAATCCTGCACCTGCTCCGGCATGTGATGAATATCCCGCAGATATTCCGCCAGCTCAATGGCATCCTTCATGGTAGCGCCGGGATGCGAGGACATAAAATAAGGAACCAGGTACTGATCCAGATGGTATTCCCTGTTCAGATCCTTATATTTCCGGACAAATTTTTCATAAACATCGTGTGATGGCTTTCCGAGGGCCCTGAGAACGCGGTCGGATACGTGTTCCGGCGCTACTTTCAGCTGTCCGCTGACATGGTAACGGACAAGTTCGCGCATGAACTCATCCGACGGATCCGCCATGCAGTAATCAAAACGGATCCCGGAACGGACAAAAACCTTTTTCACTCCGGGTAAGGCACGAAGCTCCCGAAGCAGCCGGGTGTAATCCTCATGGCTGACTTCCAGGTTCGGGCAGGGCGTGGGAAACAGGCACTGCCGGTTTTTACATACACCATGCGTAAGCTGCTTTTGACAGGAAGGTTGCCGGAAATCTGCAGTAGGTCCGCCCACATCGTGAATATAACCCTTAAATTCCGGATCCCTTGTCATAAGACCGGCTTCCTTTACGATGGATTCATGACTTCTTACCTGCACAATCCGTCCCTGGTGAAAGGTCAGCGCACAAAAGCAGCAGCCGCCGAAGCAGCCGCGGTTGGAAATCAGACTGAAGCGGACTTCCTCAATAGCCGGGATACCGCCTTCCTTCTCGTAGTCCGGATGATACGTGCGTGCATACGGCAGCGCATAAACATCGTCCATATCCTGCGTGCTCAGCGGTTTTGCCGGCGGATTCTGGATAACATAGACCGTATCATATTTTTCTGCCAGTTTTTTCCCCGTGAACGGATCCGTGCTGCAGTACTGCAGATAAAAGCTTTGGGCATAGGCTGTCTTATCCCGGCAGATCGTTTCATAATCCGGGAGTCTGACACACTCGGATACCAGATCCATATTCCGGGTTTTATAGCAGGTTCCGCTGATGAAGGTAATATCCTTAACATCAATCCCGGCATCAAGCGCATCTGCGATTTCTACAATGGAGCGCTCTCCCATGCCATAGGAAATCAGATCCGCCCCGCAGTCCATCAGCAGTGACCGGCGAACTTTATCGCTCCAGTAATCATAGTGAGCCATCCGTCGAAGACTGGCCTCGATTCCGCCGGCAATAACCGCTTTTTTCTTATACGTCTGCCGTATCAGATTGCAGTAAACCATCACCGCCCGGTCCGGGCGCTTTCCCATCACTCCGCCCGGCGAGTACAGGTCACGTTTCCGGTGCTTTTTTGATACTGTGTAATGGTTCACCATCGAATCCATGTTTCCGGCGGAAACCAGAAACCCGAGCCGGGGCTCTCCGTAAATATCGATACTGTGCGGATCTGTCCAGTCGGGCTGGGATATAATGCCAACACGGTATCCTCTGGACTCCAGTACACGGGTAATAATTGCACACCCGAAGGAAGGATGATCCACGTAGGCATCCCCGATGACATAGACAAAATCAAACTGTTTTATGCCCCGGTCAATCATATCCTGCCGGCATACCGGCGGAAAAAGAAGCCGGCCGGGCCGGCTCTTCCGGATGCTCCGGCTTTGTTTGCTGTGAGAAGTTTCGTTAGAATTGTTCTTCATATAGTTCATGATCCGTTTTGTCACAGTCCGCATGCATCAGGGCGGAGAGTTCTTCCCCGGTTAAAGCCCGGCATTCTCCTGTCTTCAGGTTTTTGTCCAGAACCAGCGGTCCCATGCGGATGCGTTTCAAATACCGTACCTCTTTCCCGCGAGCTTCAAACATACGTTTGATCTGGTGGAAACGGCCTTCGTGAATGGTGACACTCACTTCACTTTCCGGTTTTTCTCCCGGCTCTCCTGCGGAAATTACCTGAAGCACCGCAGGAAGTGTCCTCTTTTCGTCTCCGATATCGATTCCTTCATGAAACGCAGCTATATCCTCCTTTGTTACAAAGCCGCTGACGTATGCCAGGTACGTTTTGTCAACGTGATGAGAAGGCGATAGAAGCCGGTGCGCCAACTTCCCGTCATCCGTAATCAGTAAAAGTCCCTCCGTATCCATGTCGAGACGGCCGGCCGGAAAAAGTTCGCGCCTCCCGCATTCCGGAACCAGTTCCAATACCGTTTTCTGACGGCTGTCCCTCGTCGCGCTCACATATCCGGCCGGCTTGTTGAGCATGTAATAGACATGCTCCTCATACGTAAGATACCGGCCGTCATATTGTACCGGATCCTTCTGTGTGTCAATAATGGTTCCGGCGTCCCTGACCGGCTCCCCGTTTACCGTAACGCTGCCTTTCCGTATGATCTTTTTAACCTCTGACCGGGTTCCGGCTCCGGTCAGAGATAGAAATTTATCCAGTCGTATCTTCATTTCCGCTCACATTCCCGCATCCTGGGCCTCGTAGCCTTCTGCGATCAGATCCAGATCTCTGGCAAACCGTTCCAATTTTTCTATATCGTTTTGCTGATAGACCCGGTAGAATTCATCTTCAATTTTCTCCACTTCACGCCTGTTCGTCTTTTTATAAAGGTGATGGATCGTTTCCAGTATGTCACTGACAATCTGCTGCTGATGCTGCATCGACATCTGTGCATCCATAATTTCCCCGCGGACGGCGCTCATCTCACTATCCAGAACGACAATTGCCTGGGCAGCTTTCAAAAGCTTGTAGGAAATGTTTTCCGGAATACTTTCCTTGTACTTGTACTGAAGGGAATGCTCAATCGCAGCCCAGAAATTCATACCGAGCGTGCGTATCTGGATTTCAGCGTACAGGGTCCTGGGACCCTCAATCGTCTGGACCTGGTAACGGATAATCATATGATAACTTCGATATCCGCTTTCCTTGCTGTGCCGGACATAATCGCGCTCTTCCTTTATTTCCATGTCCGTACGCTTCCGGATCAGCTGTACGGCGATCTCGATATCTTCCACAAACTGAACAATCAGCCGGATACCGGCGATATCGTACATCTGATCTTCGATTTCTTCCACCGGGATATTCTTTCTGCGGCATTTGTCGAGAATACTGGAAATGGTTTTCACCCTCCCGCTTACCCCGACAATCGGACAATACTCACCGCGCAGATGGTATTCTTCAATCACGTGCTGAAATTTCACCGTCAGCTCGTTCACTGCCATCTGATAAGGCTCCAGTGTTTCTTTCCATACTTTTAATTCCATACCGGACTCCCTGCTGTATATCCTGCCCCTGCCAAAAAAGGGCATCTGTCACCGGATCACCGGTATCGAGATGCCCTCTTTCATCCTTTATTATCCGCATTTGTCACATTTCATCCGTCTTTACGTCCCTGTTTGCACCGGAGGCGTTTTTTTCATCCTCCTCCGGCTCATCATCCGGAACCGTGTAGCTGGACGGAGCGGCGGACGGCTCCAGCTCAGAGCGGTTTTTCTTTACAATATCCAGGCAGGACTGAACGGAGTTGATGTAATTGTTGTAGCGCTGATTGGAAATATCAACGGTATGCTCCATAATTTTCTGCAGATTCTCAAGCATTTCATCGGTATAGGAAATAGCGCTCATACGGATATTGTTTGCATCCGTCGTTGCCTTGTCAACAATCTCCTGAGCCTGAGAATTCGTCTGATCGAGCAGCTGATTGGACTGTTCAAGGGCTTTCTGCATAACTTCACTGTCGCTTACAATTCTGTCCGCCTTCGCCTGGGCATCTGCGATAATCGTATCGGCCTTCTGCTGAGCATCCTCCAGGATGGCGTCCTTGTTACTGATGATCTTCTGGTAACGTTTGATTTCATCCGGCGTCTTCATTCGAAGCTCACGGAGAAGTTCCTCCAGTTCCTCTTTATTTACAACGATTTTTGTTGAAGATAACGGCTGAAATTTACAACTGTCAATATACTCTTCAATTTCTTCGATAATCTGTTCAATTCTGCTGCTCATCGTGTTCCTCTCCTTATTAATCCCCTGTAAACTCAATCCCCTGTAAACAAAAATACATTATTTATTTAATTTTAACGGCGAGCGCTCCATAACTCTTTCTGTCACTGTTCCTATCAGTTCCTCCGGTATGAAGTGGCTGATATCGCCGCCGTACGACGCAACCTCCCTGACCGTTGTTGAGCTGAGATAAGCATACTTAAGACTGGTGGTAAGGAAGATGGTATCAATCTCCGGGTCAATCACACGGTTTGTCTGTGCCATCTGAAGCTCATATTCAAAATCTGTAATTGCGCGAAGCCCGCGGACGATCAGATGAGCACCGCATTTTTTTGCAAACTCAACAGACAGTCCGGAGAATTCTTCCACCCGCACATTGCTCAGATTTTGGGTCGCTACTTGTATCATATTAACACGTTCGTTGGCAGAAAACAATGGTGTTTTTGATTGATTTACCAGTACCCCTACCACCAGTTCATCGACCAGACAGGCCGATCTTTTGATGACATCCAGATGTCCGAACGTGATCGGATCAAACGATCCGGGATACACTGCGATCCTTTTCATACTTTCTCTCCCTTTACTGTTTTTCTTATAAAGAAATGCTTGTTCGTTTTATATTCTTTAATCCTGTATATCTCAAAACCCAGAGAGGAAAGATAGGGAAGTTCTGCCTTCAGATCTTCCTCTACAATAATCATCGTATGTTCATCCGCCGCCAGGGACCGGGAAAGCTGTTCGAATACCTTCTGCTCAAGATCTTTTCCATAGGGAGGATCCATGTAAATGATATCGAATGCCTCCTGCCCTTCCATCATGCGGATCGCTGCCGCCGCGTCGGCCTGCAGAACCTGCGAACGGTCAGCCAGATGCGTAAAAGCAAGATTTTTCCGGATGACATCCGCCGCCTTCCGATTCTGTTCCACCAGAACAGCGCTGGCAGCGCCGCGGCTTAATGCCTCAATGGCAATCGCTCCGCTCCCGGAAAACAGATCGAGAAAACGGCATCCGGGAACATGGGGACTGATCATATTGAATAATGTTTCCTTGATACGGTCCGTTGTGGGACGCGTATCACAGCCTTCTATTGTTTTCAGCGGAAGACTTCGCGCACAGCCGGCTATAACTCTCATAATACTCACATTAAAAAATAAAAAGCTTTTTTATTTTGTCTAATACTTACTAAAACCTGATCAGATTTATTGATTTTTTATAAATATTTTCGTATAATAAAATGCGATCCAACGTAGTTTACAACTAACATCAGACTGAGGAAACAGGCGTATGAATATTGGCTTTATCGCACACAACAGTAAAAAAAGCCTGATTGAAAATTTCTGTCTCGCGTACAAGTACATTCTTGCAAAGCATGAATTGTATGCAACAGAAATGACGGGCAGACGCATCGAGGAAGTTACTAATCTTAAAGTCCATAAATTCCTTTCCGGCAGCGTGGGCGGCGAAAAGCAGTTTATAGATATGATTGAGCGTAACTATTTCGACCTGGTGATCTTCTTTTACAATCCTATCATGAACAGCCCGAATGAAGCAAACATTTTTGCCATCACGCGGGTTTGCGACCGCTACAACATTCCGATTGCGACCAACATTGCCACCGCTGAATCGATGGTTCTAGGGCTGGCCAATGGGGATCTGGACTGGCGTGAGAATATGCATCCTCTTTATTGAGTACACGGGTATCCTTCATGAAAAACGGCCTGCCTTGCGGCAGGCCATATGATTGCCGGGCAGTCTGCCCTGATCAGCATTACAGATCCAGCTTTCCGGATACTTCGTCGTTTACAACATAGTAAGCTGCATTCTCTTCCGGTTTCAGATACAGTGTAATATTCCTGATTTCAGAAGCTTTTCTGCCCATTTCATCTGTCCAGATTTTTTCAACCTGAGCTACCAGATCATCCTTATTGATTTCTCTTCCGAGATACTGCAGGTAAACCTTGGACGTGATTTTTGACACTGCCTTTTTTTCCGCCGTTTTCTTTGCAGCAGCGGCTGTCTTTTCAGCGGTTTTCTTCGCAGTTTCCGCCGTCTTCTTTGCAGTTTCCGCTGTCTTCTCAGCGGTCTTCTTTACGGCAGCGGCTGTCTTTCTTACCGTTTTTTCAACGGTCTTTCTTGCATTCTGAGCCGCTTCCTTAACTTCCTTCCTGTCCGCCTTTACAGCTGCCGCTTCCTTTTTAACCTCAGACTCTGCCATTGCTGCTTTCTCTTCTGCTTCTTTCTTTACCTTTTCAGCCTTTTCCCGGGCTTCGACTTTCGCCTTCTCCGCCTTCACTTCTGCAGCCTTAACAGCCTTTTTAGCCTTCTCCTCAGCTTTTTCAACAGAAGCTTTTACCGTTTTGCTTTCGCTTTTCATAACGTCTTCCTCCTGATAGATTATTATGTTCATGTTAAGATACAAATTGAAGTAAGATTGTTTTTACAGTTCCTCAATATACCCTATAAATGGCTGAAAATCAACATTTTCAAAGACAGCCGGATAAATTTGTGCTAAATGTTCAGATTTTTCAGACCATTGTTTGAATATAGCAGCAGTTTTTTCTTAAGAAATGCATAATCCCCGGAAACAAGCTGTGCATCTTCAGACAAAATAGTATCCGCTGCCCCACTGGCCATCTGCATAATTTCAGCATCATTCATGACATCGGCGATTTTAAAATTAAGAATGCCGCTCTGGCGCACTCCGAAAAGATCCCCTGGCCCGCGCAGTGTAAGGTCCTGCCGGGCAATTTCAAACCCGTTGTCCGACTTGTTCAGTATATCCAGCCGCCGTGCTGCACTCCCGCTCTTCGACGTGTTCACCATGATAAAATACCCCTGATCCCTGCCCCGGCCAACCCGGCCGCGCAGCTGATGAAGCTGTGCAAGGCCGAACTGGCTGGCATTTTCTACCATCATGACGGTCGCGTTCGGCACATTGACACCAACCTCAATCACCGTTGTGGAAACCAGGATCTGAATTTCATTTTTCAGGAACCGTTCCATGATCTCATTTTTTTCTTCCGGTTTCATTTTGCCGTGCAGATACCCGACGCGTATGGCAGGCGGAAGAAATTCGCGCAGCTTTTCCGTATATTCAATCACGTTTTCGCCATCCGTGATTTCTCCTGGCTCAATCATCGGGCAGATGACATACGACTGATGTCCCCGTTCTGCTTCCTGCATCAGAAAGCGCCATGCATTCGGCCGCCAGGCAGGATTTACGACACAGTTTTTGATGGGAAGCCTTCCCGCCGGCATCTGATCGATCACGCTGATGTCGAGGTCGCCGTAAAGAATGACAGCCAGCGTTCGCGGAATGGGAGTTGCGCTCATGACGATCGTGTGCGGCTGTTCTCCCTTGAATGAAAAAGCTTCCCGCTGTTTCACTCCGAAGCGGTGCTGTTCGTCCGTGATGACAAGCACCAGTTTCTGGTACGTTACCTTTTCCTGAAAAAGCGCGTGTGTTCCGATGATGACGGAAGCCTCACCGGAGGCAATTTTATTAAGCGCCTCCCGCCGTTTTTCTCCCGTAACCGATCCGGTCAGAAGAACGCAGGAAACACTCAGTCCCTGCTGCCTCACCAGTTTCGTAAATCCTTCGTAGTGCTGCCGCGCCAGAATATCGGTCGGGGCCATGATGGCTGCCTGATCATGATTGAGCGCAGCCATCAGAAGCGCCAGAAACGCAACAATGGTTTTCCCGCTTCCGACATCCCCCTGGACCAGTCTCGCCATCACCTGCGGCTTTGTCATGTCTTCCTCTATCTCACGCCAGACTTTCATCTGAGCGTCCGTGAGTGTATACGGAAGGCGGCGGATCACCTCATCCATCTGCGGTACCCTTTGAAGCGTATAGCTGTGGACATCTTCCATTCTCTGCTTTTTCACGGACCGGAGAGCGAGAATAAAAAGAAGAAATTCATCAAAGGCCAGACGCCGGTGAGATAACATAAGTGCATGCTGATCGGCAGGGAAATGGATCTGACGGATGGCATAAGTATATTCTGCCAGCTGATACTTCTCGCGGATCTTCAGCGGAAGCATATCCTGCATCAGTTCCGGACAAAGCTCCAGCGCCCCGCGCACGCAGCGGGAAACCATGGATGCTGTCAGTCCCTCCGTCAATGGATAGATACTCTGCAGATTCTTTAATTTTTCATTGTATTCTTCGGGAGAAAAAACCTGCGGCTGCACAAGGGAAAGGCTTCTGCCCTTCTGCCTTACAGTTCCCCGGAATATATAATCCTGCCGGGGACGGAGCGTTTTCTGAAGATAGGTCATGTTAAACCAGCTGACCGGAATCCGGTCCTCTCCACTGAGGATGACGCCGGTAACAATCTGCATTTTTTTGATGTACCGTACGGAAAGTCTTCGTTCCAAAAAGCCACAGACGGCAGTGATCTGCCCGTCTGTGGCTTCTGAAATTTCCCCGGGCTCCTCGTACTTCACGTACCTGACCGGATAATATTCAAGCAGGTCCCCCAGTGTTTTTATGCCCGCCCTGCCGAATACGGCGGCCGTTTTGCTGCCGACTCCCTTCAGGACGGTTACGGGAGAATCCAATGTATACAAAATAACTCCTTACTCCACGGAAATAATATAATAGTAGATCGGCTGTCCGCCTTCGTTCAGTTCAACTTCGCAATCCGGGTACTTCTGTCTGACCTTGTCTGCCAGAGCCTTTGCATCGTCCGCGTTTGTATCAGCCCCATAGTAAATGACAATCAGTTCTGAATCGTCATCCATCATTTCCGCAATTGAATCAAGGGCTGTCTGTTCAATCTCCTTACCTACGGCCAGAATGCCGTGATCACCGACACCCATGATATCGCCCTGATGAATTTCCTTATCCTCAATGTGCGTATCCCTCACGGCGTACGTCAGTTCAGCGGTATGAACACCGGCAATCTCCTCGTTCATCAGCTGCTCGTTTTCTTCCGGCGTGTTCTCGGGGACATAGCTGATCATCGCGGTAATCCCCTGCGGAATACTGCGGGTCGGAACCACGATTACATTTTTATCCTCGCAAAGCTCCTTTGCCTGAGATGCTGCAAGGATTATGTTTTTGTTGTTCGGGAACACGAAAACCGTATCCGCGTTCACCTTGTGGATGGCATTGAGTACATCCTCCGTGCTGGGGTTCATGGTCTGTCCGCCGGAGATAATGACGTCCGCCCCCAGATCCTCGAAGATTTTCTTCAGGCCGGCTCCGACCGATACCGTGACAAAGCCGACATCCTTCTTCGGACCCGGATCCTCGGAAAGTTCTGCCCCTTCCATCATGGCTTCCTCTTCTCCGTGAAGGTTCTCCACGCAGACATCGTAAATAGGCCCGATCGGAAGTACATAGGTGATGACACGCCCCGGATCATCCGTATTTACAGCGATGGTCAGCGTGTTGCCGTCCTCCTTCATGGAAATATTATCGCCGATCATGTCAAGGTAGGCTGACAGATTGGTTCTTGTTTTGTCGTCCACCGCCGTTCTGGAAACGACGCGCAGCCCCAGCCGATATGCGAATCTGGTAGCCGGCTTCTGTTCCGGATTGGTGATTTCCACCGTTTCGGACAGATCTATTTCCTTGCCGCAGTAAACATCAAAGGCTCCCTGCAGGATCTGGATAAGTCCTGCGCCGCCGGAATCAACGACACCGGCTTCCTTCAGAACCGGAAGCATTTCCGGAGTCTTCATAAGGATTTCCCGGGCATAATTGACAGAACCGCACAGCAGCATTTCCATGGTGATTGTCGGATCGTTTTCAAAAAGCTCACTGGCTTTCTCGGAAAAAGCTCTGGCGACGGTAAGGATCGTTCCTTCCTTCGGTTTCATAACAGCGCGGTACGCGGTTTCCACGGCTTTCTGGAAAGCGCTGCATATGATCTCTGTATTCACTTCATCGTGGTCACGGACGACCTTGCAGAAACCTCTGAGTATCTGTGACAGAATAACACCGGAATTACCTCTGGCTCCGCGCAGGGAACCGGACGACATGGCCTTTGCAACGGCGCTCATGGGGGCGTCGTCCTCAAGATTGTTAATCTCATTGACAGCGGACATGGCTGTCATTGTCATATTCGTTCCCGTATCACCATCCGGTACCGGGAATACATTCAGCTCGTTGATCCAGTCCTTTTTGGCTTCCAGGCTTTTGGCCCCCGCCAGAAACATTTTGGAGCAAAGCTGCGCATTTATCGTATTTGTACTCACAATGTCCTCCCTGCGGATCAGTCAATGACCCTGACGCCTTCAACAAAAATATTGATTTTATCGACCTTCATTCCCGTGAAGGATTCCAGTTTGTACTTAACGGAATCGACAAGATTAGCCGCAATTGTTCGAATGCTGACGCCGTAGGCAACGATCACATGGAAATCCAGGCTTATTTTATTATCATCAAAATAAACGGAAATTCCGCGGGCAAGATCTTCTTTTTTTCTCAGGAGTCTGACCAGGCCATCCTTTACGTTCGTGCTGGCCATGCCGACAATTCCGAAGCATTCTACCGCAACGCTTCCGGCGTAGGTGGCAATCACGTTGTTGTCGATGACGATCGAGCCAAGGGAATTGTTCATCCGTCCATTCATATTGATCCCTCCGTTTCTATATCGGCCGGTAATAATTGAACAAAATAATTATAAGGCTTTCTATCACAGAATAACACAAAAAAAGACGAAATAACACAAAAATCGGCGCTGAAATAAATTTCAGCGCCTACTGAAGTGATCGAAACTAATATTTAAGCTCTTTCAACTTTTCCGGATCTCAGGCAGGAAGTACATACATACATTTTCTGATTCGAACCATTAACCTTGCATGTAACACGCTTAATGTTTGACTTCCACATTCTGTTGCTTCTTCTATGAGAATGGCTCACATTATTTCCGAAATGAGCTCCTTTTCCGCAGATAGCACATACTGCCATGTTCCGCACCTCCTTGCTTCCAACCTTCAGTCCGCCTCATAGCGGCAGACCTGCAACGTACATGATTTTACCAGAAAGCCCGGACGATTGCAAGATGATTTTTCATGTCTATCTGTCAAATTTTGTGGTTTTCTTCGATTCCTCGTCAACAGCCTTGTCCACTTCAGGATCGCTTTTCTGTTTTCCGGATTTAAAACGGTTGATCAGGTCCGGCGCCATATCAATCAGTTTGGAAATTCCGTCCTGATCTCTCACATTCACCAGGCGGGTAGTACCATTCTTGTAGATGATGAGCAGTGCGTTCGGTGACATTTTTCCGCCCATTCCTCCTCCGCCGTTGTGCTTCTGCGGCTCGTTTCTGACCGATGAAATCATTCCGAAGGATACGTCCACCAGCGGAAGAATGATGGTATCTCCCACATGGACAGCTTCTCCGACCACGGTTTTGGTCGTTATGAATTCCTCCATGCCCTTAAACAAGGCTTCTGTTGTTTCATGAAAATTTTCAGCCATTTCTGTTTCCTCCCCGGTGTTTTATTCCTTTCAAAAACTCTCGGAACTGTTTCTTTATAAAAAGTGACAGCAGCGCGGCTGCCAAATGATTCAGCCGGATGTGCCCACGCCAAACGGCATTTACATCCAGCCCTTTTTCCTGAAAATCGGGCTTAATGTCAAATTTCTCCGAATCTGCCGGGAGCAGCAGGTATAGTATTCCTGCGGCTTTCCCTGTCAGGGCGGGATTATCAAAACCATAGCGGATATATCCCTCCGCCTTCCGTATGCGGTAATGATACAGCAGATTTTTCAGTCTTGCCAGAATCATTGCATAGGAGTCTCTCGCATTTTCCGAAATAAACGGCTCTGTTTTTTCCCTGAAGCTGCTGATTTTATCTTCCACCCTGTCTGCACCATCAAAAAGTGCACAGAGAATATCAAAAAGGACAGGAATAATGCCGGTAAGAAAATCGGCTGCCTTCCGGAAAAATCCGGTCCATCTATTCGCTGCCTTCCGGAAAAATCCGGTCCGTTTATCCGCTGTTTCCCGGAAAAATCCGGTCCGTTCTGTCAGGTCTTCCGATGAGCTGTTCTTTTTCCAGGAAGCAGCATTCGAACCGGAGGTCTGTGCAAACCGGGAACTTGTTCCCGGTGTTCCGGCTGCATTGTCCGGGCCGGATTCTCCTGTCCCGCCGTCGGCGTTAACCGATGCGGGTTTTGATTTTTTATGTTCCGAAGGCCCCCGGTGACGGGCACCGGAACCTTTTCCGTGCAGTTTTTTTCCGAAAAGTCTCAGCTCATAGCAAAAATGCCCGTTTTCATATTTTTCTCTCACTGAAAGCAAATGAAACAGCCAGGTAATCTGAGCTTTCTGAAGAACTTCGTTATCCCCGTCCTTATATTTTACCGAAACCCGATATTGAAGCGGTACAAACAGAATCAGACAGAGCAGAGCCATGAGCGCGCACAGAATAATCAGAAGAACGATGCCGATGATCCGCAGCACGGCCAGAATTGCATGCACCATATTCATATACTCCTGCCGGTGCGAAGGAAAAAGGAGCGAAGATCGGCATCGCCGGTCGAAAGCACGCAGTCGCCGGCCATATGCTCCACCAGCTCCCGCGCTTCCTTCCGGCTGGCGGCAATGCCCACAATCAGGGGGCCGGATTCCTTTAGATAGGGATGAACCGACATGGAAAGGGCGGGCCGGATATCCAGATTATCCTTCCCATTGTAAGACAGCGTGATCACCTGGATTTCAGGACCGCATCTGCCCTCCTCCACCTCTTTTTTCAGCTCTTCCAGACTGCCGGCAGCTACCGGTCCCACGTACAGATCCCCGCACCAGTTCACAGGATTTCCTCCTATTAAGAAAGGCTGAGCAGCACGCTGCCCGGCCTTTGAGATGAACGCTTATAAAAGATTGTATTGATCAATATTCTCAATTTCCGTGTACCCTTTTGCCCATTTGCCGTTCTCCTTCAGGTCGGTGTACATTTTATACGCTTTTTCAAGGATCATCTTTTCATTGGAATATTTGAGCAGATGATACGCTTCATGGTATTTATAATACCCCGAATCAACGAAGAACTCTTCTCTCTGAGGCTTACTGTAATAGCTGTCGGCCATCATCAGAAACCAGTGGACGCTCTTGGATACCGTATCATCCGGTATATTGAAAATATACTGGCTTTTATCGACATACCGGACAATCGATGCCTTTACACCGGTTTCCTCTCTTACTTCGCGAAGAGCCGTCTGAGCAAATGTTTCACCTTTTTCGACGGTACCTTTAGGCAGTACCCATCCCTCATATCTGTTTCGGTAGCTCTTAAACAATACGAGTATTTTCCCGCGGAAAATTACAACGCCTCCGCAGCTTGTTGCCTCAATCATAGTCATCACCAACAGATAGTATACTTCAAACGCACCATGTTTACAACGCTAAATCTCATTTGACGTACGTATAGTAAGCCTCAAAAATCTGCTGTGCGATCGGAACCGCTGTTGAACTTCCGGTGCCTCCGTCCTCCGCAAGGACAGTTACGACGATATCCGGATCATCAACATTTGAAAATCCGGTAAACCAGGAATGCGTTCCTGTTGTGCCGTTCGACTCATATTCGGCAGATCCGGTTTTTCCGGCAACGCTGAAGTTTTCATAGGAAAGACCGGCTCCGGTTCCTTCCGTGACAACGTCCTGCATGTACTTTGTCAGCGTCTGGGATTCATCGACGGTCATCAGCTGATCATAGATTTCCGGTTTTGCTGTGCTGACGGTTTCACCGTCGAAGGACTGAACGGCGGATACCAGATACGGCTTCATCATGATACCGCCGTTGGCAACCGTCGATGTTATCAGGGCCATATGCAGCGGTGTTACCAGTGTATCACCCTGCCCGAAAGCCGTCGTCATTTTTTCATCGGCCGTTGAATCACGATTCAGTGAAAATTCACTCTGGGAATAAGGGATCTCATCCACCGGAAGTGAATGGTTGAAAAGAAACTGTTCCGCAGTCTTCCTGAAATCGCTGACGTCCAGTCCGGTTCCGATGGATGCAAAAGCCGTATTACAGGAATAGGCGAAGGCCTGTTCCAGGTTTTCCTGCCCGTGGACCTCGCCGTTGTAACACTGAATGGTGATCTCATCTCCCTGGAGATAACCGGTACAGTTATAGCTGAAATTCTGGTAATCCTCCGGATGCTCCCGCAGATACGCAAGCGTCGTCAGAATCTTAAACGTTGATCCCGGGGGATAAAGTCCCTGTGTCGCGCGGTTGAGCAATGCGCTGCCTCCGTTTTTTTCATCAACCATGGAATCCCACAGTTCCGGGATACTGTTCGGGTCGAAGTCAGGCTTTGAAACCATGGCCAGGATCTTTCCCGAATCCGGCTCCATGACAATGACAGCCCCGTTATAGGAGCCAAGCGCATTCCAGGCAGCCTGCTGCAGCGTTGCATTTAGTGAAACAATCAGATTGTCGCCCCTTCGTTTTTCCGACTTCGCCGTATCCTTAAGCTGTTTAAGCAGGGAAGAGCTTGATTTTTGCAGCGTACTGTTTTCCGAAGCTTCCAGACCGGAACGACCGTTGGAAGCATAGCCCACCACATGAGCAAACAAAGAACCGTATGGATAGATTCTCGTCTCGTTGCCGGTATAGTCGACTTCGGAATAAGCCAGCTGCTCTCCGTTCTCCGTCAGAATGGAACCCCGGATGACGTTGGAACTTACGGCTTCCTGCTTGGTATTATTTACATTTTTATTGATCCCGGTTCTCCTGGCGATGTTGAACCAGATCAGATAGGCTGCCAGGCTCAGGAAAAGTGCAATAAAAACATAGGAAATGACAATCATTTCCGTATTTCGCCGCTTCCCCTTTTCCTGTTCCGGCTCCATATCCTCATTTTCTTCCGAATTCAGACTGATTTCCCGGACCCGGATCGACCCTGGAGTTTTGCTTTTTCTGTCCGTATGAACCGTATCCGTCGTCCGGGTACTGTCCGTATGATCCGTACTGTCCGTATTTTTCTTCCTCATCTTTATCTTCCTCATCGCGCCTCATCGTATAAAGTCCCTGGACAATCGAAAAAGTAACGATCGTTGCCAGCGCGGAACTTCCTCCGTAGCTTACAAGCGGCAGGGTAACACCGGTCATCGGAATCATCTTCATATCGCCTCCGACGGTCAGGAAGCACTGAACGGCATAGGTCGAACCCAGCCCGAGCGCTACCAGCCGGTAAAACCTGTTTTCAAGCTTCATCGCAATGTTTATAAACATAATAAAGCAGCTCAGGCAGACCAGAATCAGGCAGATCGCAAAAATACCTCCAAGCTCCTCGCAGATGGCCGAAAACATGAAATCCTGCTGCACCACCGGTATGGCTGTCGGAGACCCCTGACCAAGACCAGTACCGAACCATCCGCCGGCTGCAATAGAAAACAGTGACTGGCTGACCTGGTATCCGGTGCCGGCATAGTCTGAAAACGGGTCCAGCCATACCTGAACTCTGACCCGTACGTGTGCGAACATGAAATAGGCGAGAACAGCTGCAAGGATTCCGGCGACAACTCCGCTCAGCACCAGAAACGGATTTCTGGTTGCCGCAAACAGCATGACCAGATAGGTAATAAAGAAAATCAGCGCACTTCCAAGGTCAGTCGACGCCACCAGAATAAGAACATGCGCTGCTGCCAGCGCCGTTGCTATAATGATCCGTTTCCGATCCTTCTTTCCGCTCAAAAGTCCCGCGACCGCGAATACAAAGATGATCTTGACAAATTCGGAAGGCTGAAACGTAAAGCCGTGAATGGACAGGGAGAGTTTGGCGCCGTACGTGGAACGTGCGGCTACCAGAACCAGCGCCAGCAATCCAAGCCCGACAAATACATAAAACCAGGTCAGCTTTGTAAGCCCCATGGCTTTGCGCACAATAACCGGAATAATCAGTGCCAGCACTGTCCCGACGGCTTCCATCTCAAACTGACGGACTGCAGAAGCATAGGTAAGTCTGGTAATCATTATCAGGCCGATGGCAATCAGCATCAGCATATTGTTAACCAGAAGCCGGGACGATTTCGGATATAAATGCGTCAGCAAAAGCAGCGCCAGGAGCAGATACGCCAGCTGAATGACATAAAAAACCGCAATCTGTATATTCTGCTGATCAAGAAACATGATCAGATAAGCGACAAAATGAATGATAAACATGGACACATTCTGCCGCGTGAAAACATAGGACTGTGACTGTTTTGTCCGATATCGGAATACGGTATAGCACTGTACCGTATAAATCACCATCAGAATAATGATGAGATATTTGGAAACCTGCGCCAGTATGGTGGAAAGGTTCGTCAGACTGACAGGCATGGTAGGTTAATCAACTCCTCTCCGAAAATGCCCTCTGGTTCCGGACGTATCCTGCGCGGGCGCACCGTTCAAAAATACATCGGCAAAGGAACGGGAGATTTTTTCCGTTTCCGCACCGCTTTCCGATGTGAAGGAAAGCCGCAGGATCCCGGGGGCCAGCTTTTGAATATCGGCAGCACACGGCTGAAGGTTTACAGGCTGCGAATTATACAAAATATTCGTACAGATGCCGCAGTGGTTTTCTGCCGGAAATACAGCTCCGGTTTTATCCGTCAATGTATAGCGGGAAGATGTGTGCCGGCAGTTTCCGGTGTTTTTAAGGCTGCACGAGGACGTGGTCATGACCGGTAAAAAACCATAAACAATCAGCTCGTCCCCCTTGCAGGAGCCGTTCGAACGCCGGGCAATCTGATGAGCGTTCAGCTCCACCGGCAGAGTCGTCACATCAATGCCGTTTTTTCTCAAAAAACCGGCAGCCCATGAATTAAAGGAATAAAGACTGCTGTCGGCAATCAGACATTCCCGGCCGCGTACCGGGGAATTCCCGAACCGCTCCAGCTGCTCCATGTTTCGAAGAACGAAGCCATCGTACCGGCTGAGGAGTTCCTGTGTGAAGATGCCGAAAAACTTATTCTGAACGGACTGCCTCCAGACAGGAGGAAGAACAAGAAACAGGCTCTTTCCCTGTGCATGTGCAAGAGAAATAAGCTCGCTCTCACTCTCACTGCTGCCGCGGTCAAGTGCAGTCAGACAATCTTCCCGCAGAGATGATATTTCCGGCACCTTCAATAATGCCCGGAACTGATCCTCTGTTTCAAATGAAGCGGCCAGTACGGGAAGGCTTCCCTTCTTCCCGCCGCTCGCCTGTGACGAATCGACGGCACTTATTTTAACTTCAGCTTCCGCCTTTTCCTCCGTCTTAGGGACAGCGTCCCTTCTTTCAAAGCTCTGAAGCACATTCATCTGCAGCGTATCCAGCGCCCTCCGGCGAAGCTCGTTGAGAAGTTTCACCGGTATGAACAGATGATCCGGCATGTTTATGGTAAGTGTTCGGAAATAGAACGGGGTATCCCCTGTTTTTTCCAGCTGTTTTTTTATATCTTCCTTCGTAATGGCGCATTTGAGCGCCTTCTGGGCGCCGCCTGCGGCGACGGTAACCGTTTCATCCGGAAGATGAGATGAATCAGGACAGAATTTTTCCTCCCGGACGGTCTCCTTTTTTACCGTCAGCGTCATGCTGCCGTCTTCCAGGACGGTAAAAGCTCCGCTGACGGGCTGCCGGAGCTGTCCGGAAGAGTCTTCACGGATGCTTTCCAGCAGGTGTTCGCATCTTGTACGAACAAGTACTCTTCCGGCTGGAACGGCGGGTCCCGGCACAAGGACTCTGAACATACGCCCGGAAGGAACGTCGTTTTTCAGGATGATCTCGTTCCTTCTTCCGGTTTTAAGATCCCGGCCGGATACTTCCAGAACATCGCCGGCATAGAGAGATTCGAGGGCACGCAGTGTCGTTTCACCGCCTGCGCACTTTACCGTCTGTGCTGCCCGTGTCCCGGCATTGTTCGGCCGCTTCATCGACATCATGTCCCGGGAATTATACACATTGTAATAGCCTTGTGAAAAACCGCCCCGGTTGTAAAGATCCATCAGCCTGCAAATATCTTCCGGATCGACCCGGTAATTTTTCCGCCCCTCCCTCCGGTACAGGTCCATATATTTACGATAGACGGAAGAAACTCCGGCGGCATACTCCGGCTTTTTCATGCGCCCCTCGATCTTAAATGAATCGATGCCACAGTCAATCAGATCCGGAAGGATCTCAAGTGTGCAGATATCTTTCAGACTGAGCAGATATTGTTCCTTATCACCGGAGAGCCTTCTTCCTTCTTTTTCCAGCGAATAGATCTGCCGGCAGGGCTGGGCACAGCGGCCGCGGTTGCCGCTCCTTCCTCCGATCATGCTGCTCATCAGGCACTGGCCGGAATAGCAGTAACACAGCGCTCCATGCACAAAACACTCGATTTCGATATCAACGCTGCTGCGGATTTTTCGGATTTCATCCAGCGACAGTTCACGTGCGGGGACAATGCGGGAGGCTCCCATTTTTTTCAGAAGCCTGGCTCCATCTGCGGAGGAAATGGACATCTGTGTGCTGGCGTGAATGGGCAGTGACGGAAAGTATTTCCGGATAAAAGAAAAAACCCCGGTATCCTGCACGAGAACAGCGTCCAGCCCATGCTCATAGAGAGGTTTCAGAAAGTCATACAATTCCAGGCACAATTCATCCTGCCGCAGAAGCGTATTGACGGTCAGATAAAGTTTTTTCCCGTGAAGATGGCATTCGTCGATGGCCCGGATAAGATCGTCAGTTCCCGGATTGAGTGCAAAGGCACGGGCACCGAATTTCTGCCCTCCGACATAGACCGCGTCTGCTCCACTCATGAGAGCGGCGCGGATTCCCTCCATGGATCCTCCGGGTGCCAATAGTTCAGCCATGATCTTTACGCTGCTTTTCCTTCAGCTGCGCCTCCAGCTCAACAATCCTTTTCTGGTTTGTCTTTTCTTCCTCCTGCAGCGTTTCCAGTTCCTTCTTTGTACTTTCCAGGGTCATCTGCGCTGCGATCAGCTCATGCTTAACCTCGTAGGTTTCCTTATCCTTATCCGCAATCTGAGCAGACAGATCGCTGGCGTCCTTTTTCAGCTTGAAGTAATCATCCGCCACATTCAGTTCCAGCAGCAGTGCCTTTGTCTCCGCCGGAAGCTTGTTGTACCCTTCCATTTCTTTGATCTCGGAAATCTTATTATTGAGATAAGCAGCTACCCGCTGCAGATAATCTTCGCTTTCATAACCGCTGACCGAATAGATTTTTCCATCGATCAGAACCTGTGCCGTATTTTTAGAAGCCATACAATTCAACCTTCTATGATATATAAATATATATTAAAACTTCAAAGTCATTTTACCTTAATTCCTGCCAGTTCGCAAGTAGTATGCAATTTTGCGATGCAGGAGGTCAGCGGAAATCACGGTGGATGAGGCGGACGGCCCGAAATGATACCGGTATGCAAAAGGCTGCGGCTGTTCACCTTTGAAGGCCGAGATGGCGGTACGTATCGTCGGTAACAACTCTTCCCTTCGGTGTCCGGTTGATAAAACCGTTTTTGATCAGATAGGGTTCATAGACGTCCTCAATGGTAACCGGATCCTCGCCGATGGCAGCGGCGATTGTATCGAGGCCTACGGGACCGCCGCCGAATTTTTCAATCATCGTATCCAGCAGCATGCGGTCGGTGCGGTCAAGTCCAAGTTCGTCCACCTCCAGCAGCGTAAGTGCCTCCGAAGCGATCTTCTGATTGATTACACCGTTATATCTTACCTGTGCGTAATCCCTTACCCTCTTCAGAAAGCGGTTTGCTATTCTCGGCGTGCCGCGGGAGCGCCTGGCAAGTTCCATGGCGCCGTCCTCGTCAATTTTTACATTCAGAACCTTTGCGGAACGCAGTATGATACTCTTCAGCTCCGACGGTGTGTAAAAATCCAGCCGGCTGATCACGCCGAAGCGGTCACGCAGCGGAGCGGTCAGCATTCCGGCCCGGGTCGTGGCGCCCACCAGCGTAAATTTGGGAAGATCCAGGCGCACCGAGCGGGCGGACGGTCCCTTGCCGATCATGATATCAATCGCAAAATCCTCCATCGCCGGATAAAGTACCTCTTCCACCGCACGTGCCAGGCGATGAATTTCATCAATAAAAAGGACATCCCCTTCCTGGAGGGAATTAAGAATTGCCGCCACATCCCCCGGCTTCTCGATTGCCGGCCCGGAGGTTATTTTCATGTTTACGCCCATTTCATTGGCAATGATGCCGGCAAGAGTTGTCTTGCCAAGTCCCGGCGGGCCGTAGAAAAGAACATGATCCAGCGGTTCTCCCCGCTTTCTGGCGGCTTCAATATAAATTTTCAGTGTATTTTTAACTTTTTCCTGACCGATGTACTGATCAAGACAATGAGGACGGAGGTTCTCATCAATCCGTACATCTTCCTCTGTCTCCTCGGATGTGATTATTCTTCGTGACATTTTTTATCCTGTTTCTGTCCATAATAGAGGTGTCAAACGTGCCTTCTGCCATCCGCCGCTACATCAGCAGCCGGAGCGCTGCCTTCAGAATCTGTTCCGTATCCATGTCTTCCTTCGCTGCGGCACGGACCGCCTTCAGAGAATCGCTGGCAGCATACCCCAGCGCGGTCAGCGCAGCCACGGCATCCGACTGTGCCGCGGTCGCTGCAGGGGATGCGGAGCTTTCCGCTTCTATGCTGTTTTCTTCAAGAATATCTTCCAGTTTCAGTTTGTCTTTTAAATCCAGAATGATTTTTTTTGCTGTTTTCGGTCCGATTCCCGGTGCTTTCGAAATGGTTTTTGAATCATCGGAGAACACCGCAAAGCGAAGATCATTGGCGGAAAGGGCGGATAAAACAGAAAGGCCGGCTTTCGGGCCTACTCCGCTGACCGTAATCAGCAGCTTAAATACATCCAGATCATCTCTGGACAAAAAGCCGTACAGAGCCATCCCGTCCTGATAAACATTCAGGAAGGTATAAAGGGTTACACAGCTGCCGATTCCGGGCATCGCCTGAACATCGCGCGCACTTACAAACGCCAGATACCCGACTCCGTTCACATCGATGACGACATAGTCGGAAGTAAGATCGGCGACCTCTCCTTTTAAGTAAGCAATCATGAAATAAAACCCCTGTTCTTAATTCTTCTTTTCAGGTCCGCCGGAGGATTTGTGTAATATAATTCTACCGTCCTCCGGCCGGTTTTCGTCCATACAGCCGTACAGCCACTCACCGTTTTTTAAATATGCATCGTAATAAGCATAAGGGTATCCATCCGGTTTTCTTCCGTACTTCTCCGCAATGGACATGACCGTCCCGCCATGTACCACAAAGTTAACTGTAAACGTCCCGGTCTTTTCTTTCTCCTTGTCTTTTTCCTTTTCTCTTTCCAGCAGCCGCTGACAGATCTTTTCAAAACTGGCGCAGCAGCGGCAGGCGCAGCTGTCCCTGCTTTCTCCGCCTGGGAACGGCAGCAGGCCGCCGCTGTCGATCCAGCACTGGTAGGCCGGGTTCCCGGTAAGTTCGTCATTTGATTTGTATTCAAAATCTCCGAAATCGCATTCCCTGAGATCGTACGCCGTCTCGAAGGTTCCTTCCGCCGGAAAATATCCTCCGTTCAGAATCTCCGCGGTTTCCAGACAGCGCTTCATCGGACTGATCACCCAGTAATCGGCCCTTAAAGGCGCTTCTTTTTGTAGTGCCCTCCGCCCTTCTTCCGCCAGCGATTCGTCCGTGCGGCAGCCGATAAACTTTCGCTTCCTGTTGCCGGGTGTCTGCCCGTGCCGGATCAGCCGGATATACATCATCCTGTCTCCTCTTCTACTATTTCGATTCTCACGGCGAAAGCAGAATAACGGCCGCCGCCATTGCCAGTTCACTTATCTGAACGTAAAAGCCGGCCAGATCACCTGTGATGCCGCCGAACTTATGATACGCCATGAACCGGTAATAAAGAAAAACAAGAGCGCATACCACACTTTCCGCCAGCCCCCGGAACGGATCCAGTAAGATGATCCCGGCGGAAATCGCAGCGATATAGATGATCATGACCGTCCGTACCCTTGCATTGACGGCTGCGTCCGAAAACGTACGCAAAAGTCCGCTGGTCTTTGCTTTTTTCAGTGTTACCACTCCCAGTCCGGACCAGGCCCGGCTGAGCATAAACCCGGCCCCGATCAGTATCATATCATTGAACCGGCTCTGAGAAAGGATACCCAGCGACAATGTAAGGTACCCCCCGGCGGAGATGACGGCAAAAGCTCCCACATGGCTGTCGCTTAAAATTCTCAGTTTTTCCTGGACCGGCTGCCATGACGCCAGGGCATCCGATGTATCCAGAAATCCATCCATATGGATACCGCCGGTGATGATCAGCGGCAGCACGGTAAGTACCGAGGCGCGTAAAAGGTCAGACCACTGAAGAAGGCTGCACAGACGGAACCAGAGGCCGTCGGCAATCCCGACGGCAGCGCCGATCAGCGGAAAAAAACACAGGCAGTACTTCATATTTTCTTTATTCCAGGTGACACGCGGCATCGGAATTTTAGAATACATGGCAAATGCTACCGCCATGCTCTCAAAGAAATTTTTCATAAACGGACATCCTTCCCCGTTTCTGCCGGAAGCCTTCGAAAGAATCCGCTTTGCTGCCCCTTCTGAATGCAGATCACGAATTACCCTGTGTTCAGATCAGTCTTCCTTCCAGCATCAGTCTCAGCTTCCGGATATATTCCGGTGTTGTTCCGCAGCATCCCCCGATCACGGACGCACCGGCAGCTACAAGCTTTTTCATATTCTCCGCAAACTCCATCGGCCCCATCGGATAAACGGTATTGCCGGCATCATCAATCAGAGGCAGTCCGGCATTCGGTTTCGCAATGATCGGAATCTCTGCTGCACTTTTCATAGCTGCGACAACCGCCTCCAGCTGATCCGGGCCTACAGAACAGTTCAGTCCCACTGCACTGGCGCCCAGCGCCTGCAGTGTTTCCACGGCCTCCCCGCAGCGGGTGCCGTACATGGTGGTGCCATCTGCATCATAGCTTAAGGTACACATCACCGGCTTGTCGCTGACAGAGCGGATGGCATCCAAAGCTGCCTCCGTTTCCTCCAGGGAAAGCATGGTTTCCACAACAAAAAGATCAACCCCGGCATCGTCAAGCGCCTGTGCCTGTTCATGATACAGATCGAAAATCTGATCGAAAGAAGCCTCGCCGCCCAGATCCTCCAGCGTAAGCCCGGTCATAGACATGTCTCCGGCTACATAAGCTTTTCCCGAAGCTGCCTCTTTCGAAATAGCAACCAGCCTCGCAATCAGTTCGGACAGATTGGAATCGAGCCCGTACCAGGCAAGGTTATGACGGTTTGCCCCGAAGGTCGGCGCGTAAATAATTTGTGAACCGGCTTCCACATAAGTCTTCTGCAGGTTCTTTACCACGTTCGGGTGATCCAGCACCCATCCTTCCGTACATACCCCCATGGGCATACCGGACGAAAACAGGCTGGTTCCGGTTGCACCATCCAGCAGGACCGGCCCGCGCTCCACCAGCGATCTGAATTCAAATTCAGTCATAAAAATTATCCTTCTTCAAATTATTTTCTGTGATCCAGTCTGCCGGCAAGTCCCATACCTATTCCCTGGAGAATCTGTACCAGAACTACCAGAATGACGACCGTGATCATCATGACGCCCGTTTCATAGCGATAATACCCGTACTGGATGGCGATATCCCCCAGACCGCCGCCGCCGACGGTGCCCGCCATGGCGGAATACCCGAGAATGGTTCCGACGACGATAGCCGCATTGACGATCAGGGATGTCCTTGCCTCCGGGATCAAAACCTTCCAGATGATGGTTCCGTTGGAAGCTCCCATGGACTGCGCCATCTCGATGACCCCCTTGTCCACTTCCTTCAGAGAAGATTCAACCTCGCGCGCAATAAACGGCGCCGCGGATACGACCAGCGGGACTACGGTTGCAGCCGTTCCGTAGCTCTTTCCAACGATGACCTTGGTCATCGGCATGATCATGATCAGCAGGATCAGGAACGGAATGCTTCTTAAAATATTGACAATGACATCCAGAATACGATACACAGCCGGTCTGGGCGTGATCCCCTCCTTTGATGTTATCGTAAGAATGATACCCAGCGGAAGGCCGATGATATAACCGAAGATCGTGGAAAGAAGGACCATGTACAGTGTATCCAGTGTCCCCTGCCAGAGCATGCCTCCAAACTGATTAAAGAAATCACTCATGATTTACATATCCCTCCAGTTCATCCACACCAAGACCGCGTTCCTTCAGATAAGCGATCATATTGTCCTGCACTTTTTTATCATCCGGAAGCTGAAGGATCATCTCTCCGACTGCCATGCCGCCCAGATCCCGCGTGTTTGCATACAGGATGTTCACCGGGGCACCAAACTTGATTGTGACGTTTCCGATGACCGGTTCATAGGAAGACTGCTTTCCGAACGTGATTCGGACAGCCCGTCTGCCATACATTTCACGGATTGTCTGAGGACCGCTGGAAATGATCAGCTTACGGGCTGCATCGGTCTTCGGATGACGGAAAATTTCTTCCACGGTTCCGCTTTCCACCATTTTCCCTTTTTCCAGAACCGCTACATGGTGGCAGATCTGCTGGATAACCGCCATTTCATGCGTAATAATGACGATCGTGATTCCCATTTCACGATTGATTTTCTGCAGAAGTTCCAGAATAGATTTCGTTGTCTGGGGATCCAGGGCGGAAGTTGCCTCATCGCTCAGAATAATCTTAGGATTGCTGGCCAGCACCCGGGCGATGGCAACCCGCTGTTTCTGTCCGCCGGAAAGCTGCGCCGGATAGGCTCTGGCCTTCTCGGAAAGACCTACGGTTTCCAGGCACTCCATTGCCTTTTTACGTGCTTCCGCCTTGCTCATCCCGGCAATTTCCAGAGGGAAACATACGTTATCCAGTACCGTCCGCTGCATCAGCAGATTAAAATGCTGGAAAATCATTCCCATGCCTTTGCGCTCCTCCCGGAGTTTGCGGAAGCTGAGCGCAGTCATTTCCTTTCCGTCGACCACAACGCTTCCGCTGTCCGGACGTTCCAGCATGTTCAGGCAGCGGACCAGTGTACTCTTGCCCGCGCCGGACAGACCGATAATGCCGTAGATATCGCCCTTTTCAATTTCAAAACTGATGTGGTCCGCAGCCGTTACGGTTCCCTCATCCGTAGTAAAGGTCTTGCACATATCCCTGACCCTGATGATTGGTTCCATGCGATCCTCCCTGTATGATCCGTTTTTATTTCCTGTCAAAAAGGTCCGCAGGATTCCCTGCGGACCTTTGCTGTTAACTATGAGCAGGTATTACCGCCTGCCCAGCCGACAGGCCTTTATAAGATTTATCCCTGCTATCTTATATCATATTTTAGATTTTGTCCACGAAAAGTCGGTCTGTACAAAATCCGCACCCGAACGGATGAATCACTCGGTCGCTCCCTCCGTTGCAGCTTCCGCACTTTCCGGATCAAACGGAACAACGGCGCCATCATAGGTATCGTTGATAAACTGTTTGATTTCATCAGACTGAAGTACTCCTACCAGAGCCTTGATCTTATCGGAGTTTTCATTTCCGGACTTTACGGCAATGACATTTACGTAGGTCTGAGCTGCCTTGGAATCGCTGGTTTCATAAGCTAGAGCATCTTTGGCAACGGAGAAGCCGGCCTGAATAGCATAGTTGCCGTTGATTACCATGTACGCAACTTCATCCTTAACTCTGGCTACCTGGGCAGCTTCCAGTTCCTGGAACTTCAGATCATGAGGATTCTCCTCAATATCATTGACGGTTGCGTTGATTCCGGCATCCGGTTTCAGGGTAAGGAGCCCGTTATCCTGAAGCAGCAGCAGAGCCCTTGCTTCGTTGGTCGGATCATTCGGAAGGGCGATCGTATCACCTTCTTCGACATCATCCAGAGAACTCTTTGTTCCCGGGAAAATTCCCATCGGTTCATAATGAATGCCGCCGGCATTTACCAGATCCGTTCCGTTCTCCTCGTTGAAGTTTTCAAGATATGGGATGTGCTGAAAATAGTTTGCATCCATCTCGCCGGAATCCACAACCTTGTTCGGCTGTACGTAATCCTCAAATACTTTGATATCCAGTGTGTAGCCCTGTTTCTCCAGAAGCGGCTTCGCCTGCTCCAGGATTTCAGCATGCGGCGTCGGGGATGCAGCAACCGTAATTGTAGTATCATCATCGGCCATAGCCGTCATTGAAAATACGGATGCAAATAAAGATATGGCAGCTAAGCCTGCAGTAATTTTCTTGTTCATGTGACTTCTCCTCCTTTATTCTCCGAAGATGTGTTTCATCTCCGATCTGATGTTACGGTTTTACCATTATCCGGAAAAGAAGTCAATATAAAACATACTTTTCAGCTAATAGAAGTTGCCTATAGCCCGCTATAAGCCGAATCTATAGCTGCCGGTTGGCTCAATCCATGTATTCACGCTCTTTCCGGGCAGATTTTTGTTCTTCCGAACTTACGATCATAAAGGACCGGAATGACGGCGGCAGGGCAGCGGCCGGCAGCCGTCCGGGAATATCCTGTGCCTCCATAGGGCTGACCCTGCAGAAAAAGTCCCGGCCCGGATGCTGGATGCATCCGGGCCGGGACCCATATAAAGCAGATGACGGGAATCGAACCCGCCTCCCCAGCTTGGGAAGCTGGTGTTCTACCAATGAACTACACCTGCACATCTACCCTTCCAGTATACTGATTTTCATGAAAAATGCAAGGACAAATTATTATTTCTTCCGATACTGAACGCTGTAAAAATACTGAACGCTGTAAAAAAGTGCTGAACGCTCTGAAAGAAAACCGGAGAAGAAGGAACTGCCGCGGTGCGGCAGTTCCTTACACAAATCGCTTTCGTTTTGCCGGGATTCACACATTTTTACGGAATCAGACGACGCCCTGTGCCTTCATGGCATCGGCAATTTTCAGGAAACCGGCGATGTTTGCACCTGCCAGATAATTTCCTTCCATGCCGTACTTCCTTGCAGCGTCATCACATGCATGGTAGATATTCGTCATGATGCCTTGCAGCTTGCTGTCAACCTCCTCAAAGCTCCAGGAAAGTCTCTCGGAGTTCTGGCTCATTTCAAATGCGGAGGTAGCTACACCGCCGGCGTTGGATGCCTTGCCCGGGCTGAAGAGCATGCCATTCTGAAGAATGAACTGCGTAGCCTCGTAGGTGGTCGGCATGTTCGCACCTTCAAATACGCCGATGCAGCCGTTTGCCTTCAGTGTCTTCACGTCCTCCAGCGTCAGCTCGTTCTGCGTTGCGCACGGAGCTGCCAGATCAACCTTTGTAACCCATACGCCCCTGCCTTCGTGATAAACAGCGCCCGGTCTGTTCTTTGCATACTCGGTCAGACGTGCTCTCTTTACTTCCTTTACTTCCTTCAGAAGAGCTACATCGATTCCTTCCGGATCATAGATCCAGCCGGTGGAATCCGAGCAGGTTACCGGCTTTGCTCCCAGCTGGGTTGCCTTTTCGATAGCGTAAATGGCAACGTTGCCGGAACCGGATACGGCAATTGTCTTGCCTGCAAATTCAATGCCGTGATCCTTCAGAAGCTCGTGGGTGAAATACATAAGGCCATAGCCGGTCGCCTGTGTTCTGGCCAGAGATCCGCCGAAGGACAGTCCCTTTCCGGTAAGAACGCCGGCATCATAGCTGTCGCGGATCCTCTTATACTGTCCGAACAGATAACCGATTTCACGGCCGCCCACACCGATATCACCGGCCGGTACATCGACATCCTGTCCGATATGACGATACAGTTCCGTCATGAAGCTCTGGCAGAAGCGCATAACTTCGCGATCAGACTTGCCCTTCGGATCAAAATCAGAACCGCCCTTGCCGCCGCCGATCGGAAGCGTCGTCAGTGAGTTCTTGAAGCACTGCTCAAAGCCGAGGAATTTGATGATGCTGAGGTTTACGGACGGATGGAAACGAAGGCCGCCCTTGTACGGTCCGATGGAACTGCTGAACTGAACACGGTAGCCCATGTTTACATGAACTTCTCCCTTGTCATCGAACCATGGAACACGAAATTCGATAACTCTTTCCGGAGTAACCAGCCTTTCCAGAATAGCATCCTTGCGGTACGCTTCCTCATCTGCCTCGATTACAACACGAAGAGATTCAAGTACTTCCTTCACTGCCTGCAGAAATTCCGGCTCGTGACCATCTCTTTTCTGGACCATGGCATAGACATCATCTACGTATGACATATGATTTTCCTCCTGTGACCTGGCAGGACTGCCGATTCTGAACTTTTTTCGGTCAGCCCCCTGTTTATATCGAAAATGTTTTGACGTGGCTTATTATAATAAATAATTTAAGTTAATACAACAATTACTTGTTTATTTTTACTTATCCTTCATAACACTTAATATAATTAAGTTTATTTTATGAATTATACGGAAAAAATATAATGCCATCCGAAGGTATTTTCTGCTTATTCCAGGCCGTTATGTCTTTCGGCTGCCCTGGCCACATGGGAAAGGAGCACGGAAGTGGTTACAGCGCCTACTCCGCCGGGGACAGGCGTAATGAAGCCCGCTATCGGGGAGACGGCTTCAAAGTCGACATCACCGCATATTCCGCCTCCCGGTTTGCTGTTGATACCGACGTCGAGAACAATCTGGCCTTCGGATACATGCTCCGCGCCGATCATCCCGGCTCGTCCCACAGCGGCAATCAGAATGTCCGCACAGCGTGTTATCGACGGAAGATCCACGGTCCTGGAATGACAGACCGTGACGGTGGCGTCCTGCCCCAGCAGCAGCATGGATACCGGTTTTCCTACGATGAGCGAGCGGCCGACGACCACGGCTTTCTTTCCGCGGCAGTCAATTCCGTAATAATTCAGAATTTCCATGCAGGCCTGCGCAGTGCAGGGCGGGAAGCCCAGCTTCTTTCCCGCGAACACGCCGGCCAGAGATAAATTCGTCATGCTGTCGACATCCTTGGACGGATCGAGAGTATTCACAATCTTATCTGCGTCCAGGTTTTCCGGCAGCGGCCGGAACAGAAGAACTCCGTTCACATGCTTATCTTCATTCAGCTGTCTGATTTTCTTAAGGACCGCCTCGCCGGATACATCTTCCGGGAATACGGTCTTCTCCACTTCCATCTCCATGCCGCGGCACTTCTTTTCAGCGCTTCGCTCATAAGACAAATCCGCCGGATTTTCGCCCACACGCAGAATATGCAGCGTCGGAACGATTCCACGCTCCTTCAGCCGTCGGACGGTATCGGAGGTTCGTTTATTGATAAAGGATGCTGTTTCCTTTCCTGACAAAATCCGGGCCATGTTTTCCTCTCTTTCCGGACAGAGCATTTTCCTGTCCCGTCTCACTGGGCTTTCAGTTCTTTTTCTACCTGGCTTACGATACTGTCCGCCAGCGGAACATATTTCTGAAGCATTTCATCCGCCCGCCGGTTGTACTGTTCCGCACAGGCACGATCCCTCATGGGCCTGGTATTGATATAGACATTCAGCGCGGCTCCCTGAAGGCCTGCCCGGCACAGGGCAGCCCCGGCGCCGGCATCGGAAACAGCCATCTTCGATCCCCTGGCGGCAAATTCTTTCATCAGATCAAGAGCCATACAGCATTTTTCCATGATTTTCAGCGGAACCTGGCTGGCATTCCTAAGACACACTTCCATGGTTTCCGCCTTTTTTTTCTTTTCCTCCTCCGTACCCGAGGGAAGCTGATAGGCCTGGGCAAGAGGCTGAAACACTACGGCATCCTTTTCAGTTAAAGCGAGCAATTCCTTCTGCAAAAAGTCGCATTTCGCCTTCAGATCGTACATTTCTTCCTCGACGGCGGCATATTTCTTTTTGCCGACCGTCAGAGAACCAACCATATTTCCAAGTGCGGTTCCAACGGCGCCGGCGAGTGCCGATGCGGCGCCGCCGCCGGGAACCGGCTTTTTTGAACTTAATTCATCAACAAACTGACTGCAGGATAATGTAGAAAACCCCATGGAAAATCCTCCTTATGTATTCAAAGAAAGCTGCAATAATTCTTTACGTACCATCTTTTTTCCGGGCGGCGGAGGGGAACAGTGTCTCATCCGTGTGAGGAAGGAAACAGCTGGCCACAAATTCTTCCATGTAGGAAGGATCCCGCGATAATTCAATGTACGTCATGCGTCTGGAAACTTCAAGCACCCTGCGGACGGCTTCATCGGAAATAAGCATGCGGTAGGCCCCCTCAAGTGACGTATTCCCAAGGTAGTGAAAACGGCTTCTCTCAACGTCCGGCAGCATGCCGATCTGCACGGCATTTTCGATGTTGATCCCGCTGCCGATTCCGCCTGCAATACAGATGCTTTCAATGTCGTCCGCAGACAGATCCATCTGACGGAGCATGGTGCGGATAGCCGAAAATACAGCTCCCCGGGCACGTATAAAATTATCAATATCTACCTCGCTGAATTCGACGGCCGGTCCCGGGCGGTCCGGATCAGAAAGAATATAGAAACCGATTCCATCCTCATCCCGGCGGATTCTTCGTCCGCTCCGGACAAATTTTCCACGCCGGTCAATGATGGAGCATCGGAAAAGTTCCGCCGTCAGGTCGATCATTCCGGATCCGCACAAACCGGCCGGATTCGTATCACCGATGACCGTGAAAGAAGGTTCCATGGTTTGCGGGTTGATCCGCACCGTATCGACCGCTCCCTGTGCCGCTCTCATACCGCAGCTGATATCACCGCCTTCAAAGGCAGGTCCGGCGGAGCATGCGCAGCTAAGCATGAATTCCTTATTTCCCAGAACAATTTCCCCGTTCGTGCCCAGATCAATAAATAAAGAAAGTTCCGGGCGGTCCCACAAACCGCTTACATAGGTCCCAACTGTAATATCTCCGCCCACATAGCTTCCGATATTCGGGGAAAGGATAACCCGGGCGCCCGGGGATGAGAGAATGTTCAGATCGCCGGCCCGTATATCCTCCGCGTCAAAGAAGCTGGGAACCCAGGGTTCAAGCCGGATCGGGTCCGCGTAGACACCGCAAAGCAGATGGTTCATCGTCGTGTTCGCCGCAATGCAGATACGGCTGATCCGATCCGGCTCCAGACCGGCCTCTGAACACATTCTCCGGATCATCGGATTCAGGGTTTCACGGATGAGCGCATTCTGAAGGCGTTCGCTGCCGTCTTTCTCCCCGGTAGCAAGGTCCCATTCTTCTCCTTTACCGTCCTTTATTTCGTCTTCTTCCTCCCGGCAGGATTCGATGATCCGGCTGATCACATCTGCACCGTACCGAAGCTGTGCGTTGGCGGCCGCATTCTGTGCCAGAATTTCTCCGGTCTGAAGATCTGCAAGAATTCCGACAACCGTGGTCGTTCCGATGTCGAATGCAGCTCCGGCCAGCCTCTCTCTTTCCGTGCCGGCGAAGCAGGCATTATTATCCATCCTCTCTTCCCGGCCCGCTGCATTGTTCTGCCTGATATCTTTCTCCTGCACCCGCCGGTATGTTCTGTCCGGCCAGATGGAAAGGACCTGTGCCGCCCTGTTGTCCCTGTCCGTTTCAAGGACGCCGGAGACAGAAAAATCTCCCCGCCGAAGTACCCGTGCAAGACTTTTCAGTATGTAAAACGGAACACGCAGATGTTCATACCCGAATGCCTTTTTCAACTCATCGCAAAGCCGTTCAAGATCCGGCCGCGTATCCCTGTCGTAAGGCTTCGGCAATTGAAGATGAAACGGAAGCAGATCCGTATCCGGAAACACCCCGGCCAGGCGTGCATTTGACATAAAAGATGCTTTTTCCGCGTCGTTCTGACTGCCCGCAATAATCATATTCTCCCGGCTGACAAAAGATGCATCCGGGATCCGGACCGTACAATCGGAAAGCGGACGGATCCGGCAGGCCAGGCGCCAGCCTGCTTCGTATTCCTCCTTCCGGATATTTCCGCGCTGATCCTCCTCCACCTGTCCGGAAATCAGCTGTATTTTACATTTGCCGCATATACCGTGTCCCGAGCAGGGAGCATCCAGCCCGATTCCAGCCCTTCGCGCGGCATCCAGCATACTGTCGCCCGCAGATGTCCTGAATGAAAAAGCCTCACGGTCCGGTGACAGACAGGTTACTGTATACATCGCATTCCTCTCCAATGAAAAATCAAAAAGCCGGCGGTTCGGATTTGCTTTTCCGGCCGCCGGCAAAATATCCCTGCTGCTTACAGTTCCAGATAGGAATCCGCGTAAAGCGTATTCCCCAGGATGATGTCGCACGATTTGATTGTTTCCATCAGCCGTGTATTGTTTGGATTGACGATGGCGGAGGTTAACCCCTGCATCATGGCCATGGCGATCATGGAGCTGTCCATGACCGGGCGGATCGCCTTCGGCATTCCGTTGCTGCTGTTGGAAAGTCCGCCGGTTGAGTGAAGCCCCATCTCTGAAAACATATGGATGCATTCAAGCATTTCCTTCACTTTATCCTGCATTCCCTTAATGACGAGAAACATGGGATCGAACCAGATATCATCCTCACTCATTCCAAGTTCAAGGCCATGTTCAAGAAGCGTCTGACAGTAGCCCATCCGCTCATCGTTGTCCCTGGCAATTCCATCCCCGTTGCAAAGCGCGATGCAGATGGCATCGTTCGCAGCCGCCAGATCCATATAGTCCAGCCGCCCTGCAGCATCCGCCGAATTTACAATCGGTTTTCCCCTGGAACGGTTGTATACAGAAATGCCAGCCTCAATGGCTGCCTTGTTGGAAGTGTCCAGTGATAACGGTACGTTGTCAAAATTATCCTGAAGCAGACGAACCACCCACTTCATAATCTCCGGGCCGTTGTCCTCCGCCGGACCGATATTAACATCAAGGCAGACGGCACCTGCTTTCAGCTGGGCGGAAGCCCTCTCAAGTATCGGTTCCGGATCCATTTCAGCAAAAGCTCTGTTTACGGACGATGCCGTAGCGGACAGCCGTTCTCCGATGACAATAAATTTTCCCATGACCATTCTCCTGTATTCAAGCAGCCTGATTTTGGAAATCAGTTGTTTTCTCTTTGCATATCCTTCAAAAATTTACCCAGCTGGATAGCTTCCCGCGGGGCCGTGAAAATTTTCCAGCCCGGTAGTTTTTTTTCAAGATCCTTCTTCAGAACCGCAACCTTTCCGGGAATGCAGAGTGTCCGGCATTTAACCTTCGGCTCAACATTTTCCTTTACAAAAGAAGCAATGCTGGAGGCGGAAAGCTTTCCGGCGGCCCAGCTGGTTAGAACCGAGTAGCCGCCGGCATCTGTGATGACCAGATTGCACGGTACGCCGGAGCGTTCAAGTTCTCCCTCCACCAGAAAGCAGGTGAGTGCAAAATCGGTGGTTGTCAGCAGAATACTGTTTTCATCTGCGCCATTGATCGGATAAATCCCCGGCTCTACGCGCATGGGTTTCTGCGGATCCGAAAAGATGTTCTGGCGAAGTCCATACAGCGGATTTGCCAGCGCATAGGTCATCCGGTCTGCAATCAGGATGGAGCCATACTTGACCGTGAACAGGGAAAGCAGTGCCGCCTCAAGATGTGCATCAGCGCCGGCCAGTTTATTCACATGAACGATTGATGGATATCCGCAGGTGCGATTGCCGTCCTTAATGGCGGCACGGCGAAACTGTACCGTCGTGGAAAAGGCGGATTGTACATCCGTATCCGGCGCGTTAAAAAGGAGGTTCCTGTTGCCCAGCTTTTCAAGCAGCGCTATGGTATCGTATAGTTCATCGTTATTTCCGCCAAAAACACCGAGCGGAATATGCGCCTGAACAGCGAGGGCATTCATTTCCGCGTAATTATTAAAATCCGCCCCGTTCAGAATGAAATTGCGGTTTCCGGTCGATAAAAGATAATCCACGGCCTTCGATGCAAGGTCAGTGTTATGCGTAGTCAGAATCAGCACGCGGTCTTTCAGTTTTGCCGCTTTTTGTATCAGTTCAGCATACCGTTCCTGCAAATTCGTATGACCATCACCGGCACACGCGGTGCTGTCTTCTATTTCAACCATCTCGACAAACATGCGCTCACCGATGCGCACATAGTCAACCCTCCGCATTTCCTCCAGTTTTCTGTCCGCTTCCTCCGGGCTCATGGCAGAAGAAAGGCAGACTGCATACCTTGTCGGACTTACAAAAGCCTTCTCATGGCGGAAAAGAACCGTTTCACCGCCGAGGGCATACGTTGTATCCCCGTCTCCTGCCGTAATGGTTCTCATGGCAGGCTCGGAAGATTCAGCAATTTTTGCTTTTGCCTCCTTCGTGAAATACGGGCATCTGTCAGGATGAACCGCTCCCTGCGCCACCTTCATGCAAAAAGAAAGACAGGTTGGACAGCCGCATTCCCGGCAGTTTTTCTTTGGAGACAGCTTAAAAATGTCAATACCTTTTAATGCCAATTTACTGCCCTCCCTGTGTCAGTGCCGCTGTCATCGCGGCAATCGTCCGGACACTTTCCGGATGTTTCAAAATAACGGCGTCGCTGCCTGCAGCCAGCACAGCAGCTGCCGTCTCTACTTCCATATCAATTCCCCGTTCTTCCTGGCTGCCCCATTCCGGCATCTCGTCCTGCGTGGCTGCCGCCTCCCGGACCGACCAGGCTTCCTGTGCCACCGGCGTAATCACTGGCATCTGCAGTGTTTTGTCCGACTGCTGCAGCGCCGCCAGGCGGATCCGGTCAATTGTGGAAATGACATACTCAAATCCATAGCCGCAGGCCGCCGTTCCCGGCTGCATAATAATCTTATTCTCCGGAACCTCCGCCTGAAGCAGCAGGATATTCAGCTGCTTGGCAAGATTGATATCGTCGGCGGATTCCGCCCCGATATTCTGTCCGAATTCCGGCGCAGCCGTCTTTTTCACGCTTTCATAATTTTCTTCCCGTGCGGAAAGCATGAGCGCATTTCTGCCCTTCAGAACCTGTGCGGCTTTCCGTAGAAGTCCGGCATCGATTTGCGCATTGTCGCAGCCGCTTACCGCCAGCGGAAGATCCGTAGCATCTGCGACAGCCCGGACAGTTTCCATCAGCTCATCAGCCGGCCTGTTTTTCCCATTCGGATCTGCTCCGGTCAGCGCCAGACAGATAAAGTCAACTCCCTCAAAAGAAGAAGCTTTCCTGGCCATGTCTGCTGCGCTGACGCAACCGTCATAATATTTCTGTACAACCGCCGGCTGATCGGCGACGCCGCCGTCTGTAATTTCTATTCCAGTCCTGGGACGGTTCGGTGTTTTTCCGTCAAACGTATAGAACGGCAGCGAGCTTTCACCGCCTGCTGTTACCGCCCTGTCCCCGGTTCCGACCGTCACTTCGCAAATCCGGGAGGCGGACTTTCCCGACTTTGAGATAAATGGCATGAAATGTCCTCCTGCTATTGTGCTTTCTGTGCGATTACGAATGAGAACCCGGACGGGCGTATCCGCACCCGTCCAGAATTTCTGCAACTTCCTTCCAGCGGTTCAGCGCATACATGTGGAATCCGCTGATGCCCATGGTTCTGTATCTTTCCATCAGTTTAATGGTGTACTCAATACCGGCTTTCCTGAAATCATCCATTTTCTGCTGCCGCTGATCATCCTCGAAAGGCGGGCTGGAATCAAAGGGATCCGGGAAAATCCAGTATTTGGATATCAGGCGGGCAAGATCGTGTGAAAAAACGCATCCGTTTCTGGACAAAGCCATGGTGACCGCCGATTTTATGCTAAGCAGCGGCATGATGCCGACGTCCACCGGCATGGTGACGCCTGCCCTGCGGATCGCATCCAGCCAGCGCTCAAACGCATCCGGATCCCAGCAAAGCTGTGTCATGATATAATCGGCACCGCAGTCCTGCTTCAGCTTCAGGTATCCGATGTCGCTCTGCATAGAATCATTCTCCACATGGCCTTCCGGCATGCCTGCAACGGCAATCTCGAAGCGATCCCCGTACGTGCTGCGGATAAATTCAACAAGCTGGGAGGCATACTGAAAATCTCCCAGCGTTGTTTTTTCTCCGTTCGGAAGATCGCCGCGAAGCGCAAGCACATGATCGATCCCATCGGAAAGATAATTGTTCAGCTGTTCCTTTATGGCTCCCGAACGGTTGCGGACGACAGAAAAATGGGTCATCGGCGTGATCCCTTCCCCGCGGATCATGCTGCACACTTTCCGGTTGGCGCCGATGTTGGAGCCGCCGGCGCCGTACGTTACGGAAATGTATTCCGGCCGGTATTCTTTTAAATGATCAAACACCGTCTGCAGATTTTGAAATCCCTTCTCCGTTTTCGGCGGGAATACCTCAAACGAGAGCGTCTGCCGTTTCCGCATGACTTCACTGAATTTGATTTCTGGCATAAAACCTCCGATTTTTCTCTGGCTTTAATTAGCTGCTCAGGATCATACGGTCATTTGCAAATTCACCGCCGGATGCCTGGCCGAATTTTTCAAGCAGATCCGAAACCTGCAGATTGTCCTTTTCCTTTCCACGGACATCGTAGATAATTTTACCCTCATTCATCATAATCAGACGATTGCCCATCCGGATGGCATCTTTCATATTGTGGGTCACCATAAGAGCCGTCAGCTTCTGCTCATTGACTATTTTTTCGGTAAGTCCCAGAACCTTTGCGGCTGTTTTCGGATCCAGCGCAGCCGTATGCTCATCCAGAAGCAAAAGCTTCGGCTGCTTCAGACTCGCCATCAGAAGCGTCAGGGCCTGGCGCTGTCCTCCGGAGAGAAGTCCTACCTTCGTCGTCATGCGGGTTTCAAGGCCAAGTTCCAGAATTTTAAGCTCCTCATGGTATCTTTCACGCTCATCTTTTGTAATGCCCCATCGAAGGCCTCGCTTTTCACCGCGGCGGGCGGCCAGCGCCAGGTTATCCTCGATGGACATGTTCGCCGCGGTTCCGGTCATCGGATCCTGGAAAACGCGGCCCAGGAATTTTGCGCGCCTGTACTCCGGATAGCCGGTAATGTTTTTCCCGTCAATTGTGATGGCGCCGGCGTCCACCGGCCATACTCCGGCAATAGCGTTGAGCATGGTTGACTTTCCGGCTCCGTTTCCTCCAATGATCGTACAAAAATCCCCGGTCTCAAGTTTAAGAGAAACACCTCGGAGAGCCGGCTTTTCATTAATCGTACCTTTATTGAACGTCTTAAAAATATCCGTGATTTCAAGCATGACTCAGACCTCCCTGGACTTTTCGATCGTGACGGTGCCGTTTTTTGCCGCCCTTGCGTAACTGTTGCTGATCTTCGCGCGAAGGTTCGGTATGGCCAGGAAAACGGCAACAATCAATGCTGTGAAAAGTTTCAGGTCATTGGAAGGCATCTTCAGCCACAGAACCACACCGATCACAATGTAATAGATGATGCTTCCGATCACAACAAAAACAAGATGGCCGGCAAAGTTAAGCTTCTTCCCGAAGATAGCTTCTCCAAGGACTTCACCGATAATGATGGCAGCCAGTCCGATCACGATGGATCCGCGACCCATATTGATATCTGAAAAGCCCTGATACTGAGACAGCAGGCCGCCCGACATGGCGACAAAGCCGTTGGAAAGTGCAAGGGTAAACACCTTGGTAATATTTGTGTTGATGCCCTGGGCGCGGGACATGGCCGGGTTGGAGCCGGTGGAGCGGATGGAACAGCCGAATTCTGTCCCGAAGAACCAGTAAAGAGCGGCAATCAAAGCGGCGATCATGATGACTCCGAATAAAATCGCGTTTGAAATATTTCTCGATGAAACCACCAGGAAGAACTTGTCAACCGACACCGGCTTGTTGGCCATGTTTCCCATAATACGCAGGTTTACAGAATACAGGGCAATCTGCGTCAGAATTCCGGACAGGATGTCCGGGATTCCGAAGGCTGTGTGAAGCAGTCCGGTAACGAGTCCTGTCAGCATGCCGGTCAGAAATGAATACAGAAGGGCCAGGGGAGCCGGAACTCCGGCAAGGATCGCCATAACCGCCACGGCACCTCCTGTGGCAAAGGATCCGTCCACGGTAAGATCTGAAAAACTGAGCAGTCTGAAAGTCATATACACCCCCATGGCCATAATGCCCCAGATAAGCCCCTGGGCTACGTTGCCAGGAAGAGCTTTCACCAATGTGGCGGGATTGAGCGCAAGTAAATTCATGATTGCCTCCGGTAATAAATCAGTTTACGTGTTTTTAATCTTTTATCTTCAGATTATATACTGCGATAAAAACAGCCGCAAGCAAATTTGCGGCTGTTTTGTGCTTCTTTTCTATTTTTTTCGAAATAATAGTTACTCCGTTGCGCCTTCTGTGGCAGCTTCCTCAGCTCCGATAGCAACATAATCATCCGGAACTTTTATGCCAAGAGCCTCACACATATCGGCATTGTATTCTTTTGTAACCTTCGGCGCGTACTGGATTGCCATCGTTGAAATGTCTGCACCGTCCGCGAGAATCGATGCGGCCATCTTGCCGGTTTCATAGCCGAGATCATAGTAATTGATGGAAAGAGTGGCAACTCCACATCCCTTGCAGATACCCTCTTCGCCTGCGACGACCGGTATCCCGGCTTCTCTGACGACATTGCCGACCAGCTCAGCGCAGGAAGCGGCGGTATTGTCCGTCGGGACATAGAGAACATCATTCTCACCGGCGGCGGTTGTCACAACCGACTGTATATCATTGCTGTCCGCGAATGTGTAGGTGTTGACCGTAAGACCTGCATCCTCCAGATACCCCTGGATTGTGTCTGCCTGGTATTTGGAGTTCGGCTCCGCCGAGCAGTAAAAAATGCCTACGGTTTTTGCATCCGGGAAAAGTTCCTCCAGCATAGCGGCCTGCTGATCCAGCGGAGCCAGGTCAGAGGTTCCGGAGATATTCCCGCCAACCGTTCCGGTCCAGTCCTCAATCCCCAGCGCCGTCGCATAATCCGTGATAGAGGTTCCCAGAATCGGAATGGAGTCCGTCGCCTGCTGGGCTGCAATCAGTGCCGGAGTTGCGTTTGCCATAATCAGGTCATATTCACTGGATACGAATGAGTTTACGATGGTGGCGCAGGTAGCTGAATCACCGGCAGCGTTCTGATAGTCGAAAGTTACGGCATCCTTGAGCTTGTCCGTAAGGGCATCCTCAAACCCCTGGGTAGCTGCATCCAGCGCCGGATGCTGTACCAGCTGGCAGATGCCGACGGTATATGTTTCATTGTCAGCCATCACCGTTGCCGGAGCCACAGCCGCTGCCATAACAGCCGCAGCACTGACCGCCGTAATCCTGACTCCCAAATTTCTCCTCATGCCTTTGCTTTCCTCCTTTAAAGTGAAAAATTAAATTTCTCTAATTATAAAAAAATCTTTTGCCAATGTCAATATTATCGGCAAAAGATTTTTACAATCTGTATTCACTTAAGAATTTTTAGTTTTCCTGCCGCCATGACCGAACATGCTGCTCCGACGTTCCGTTCCCTGAAGCAGGCGGCTGATGTTGCCGCGGTGTTCCCAGACCGCCATCGCCGTCAGAAGGCCGATGATCAGATACATCTCATTCAGATGCGGCTGCGTCATGTGAAACAAAATGCCATTCTGGCCGCAGATAACCGTGCCAAAGAAAATATAAAGATAAATGGAAATCGACCCGAGGGAAACGTAACCTGTCAGCGCAAATACGACAAAATAAAGAGCAAACCCGATCGCACAGAAAACCGGGGACAGCATGAAATACATGCCGGCGGAGGAGGCAATTCCCTTTCCGCCCTTAAAATGCAGATAACACGGAAAATTGTGTCCGAGAATGACTCCGGCGCCCGTATATACCGTCAGAAGCGGAACCACATCCGGATGTGATCCTTTGAAAATAGCCCAGGAAACCAGGACAGCCGCAGCACACTTGAAAAAGTCGCCGAGAAAAGTCAGAATCCCCCACTTTTTCCCGAGAGTCCTCATGACATTGGTGGTACCGAGGTTTCCGCTTCCATATTTTCGAATGTCAATGCCATGGGCTCTGCCTAAAAAATATGCTGTCTGCAGCATACCAAAGGCATAGCCGGTCAGCAAACACCATAAACGAAACATTTACATCTCTTCCTTTCCCTTGCAGCATCCGATCCGTCCATCCGTTTTCCCTTCGGCAGACGGATGAAAAAAACAACCATACAGCGCCGTATCCGGTCCCTCTTACGGGGTATCCTTCTGGCTTCGTTCACGGACGATAAATTTCAGCGCCGTTCCCTCAAAGTCAAAGGCTTCCCGAAACTGATTTTCAATATAGCGAAGATAGGAAAAATGCATCAGTTCCTTATTGTTGACAAAAATAACAAACGTCGGAGGCTTCACGGATACCTGTGTAATGTAGTACATGCGCAGCACCTTTCCCTTGTCGGAGGGAGGCTGATGCATAACGGCAGCCTGGGAGAGCACATCGTTCAGCACGCCGGTCTGAATCCGCCGGCTCTGGTTCTCAATCACCCGGTCAATGCAGGCAAAAAGGTTCTGGATCCGCAGTCCCGTTTTCGCCGAGATATAGACGATCTGTGCGTACGGAAGAAAGGACAGCACCTGTTTAACCTTATCGCTGAAGCGGTACATCGTCTTGTCATTTTTCTCGATGGCATCCCATTTGTTCACGGCAATGATGATGCCTTTTCCCTTATCATGGGCAATGCCGGCGATCTTCGCATCCTGCTCCGTCACGCCTTCCTCCGCGTCTATCATGACTACCGCCACATCGGCACGATCCACCGCTGTTACGGCCCGGATGATGCTGTACCGCTCGATATCTTCCCTGATTTTGCTCTTGCGGCGCAGCCCCGCCGTGTCAATAAACACATAATCTTTACCGTTATACGTGACGGCCGTGTCAACCGCATCGCGGGTTGTCCCGGCAATGTTGGAAACAATCAGCCGGTTTTCCCCCAGCAGCTTATTGATAAGAGAAGATTTTCCCGTGTTCGGCTTTCCGATCACCGCAATCTTCGGGCGGGCATCCTCCTCCGTCTGTGCATCTTTTTCCGGGAAATGGCCGGTCACTTCGTCCAGAAGGTCCCCGATACCCTGCCGGTTGGCGGAGGAAATCGGGAACGGTTCCCCGATCCCGAGATTATAAAATTCATAGACGGCTGCTTCATCCCGCAGAAAATTATCCACTTTATTCACAGCCAGCACGATCGGCTTGCGGGAACGGCGCAGAAGATCAGCCACCCGCAGATCGGCGTCCACGAGTCCCTGTTTCAGATCCGTCATAAAAATAATAACGTCGGCCGTATCGATCGCCATCTGTGCCTGTTCAGCCATCTGGGAAAGAATGATATCATCGGTATTCGGCTCAATGCCTCCCGTGTCGATCAGTGTAAATCTGCGGTCCGTCCATCCTACATCCGCATAGATCCGATCCCTGGTTACTCCGGGAGTATCCTTGATGATGGAGATATTCTCGCCGGCAAGCAGATTGAATAACGTCGATTTTCCTACGTTCGGACGGCCGACGATCGCCACCACTGGTTTGCTCATATATTCTCCTTATCTTTTTCAATGCAGGCATTTACAAAGTCTTCTCCGTCCGATTCTACAATACGGATTTTTGTCTGTAAAGATTTTTCAAGTTCCGGAACGGAAACGTCGTCCAGAAATACAGGTTCTCCTGCCTTCAGCATGCTTTTCGTAAGCAGCAGCCGGATGCCGGACACTTTTCCGGAAAGCTGCTTTTTCAGATCCTGTCCGGTCAGAAGGCCGGCCACCGTGATCCGCTCTCCGAAGAAAACATTTTGTATCGGATATACATGAACGGACACATTCGGAAATTTAATACGGATCTCATCGCACAGTTTCCGGACATAAGGGTACGCCAGAAGACCGGTCGCTACCGCTGCCTCTGTCTCCCGGTCATCTCCGGAAATATTGTCCAGGTATTCGTGCACCTCATCCGTCAGAGACCGGATCATTCCGACCCCGTTTTCAATCTGGAGATATCCGTCATACCGGTCGGCAGGCGGCAGCGGACGAGCTGCCATAATGTACCACTCATCGCTTGGATGCACCAGGTGTGTTCCATATTTCTGATAATAATACTGCTGCCAGCGCTCAATCTGAGCTATGATTTTCAAGGCATCGTCCCTCGTAAAAGGTTCCAGCGGATACAGGTTCCTGCGGTACCGCGTCAGTCCTACGGGAACGATGGAAACACTTTTTAATTCCGGCAGAAATTGTTCAAAGTTTTTCAGACTGTACTCAAGCTCTTCCCCGTCGTTCAGTCCCCGGCACAGAACAATCTGCCCGTTCATTTCAATACCTGCCCGGTGCAGCCTGTCTGCTTTTTCGATGATCTGTCCGGCGAAGCGGTTGTTCAGCATTCGGCAGCGTAGCTCCGGATGTAAGGTGTGGAATGAGATGTTGACCGGTTCCAGCCGGTAGCGGATGATCCGATCCAGATCCTCCTCGCTCATATTGGTCAGCGTCAGATAATTGCCCTGGATAAAGGAAAGCCTGGAATCATCATCCTTGAAGTAAAGAGTTTTTCTCATTCTGTCCGGCAGCTGATCGATGAAGCAGAACACACATTTATTCCGGCAGGAGCGGTACGAATCCATCAGAGTGTTTTCAAAATCAATTCCAAGGTCTTCATCATACTCTTTTTCAATCTGCAGTTCCCACTCTTCACCGTTTTTCTTGCGGATCAGTACCGTGATTTCCTCATCATTGATAAGATAACGATAATCAAAAACGTCTTCTACTGTCTGGCCGTTGATGCTTACCAGCACATCCCCGCTCTCAACGCCAAGATCATCGGCGATGCTTTCCGGCTCCACATAGACAATCCGGTGTTCATGGAGCTCATTTTCCTTTCTGATCTCTTCATCCTGCTCTACGTTTTCAGAAGCGGCCAGATCATTTTTTTCATATTCCGTCAAAGTATCTGCTCTCCAAATCCCAGGTTTTCGCTTTCATAAAAAAAGGCTGTTTTCAGACAGCCTTTTGCAATCAGCCTATTCAGTTTCCGTAACACTTCCCCGCTGTCAGCGAAGTTTCTCCAGCAGCGACTGGATCTTTACGGTCGGCGACTGAATCGGGCTGATGGATACATCATGATTCAGATGATCGATGATGGATGCCAGATACTTGGTCATATCTACTTCTTCATACCACGGGCGTTTCAGAAGCTCCGGAGTGCGGTAAGTACAGTTGGTTGTCAGTACTTTGGTGATATAGCCCTTCTCATAGTATTCATCAAATTTTTCAAGGCCGTCTGTAAACAGTCCGAAGGTTGTAAAGACAAATACCCGCTTTGCTTTTCGCTCCTTCAGCTGGCGGGCTACATCCAGCATGCTCTCGCCGGACGAAATCATATCGTCGACGACCAGAACATCTTTTCCTTCCACGGATGCACCCAGAAATTCGTGCGCAACAATCGGGTTCTTACCGTTCACTATGGTAGAATAGTCACGGCGTTTATAAAACATCCCCATGTCGATTCCAAGAACATTGGCAAAGTAAACCGCACGGTCCATGGCTCCTTCATCGGGGCTGACGGCCATCAGATGATCGCCGTCGATTTTCAGATCCGGCGTGCAGCTGACCAGCGTTTTCAGCGCCTGGTAGGTAGCCATGAAAGAGTCAAAGCCATGGAGGGGAATCGCATTCTGAACACGCGGATCATGCGCGTCAATGGTTACAATGTCCGATACGCCCATGTCCACCAGTTCCTGGAGAGCACTGGCCGCATCCAGCGATTCACGCATGGAGCGCTTGTGCTGGCGGCCTTCGTAGAGGAAGGGCATGACAACCGTTATTCTCTTTGCTTTACCATTTGCCGCATTGATGATCCGTTTCAAATCCTGGTAATGGTTGTCCGGAGACATATGATTTTCCTGACCAAACATCTTGTACGTAAGACTGTAGTTGGTTACGTCCACAAGAATGTACAGGTCACAGCCCCGGACACTTTCCATGATGACGCCCTTTCCTTCTCCGGTTCCGAAGCGGGGACAGGCCAGCTTCAAAAGGTAACTGTCCTCACAGTAACCCCGGATGGGGTTATTCTTCTGGTATTTATGCAGAGGGGTTTCATGGCGAAATTGTACCAGTTGCTGATCAACTTTTCTGCCGAGATCGGCCGCTCCTTCCAGAACGGCTAGTTTAAGCGGTCCGACGGGAATCGGGTTCTCGATGTTCTGTCTTTGTGTACCTTCACTGCTTTTACGCTCAGCCATTTATGTCTGCCTCCGAAAAATATATGCTGAATTCATCCTTGTATCATTCATGAAAATGAAGTACGCCTACTTTATACCATGAGCGGGGAAAATTAGTCAAGTGAAAGGGCTTTACGGCGCCTTTATCTGTATAAATCCGGCCAGCAGGCCGTGATCCGGGCTTCCGGCAGCCCGATGGGAATATAGAAAAGAGCTGTTGCAGCGCGTGCAAAGGTCCGGAAGAGATATATTCTCCTCCTTTACACCGGCCGCAAGAAAATTCTGCCGGCACGCCTCCTGCAGATTCAGCTGGTACTTTTTTTCCGTTCCCCCTGTCTTTTTTTCATAGAAAAGAGCCGGCCAGGTGCTTTCTGCGTATGCCCTTCGGAACCTTTCAATCACATCCCCGCTGACTTCATAGCAGTCCTGGCAGATGGACGGGCCTATGCAGGCGATAATGTCCTCCGGTCTTGTTCCGTACGATCGCTGCATCGACCGCACGGTCTCGCCGCCGATGTCGCATACAGTGCCGCGCCATCCGGAATGGGAAGCGGCAATCACCCGGTGAACCGGGTCCGCCAGAAAAAGCGGTACACAGTCCGCCGAAAAAATGGTCAGGGTAAGCCCGGGCACATTCGTCATCAGACCGTCCACATCCTTGTAATCACGTTCGCGTTCAAACCCCTTGCCGCGATCCTCCAGTGTTACTTTCCTGATATTGGCTGTATGTGTCTGGAAGGAAAAAACGAGGCTGTCCGGGACAAAGCCGGCTGCGATCCCCATTCTCCGATAATTCTCACGGACATTTTCTATGCTCTGGGCTGTCTCATCCTCAAAGGATTCTTTCCCCGGATTCTCCGCCCTGGCAGCGCGGATCAGACTCTCTTTTTCCCGCGCAAAGCTTAGGTTCATGGAGCTTACCGTTCCGCGGCTCACACCGCCGAGCCTCGTGCTTACGGCGTGCATCACCCACTCCTTCTGGGTATCCAGAAGCGGAAAGGTCAAATACGGAGCCGAATCTGTCCGCCCCTCATGTATGGTTATTCTGTCCTTTTCCAGAAGATTTCCTTTTCTCCTGACTTCCATTCCACGGATTATTCTGTGACTGTTTTCCATTGCTTTATCCAGTATTTTTATTCGATTTCAATTTATTGTCCTGTTTCCAATTTATTATCCTGTTTCGGACGCTTTCTGCTCCGGGTGCCATCCTTTTTGTTCAGTATCCGCCCTCCATCCGAAAAGCATCCCGGTACAAATGAAGGTGATTGCCGGTGATCTCAGCCACATCGAAGCGGCAGGGTGTAGTTTCATCAATCTGATGGCGCATCATGTACAGAAGTGCCGTATGCTCCATTGTCTTCTGCTTGCGCTTTCCGACCGCCTCGCTTCCATAGCCGGCGCACGGCGAACGGCGGTATTTAACTTCGACAAATACAAGCACCGGTCCTTCCCGGGCGATAATATCAATTTCACCGGACCGGGCGCGGAAATTTCTTTCCAGAATAGTCCATCCATGGCTCTCCAGACACCGGCAGACGGCGTCTTCTCTGTCTTCGCCGATTTTTCTTTTATTCATTCTTTACACAAAATGCGTGATGAATGTCCGCCGGTGGATATCACAGGGCCCCATTTTTTTTAGCGCAGCAATATGACCGGCTGTCCCGTATCCTTTATTCTTTGCAAAGCCGTATCCGGGATACATACGGTCCAGATCCGTCATCATACGATCCCTTGTCACCTTGGCGATCACGGAGGCGGCCGCGATTGATACGGATCGGGCATCTCCGTGGACAATCGGCACCTGCAGAATATCTGTCATCGGAATTGTCACCGCGTCATTAAGAAGTACCGCCGGCGCTTCCGCAAGAAGACGAATGGCTTCGCGCATGGCTTCATAATCTGCCTGCAGAATATTGATCTCATCGATGCGCTTCGGACCGATGATCCCGACGCCGACCGCGATGGCTTTATACTGGATTTCGTCGTAAAGCTCTTCCCTCTTTTTTTCTGTCAGCTGCTTGGAATCATTCAGTCCGAGGATTTCGCAATTCTCCGGAAGAATCACGGCTCCGGCAACCACCGGTCCGGCCAGCGGTCCCCGCCCGGCCTCATCTATTCCGCATACGAGTCCCTGCGCCTCATACTGATGTTCAAAAACACGCATCTTCTCCAGCTTCTCTCTTTCGGAGAGAATATAAGCCTGACGGCGCATGGCCCGGTGCACAAGCGCCTGAACTCCGCTTCGCTTATCGCTGCTGTATTTTTCAATCAGGCGGCTCAGCTCAATATCGCCGCCACGGTCAAACTCATTCCTGATACTGGCTAAGGAATCTGCCATTTTTGCACGCTCCCTGTATATTTTTTACACCGGACCGAAATCCTTCAGCGGCCATACGGTAAATAAAACCTTTCCGATGATCTGGTCTGTCTCAACATTGCTAATGGAAGGTTCGCGGCTGTCGGTGCTGTCACTGCGATTGTCGCTCATGACAAAAAATTCATTTGTTCGCAACGTGATTGCCTGGTACGCCAGACCCGGATTTTCAATCGTTCCGTAATCTTCTGCCTCTGTAAGTTCAGAGCCGTTAATATAAATTTTACCGTCTGTGATCTGAATGGTTTCGCCCGGAAGGGCAATGATTCGTTTTATATAATTGGTGTTTTCCTGATATTTAGACGGGAATACGACGACGTCAAAGCGCTTCGGATCCGTAAAATGATAGGAAACCTTGTCCACCAGGAGAACATCTTTCTCCTGCAGGGTCGGGTACATGCTTGAATCGGGCATGACGATACGCTCATTTACCATCCGGATCACCAGCAGGATGGCCAGTATGATGAACAGGATGAAAATGAGCCAGCCGGCTACCACCCGGCTTTGTGATTTTCTTTTTGCTTCTCTTCTTCCCATACCGTTCCCTCCTGAGAATATCTTATTCTCAGACACCGGGAGATTCAAGCGATATTTTGCCCAGGCGGGCACTGCGGAAATCATCCAGCATGATGGCGCAGGCACGTTCTGTGTCAGGCTCATTCCCGGGCTTGACCGCTCCGCGGGCAGAGGCTATCGCGCACAGCAGCTTTGGGTAATCGAGGGACTCATCCACCCGGTATCGCCCGAAAAGAGCGTCAGGATAGTTTTTTTTAAGATAATCGGTCAGAATATGGCAAAGCTGGACATTATCGAGAAGTTCATCCCGGATCGAACCGATCAGGGCGAGTCTTTGCCCCACGGCGGGATCTTCAAACTTCGGCCATAGGATACCGGGAGTGTCCAGAAGATTGATATCCTTATTCAGACGAATCCATTGCTGTCCACGGGTTACCCCCGGTTTATTTCCGGTCTTCGCCGCATTTTTCCCGGCAATGGTATTGATAAAGGTAGACTTTCCGACATTCGGGATGCCGACGGCCATCGCCCGGATCGGGCGTTCCTTCATGCCTCGTTTTCTTTCGCGTTCCCGGATAGCTGCGCAGTTTTCGTTTACGAGTTCAAAAAACGGGCGGACCCATTTTTTCTCCCGGGCGTTAATGCATATGGTCCTTTGTCCGTGATCCTCATAATAGCGTACCCACTCCCGCGTGACCGCTTCATCCGCCAGATCCGCCTTGTTTAAGAGCAAAATCCGGGCTTTATTTTCGGAAATTCTTGAAATGTCCGGGTTCCGGCTCGAAGACGGAACGCGCGCATCTGCCAGCTCGATAACTACATCGACCAGCTTCATGTTTTCCTGCATTTCACGTCTGGCTTTAGCCATATGTCCCGGATACCACTGATAATCCATTTTTTAATTCCTCCTGCTGTAAAAAACACTCGCGTCAGGATTTCAGGAATCCCCGGTGGCTGGACGGGCGGATGACAAACCAGACCTTTCCCTCAATCATGCTGATATCCGTAACGCCTATATTCGAGTTGCGGCTGTCTTCGCTGTTATTACGGTTATCGCCCAGCAGAAAATACCCGGTATCTCCCAGCGTAACCGGCTGGCTGGCAATTCCCGGGTCTGTGATCACCGGAAAATTTTTCTGTTCCAGATATACTTCACCGTCAATATAAATCATTCCGTCCTTAATCTGAATGGTCTCCCCCGGAAGTCCGATGACTCTCCGGATCAGAGAATGACTCGACGTATTGCCGTTGGGTCTGAAGGAAACAATGTCTCCGCGCTTCGGCCCCCGGATCTGATAGGTGAGCGTATTGATCAGCACCGTATCCCCCCCGGACAGTATCGTGTCCATCCCCTGTCCGACGTTTGTGCGTGTCTGTCCGAAAAAGAACACGCAAACATACGCGATCAGGAGAACAAGGGCAATCTGAAAAATCCAGATAAAAATCCTATACGCCAGGGGACGTTTCGAACGGCGTCCTGCAATCATTTTCTGCTGCTCATCCTCCCTGCGCTTTCTTTCCCGGGGAGTCATTTCGGATTCGTCAGGCTGGGAAGAATAGGTATCCGGTCCTCCGGGGTATTCCGTTTCCGGACCGGTGCTGCCGCCATGCCGGCCGGGTCGTCTTGTATATCTGCTGGAATAATCCATGTCATTCCTCCGGATCTGGGCGTCCGGCCCAAATCATCTGCATACGAAAAGAGAGACAGAAAACTCTGTCTCCCCCGACACATCCTGAAAGTTACTGAACACTTGCCTTAACCTTTGTAGCCTTGCCGACACGGTCTCTCAGATAATTCAGCTTTGCACGTCTTACCTTACCGGCCCGAACAACTTCAATCTTCTCAACACGCGGAGAATGAAGCGGCCAGGTTCTTTCAACGCCTACACCGTTTGAGGTTTTTCTAACTGTAAAGGTTGCGCGGTTGCTTCCGCCCTGCTTTTTAATTACAACGCCTTCGAAAACCTGAATTCTTTCACGGTTTCCTTCCTTAATCAGTGCGGAAACTCTTACCGTATCGCCTACCTTAAACTCATCAACATGTTCTTTCAGCTGAGCATCCTCGATGCTCCTGATAATGTCTTCCATTGTGGGTACCTCCCTGAAATATAGATGTTCTTAATGCACGAAACTGCAACAGAGGACCATCGGTGATTACAACGCGTATTATTTTATCATGTGCCGGGATGCAATGCAAGCGAAAATGCGCTCTCAACCGGCACCAATTTCGTTCGTTTCTCCAGGCCTGTCTTCAGTTTTCCTGCACCCGAATTTCGGAAAGTGCTTTCCGGTCCTGTGGGCTGAGCTGTACCTTTTCCAGTAATTCCGGACGCATCCTGAAGGTGCGCTCCAACGAACGGTCACGGCGCCAGCGGTCCACCCGGGCATGATCTCCCGAGGTGAGAATGGGCGGTACCTGCTTATGGTGCCAGATATCCGGGCGCGTATACTGCGGATACTCCAGCAGTCCGTCCTCAAAGCTTTCGGTTACCGCCGAATCGGAATTGCTGAGTACGCCGGGAACCAGCCGCGAAATGGCATCCATCATTACCATAGCCGGAAGCTCTCCGCCGGTCAGCACATAGTCTCCGATCGATACGGGGTCGGTCACGATTTCCTCCAGGACGCGCTCATCCACACCCTCATAATGACCGCACAGAAAGATCAGATCCTCACCGTCCGCCAGTTCATGCGCCATCCTCTGATTAAAAACACGCCCCTGCGGCGTCAGGAAAACCGTGCGCACCGGATGGCCTATTCGATCGGCCACGCTTTTCCAGCTGCGGTAAACAGGTTCTGCCTGCATGATCATCCCGGCTCCGCCGCCGTAGGAGTAATCGTCCACCCGGCCTTTGCGATGTTCCTCCGCGAAATCGCGGATATTTACCGTTTCCAGAGTAATCAGTCCTTTATCCATCGCCCGGCCGGTAATGGAAGTATGCATTCCGCCCGCGATCATCTCAGGAAAAAGTGTGAGTACGTGAAAATTCATCATGATTCGGTATCTCTCCTTTGTCCTTCGGACCGGTCAGTTCAGCAGGCCCGGGATCACATGGATGGTAACTGTTCCGGCATCAAAGTTAATGTTCCGGATAAAAACCGGCACATTGGGGATCAGGACTTCCTTTCCTTCACGTTCTACGACATACAGATCATTCCCGACAGCTTCCATAATATCCCTGACAGTACCGATTTCTGTTCCGTTTTCATCGACAGCCTTCAGGCCGACCAGATCCGCTGTATATACCCGGTTTTCACCGGGATCCGGTGCTTCCAGCCGTTTCACCCACAGCTCAAAGCCAATCAGCTTCCGTGCTTCCTCCGGTGAGTCAGTTCCTTCAAAATGGACGATGACCATATTCTTAAAGAAACGGACAGACTCCACCTTCAGATCTCTTCCGCCCTCCTGCAGACGGACGCCCGGGCGAACCGCCTTTACCTGTTTTATTTTTTTAAAGCAGTCGGCACTGTCCGTAAAGGGAAATACCTTTACTTCTCCCTTTAATCCGTGAACGGATGTGACGGCGCCGACACGAAGATTTTCAGTCATAACATTCCCCGAAATTATTTAAACGAAAAGCGCCGGAAGGAATGGTTTCCTGTAAACGAAAAACCTTTCCTGCGGCGCGCATGAGATCACTGCAGTATATCAACAATAACCTTTTTATCCATCTTCGATGCTGCAGCTATTACAATAGCTCTGATCGCCTGTGCAATCCTCCCCTGCTTCCCAATTACCTTACCCATATCAGACGGGGCAACACGGAGCTCGATCACAATAGCTTTCTTTGTTTCCTTTTCGGTAACGACAACCTGGCTCGGATCATCCACAAGAGATTTTGCGATTACTTCAACTATTTCTTTCATTAGCTGCGCACCTCTTATTTAACGATTCCAGCTGCTTTCAGAAGTTTTGCAACTACTTCTGTGGGCTGTGCACCTGCAGCAAGCCACTTTTTCGTCTCCTCCTCATCAAATTTATAAGCGCTCGGCTCCTGAGAGGGATCGTAAGTACCAATCTCAGCGATGCATCTTCCGTCTCTCGGAGATCTGGAATCTGCTACGATGATTCTATAGAAAGGAGCTTTCTTCTGTCCCATTCTTCTCAATCTGATTTTTACTGCCATTTTTTTCACCTCCTTATTCCTTCGGATATATGTAAAGGTCCGTGCGGAAGGGATAATGCCTCCTTACTGAAACCTGTTTACCATTATTCCATTCAAAGCCGTCAGAACGGAAGCCTGAATTTTCCGCCGAAGCCGCCCCGTTTGCCCTTGCCCTTCATCATGCCGCCATACTGCTTCATGAATTTGCGGGCTTCCATAAACTGTTTTACCAGCTGGTTGACTTCCCTGATGTCCACGCCGGCGCCCCGGGCAATCCGCTGCTTTCGCGAGACGTTCAGGATGTCCGGATTGGCTCGTTCCTGCGCTGTCATGGAAAGTATAATTGCTTCCGTACGGTTCATCTGCTTTTCATCGACCGATCCCTCCAGCTGCTGCATCTGGGCCGGGCTGACGTTCGGCATCATGGAAAGCACCTTCTGCATGCCGCCCATCTTCCTCATCTGGTTCAGGCTGTCAAGATAGTCATCAAATCCGAAGGAAGCCTTTTTCAGCTTCTGCTCCATCTTTCGGGCCTGCTCCTCATCGATGCTTTCCTGAGCCTTCTCGATCAGGCTCATCACATCGCCCATGCCGAGGATCCGGGAAGCCATGCGGTCCGGATGAAACTGTTCCAGGTCCGTAAATTTTTCACCCATACCCGCGTAGTAAATCGGTCGTCCGCAGGCAGCCCGGATGGAAAGTGCGGCTCCGCCTCTCGTATCGCCGTCGAGCTTCGTGAGAATAACGCCGTCGATTCCCACCTTCTCGTTAAAACTTTCCGAAACATTAACGGCATCCTGACCGGTCATGGCATCGGCTACCAGAAGGCTGATATCTACCGGAGTACTATCCTTAATACGGACAAGTTCCTCCATCATGTTTTCATCAATCTGAAGACGGCCGGCGGTATCCAGGATCAGAACGTTAAAACCGTTTTTCTTACAGTAATCAGCTGCCTGGGAGGCAATATCCACAGGATCCGCCTTATCCCCCAGGGTGAAGACTTCCACGCCGGCTTTCTCACCGTTGATCTCAAGCTGACGGATGGCCGCCGGACGGTAAACGTCGCAGGCTGCCAGCAGAACAGTTCTGCCCTTGCTCCTGAGCCGCGCGGCCAGCTTGGCACAGGTCGTGGTTTTGCCGGCGCCCTGCAGTCCCATCATCATAATAACGGTCAGCTGGGAGGTACTCTTAAGCTCCAGTTCCGCGGTTTCTCCCCCCATTAGTGTCACAAGCTCGTCGTTTACAATCTTGATCACCATCTGGCCGGGGTTGAGTCCGTTCATGACATCGGCGCCGACGGCTTTTTCCTGAACACTTTTTGTAAACTGCCGGACCACCTTATAGCTTACATCCGCTTCCAGCAGGGCTAATTTAACCTCACGAAGCGCTGTTTTAACGTCCGCCTCGGTCAGTCTTCCCTTTCCGCGCAGGTTTTTGAAAACATTCTGAAGTTTTTCGGTTAAGCTCTCAAATGCCACTCTTCAAACTCCTTTTCACAGATCGTTCAGTATTTTGTCGCAGCTCTCAATAATCCTGTTTTTGTCTCCCCGATTGGAAGAAGCCTCACTCTTGATTGTTTTTACTTCCTCCCGGATGCTCAGAAATCGTTCCACCAGCTGAAGCTTTGCTTCGTATTCCGTAAGCTGACGGTCCACGCGGCGAACAAGATCATTCACGTTCTGCCGGCTGACACCCAGAAGAGCGGCTTCATCGCTGCAGGACATATCGTTGCAGACAACATCCTGATATATTTCCTGCTGATGCTTCGTCAGCAGTTCTCCGTAAAAGTCAAATAACAGCGTCCGGCGAACTATATCTTCCATTCAGCGCTCACAACCATTGAAACAAATATTAAACGGGCACTCTGCCTATCATACACGGCAAAATGACGGCTGTCAAGTATTTTTCGTTGACAAAGTTTGCCGCCGGCTTACATCTGTATATCTTCTTCTTTGGGATCATATCCGTGGTCCCGGAGGGCTTTGATAATTTTCTGTTTGTGTTCCGTTCCGAAAGCTTCCAGTGTAATGGTCAGTTTTACAGCCGCACTGCGGTTAATGTTGACAAACTGGTTATGCTGCAGACGGATGACATTACCCTGCTGCTTTGCAATGACGGCGGCTACGTCCACCAGGGCACCCGGCTTGTCCGGAAGCAGCACGGAGATCGTGAAGATACGGTCTCTTTGAATGAGGCCGTTCTGGACGACGGAGCTCATCGTGATAACATCCATATTACCGCCGGAAAGCACGCAGACAATTTTCTTATTCTTTACATCCAGATGCTTCAGGGCCGCCACGGAAAGCAGGCCGGAGTTTTCTACAATCATCTTATGGTTCTCCACCATGTCGAGGAATGCCACAATCAGTTCATCGTCATCCACAAGAATGATATCATCCAGATTTTTCTGAAGGTACGGGAAGATCAGACTGCCTGGTGTTTTAACAGCCGTGCCGTCGGCGATGGTATTGACGGTCGGCACGGTGACCGGTTTCCCGGCTTTGAAAGACGCCGTCAGACAGGCCGCCCCGCTCGGCTCCACGCCGATCACCCTGATTTTGGGATTGAGCAGTTTGGCCAGTGTTGAAACGCCGGTTGCCAGCCCGCCTCCGCCGACCGGAACCAGAATGTAGTCAACCAGCGGCAGTTCCTTGATAATTTCCATGGCGATGGTTCCCTGACCGGTAGCCACGGCCAGATCATCGAACGGAGGGATATAGGTATATCCCTTTTCCTGCGCCAGTTTCATGGCGTACGCCGCACTCTCGTCAAAGACATCTCCCTTAAGAATGACCTCGGCGCCGTAGCTTTTGGTGCGGTTCACCTTGATGAGCGGAGTGGTTGTGGGCATGACGATAACCGCCCTGCACCCGAATGCCCTGGCTCCGTAGGCAACGCCCTGGGCATGATTGCCGGCCGATGCGGTAATAACGCCGCGCTCCCGCTCTTCGTCTGTCATGGTGCTCATTTTGTAGTAGGCGCCGCGGATCTTGTAGGCTCCTGTCTTCTGCATGTTTTCCGGTTTCAGATAAACCTTGTTTCCGCTCTGCCGGCTGAAATATTCGCTCGGGACCAGCTTTGTCTCATTCGTAACTATGGAAACGGTCTCACATGCGTCCTCGAACGCTTCCAGTGTCAGAAATTCCTTTGTCATATACCTTTTCCTCTTTTCAGTTTTCCCTTATTCCAAAGAACCTGTGTCCGCCGCTTCCTTTCAATTACGATTCGGAAACGTCAAACAGGGCGTTGATAAAATCATCAGCGTTGAATTTCTGCAAATCATCGATCTGCTCGCCGACACCGATATATTTAACCGGGATGCCAAGCTGGGAATGAATGGCCACGGCAATGCCTCCCTTGGCGGTTCCGTCCAGTTTGGTCAGAATGATACCCGTCACATCGGTAACCTCCCTGAACTCCTTTGCCTGGGAAAGCGCATTCTGTCCGGTCGTTCCGTCAAGCACCACCAGGGTTTCCTTATAGGCTTCCGGATATTCACGGTCAATGATCCGGTTAATTTTAGAAAGCTCGTTCATCAGGTTCTTCTTGTTATGAAGACGCCCGGCCGTATCACACAGCAGCACATCCACATTTCTGGCCTTCGCCGCTGTGATCGCGTCATACACAACCGAGCCAGGGTCGGAACCTTCCTGACCGCGTATAATATCTACCCCGGCACGGTCCGCCCATTCCTGGAGCTGTTCCGCTGCTGCTGCGCGGAAGGTATCCGCCGCTGCCAGCATGACTTTCTTTCCCTCATCCTTCAAAAGACCGGCCAGTTTTCCGACACTTGTTGTTTTCCCTACACCGTTTACGCCCACCACAAGCACAACGGATTTACGTCTCTCGAACTCGTAATCCGTATCGCAGACCTTCATTTCATCGCGGATACTGTCAATCAGCAGCTGTTTGCATTTCTGCGGATCCCTGATTCTCTGATCCCGGACCTTCTGCTTCAGATCCTGCATGATGGACTCCGTGGCCGTGATGCCGATATCGCCCATAATCAGCGTCTCTTCTATTTCATCGTAAAAATCGTCATCGATGCTTGCATAGCCGGTAAAAATGTTATCAAAACCGGCCACAATATTATCTCTTGTCTTGCTCAGCCCGCTTACCAGACGGGAGAAAAAACCCTTTTTCTTTTCCTGCTGCTCTGCCATAACATCACTCCCTGTAGCTATAAAACAATTTTCCTAATGGGATTATAGCATAGACACCGGTTTATTAATTATATTTCTATTTGCTCAGCTTATCTTCAATCAGACTGACGGAAACCAGTGTGGATATGCCTTTCTCCTGCATGGTAATCCCGTACAGTCTGTCTGCGGCAGTCATGGTGCCGCGCCGGTGTGTAATAACAATAAACTGCGTGTTGGCTGAAAGTTTTCTCAAATACTCTGCAAAACGATCCACGTTATTTTCATCGAGTGCCGCCTCAATCTCGTCCAGAATACAGAAAGGCGATGGCTTCAGGCTCTGAATGGCGAACAGAAGGGCGATCGCCGTCAGTGCCTTTTCACCGCCGGAAAGCTGCATCATATTCTGAACCTTTTTCCCCGGCGGCTGTGCAATAATCCGGATGTCCGCCTCCAGAATATCTGTATTTGTCTCGTCCATCTCCAGGGATCCGCTTCCACCTCCGAAGAGCTGACGAAAACATTTATCAAACTCTTTCCGGATTACATCAAACTGGGTTTTGAACTGCGTCCGCATGCCCTTGTCAAGATCTCCGATAATCTTTTCCAGGTCTTTCCCTGCTTTTACCAGATCCTCCTGCTGTCTGGACATAAACTCGTGACGTTCGGAAAGCTCCTTATATTCATCGATCGCATTGACATTTACGCTTCCAAGATTCCGGATATCCGTTCGCAGAGCGCTGATCTGTTTCTTCCACTCACTCTTCGGGCCGAGGTCCTCCCGCTTCATGGACACAGCTGCCGTATAGGAGATTTCATATTCATCCCACATGTGCGAAATCATGGCCTCGCGCCGCTCGCTGATGCGCTCGATGGAAGTATTCAGACGGTAGCATTCCTTTTCAAGAAGGGAGGTATCCCTTGTCAGATCCTCGCGTTTCGCAAACAGCTGCTTCTGGCGTGCACTTTTTTCATCCCGTGTGTTCCTGATTTCATCTGCCCTTTTTTGTTGAGCGGCAATTTCATTTTCGAGACTTTGAAAAGTATCTCCCAGCTCCAGGATCTGTTTTTCCTTCCTCTCAATTTCAACCGCCGCATGGCTTTTGTTCAGGGAAACTGTCTTTTTTTCGTCTTCCGCGCGGCTGATTTCAGTCTCAATACGCTGGATTTCGAGCGTAAGAAAATCCGCCTTCTGCTTCTGATTTGCCAGATCCAGACGATTTTTTTCCTGGCCGGAAAGCATTTCCTTCTCCTGAATGCGCAGGCGGTCGATCTCGGCATTCATGGCGTCAGCGCCGCTGTTCAGCTCGCTTTCACTGCCGGAAGAGCGCTCCAGCTGTCCTTTCAGCATTTCCTGTTTATTTTCATAATCGGCGATCGCGCCGACAAGCTGCAGATTTTCTTTCCGGATCTGTTCGAACTGTTCTGCCGAACGAACACGGTGTTCTTTCGCTTCCTTAAGCTGAAGGGAGGCTGTGTTCTGTTCCAGATATTTTTTCTGAAGCCCCTCTCCGTCCTGTGCCAGAATCATGCGAAGCCGGTTCCGGACGGTCCTGGTTTCATCAATGGTTTCCTTCAGTTTCTCAACCTTGTCATTCTGAGCATTTTTCTGCTTTTCAAGCTCTTCAATTTCACGCCGGCGTCCCAGCAGATTGCTGCTGTTCTTAAACGCACCACCGGTCATGGAACCGCCTGCGCTCAAAGATTCTCCCTCGAGGGTTACAATCCGGAGGGTATATTTATATTTTCTGGCCAGCTCAATCGCATGGTCAATTGTATCGGTGACAATCACGCGGCCAAGCAGATACCGCACCAGGCCATCGTACTTTTTATCCGCCTGCACCAGGGAAGAAGCCAGCCCGATCACGCCATTCTCATGAAGCGCCGCGTCGTTCTTCAAAAGCTGGCTGTGGTTCATGGCTGTCAGCGGAAGAAATGTTGCGCGGCCGAATTTATTGGCTTTCAGATACGCAATCATGCGTTTTGCCGTTTCCTCATCCTCGGTAACAATGTTCTGAATGCTGCCGCCCATCGCCGTTTCAATGGCTGTCTCATACTTTCTGTCGGTGCGGATCAGGTCCGCAGTGACGCCCAGCAGCCCGGGCTCCCTGCCCTTGAGCTCCATGACGCGCCGGATGGAATTCCCGTATCCGTCATAGCGCTCCGCGATATTCTTCAATGTTTCCAGACGGGAAGACAGCCGGTGAAATTCCATCTGTTCCGGCTCCAGAGACTGGCTGAGCTTCTGCAGTTTTTCCTGGCAGACAGACAATTGTTCCTCTGTTCTCTGACTGTGCGCTGTCAGAGCGGCAATCTCCGCTTCTACCTTTTCCGCCGCCGCAGCCAGTCTTTTTTCCTCTCCGCCCTGTTCTTTCTGTTCGCTCCTGATTTCAATAATTCTCGCATCCAGCGCTGACTTACGGATTCTGGCCTGCTCCAGCAGCGTCTCATTTTCCTTGATCTGTCCCTGCAGCAGCGTCCGGTCATTCAGGATGGCAATGACCTGCGCATGTTTCTTTTCAAGATCGTCCTCGTGCCGGCTGATTTGCAGCTGAAGTTTCTTCAGATCATCCGCCCCCAGCCGGCTGACTGCTTCCAGTTCCTTCGCCTGGTCCGACAGTTTCTCTCTCTCGGTCTTCGTATCCTCCAGCTGCTTTTTTTTCAATACAATCTCAGCTTCCAGCGCGCGGAGCCGTTCCCCTGCGCTCTTCTGGCTTTCTGTTGCTGTCTGGATCTGTTCCTTCAGCAGCGAGATCTGATTTTCCGTCTGTGTCCGGCGGACCGTATGGTCGGTCAGTGTGCTTTGCAGCTCAGACTGTTCCGCCTCCAGTTTTTCAATCTCGCCGGTCAGCGTTTCATACTCCGTCCGGATTTTATCCGTCTGTGCATTCAGCTCCTTCAGCTGGACATCCGCATCATCATACTTTTGCTGCGTGCTGTCCTGCTTTGCTTTCATATCCTGAAAATCCAGCAGGAACTGATTGATCTCAAAATCCTTCAGTTCATCCCTTTTTTTCAGATAGACTCTGGCCTTCTCGCTCTGACTTTTCAAAGGCCCCAGCTGACGTGTAAGCTCCGACAGAATATCATTAACACGCAGAAGATTTGCCTCCTCCTGCGCCAGCTTTTTCTGAGCTGCCAGCTTTCTGATTTTGAATTTGACGATTCCGGCAGCCTCATCAAAAAGAGCGCGGCGGTCTTCCATCTTTCCGTTCAGGATCTGTTCAACCTGACCCTGCCCGATGATGGAATAGCCTTCCCGTCCGATCCCGGTATCGTAAAACAGTTCATTGACGTCCTTCAGGCGGCACTGATTCCCGTTGATACAATACTCGCTTTCACCGGAACGGTACAGACGGCGGCTGACCGTAACGGAATCACTGTCAATTTTCAGAACCCGGTCCTTATTATTCAGTGTGATGGCTGTGTAGGCAAATCCCAGCGGTTTCCGGTTTTCGGTTCCGGAAAAAATAACATCCTGCATGGAACCGCCGCGCAGGGATTTAGCGCTCTGTTCACCCAGAACCCAGCGCACCGCGTCCGCAACATTGCTCTTCCCGCTGCCGTTCGGACCTACAATGCCGGTCACACCGTCGTGAAATTCAAGTGTTGTTTTATTTGCAAAGGATTTAAAACCCTGAAGCTCGATAGACTTTAAATACACGTATATGTTCCCTCTCGAAATCCGGCGTTCAGACGTGGGATGCATCCACAGAATAGGGCGACGGAACTTCCTTTTCCGGTCCGGTCAGCATCAGAAGCGTATGATAGGCCGCTTCCATCTCAGCCGCCTTTTTCGTACTTCCGCGCCCCGCAGCGTATTCCTTTGCTCCGATGATGCATCTTACAATAAAGTGTTTGGCGTGATCCGGGCCTTCCTCTCCAATCACCCGGTAGGTAATTTCTTCTTCACGAAAATCCTTCTGAACTACTTCCTGAAGGATCGTCTTGCTGTCATAAAACAGCTTTTTATGCTGATAATCATTCAGGATGAACTTCAGAATAAACTCATTCGCCGGCTTAAATCCACCGTCCAGATAGATGGCTCCGATCAGGGATTCCAGTGCATCCGACACAATCGAATTCCGGTTTCTTCCGCCCGTCTGCTCCTCTCCGCGGCCAAGAAGAATATAGTCCTGAAGGCCGAACGCACGGGCACACATAGCCAGCGTCGGCTCGCATACAAGACTGGCACGCAGCTTGGTCAAATCTCCCTCCGGCATCTCCGGATGCATTTTGTAGAGAAACGTGCTGCTGGAAAGCTCCAGCACGGCATCCCCCAGAAATTCAATTCTCTCGTTATCTCTCCAGTTCTGGAAACGATGTTCATTCGCGTAGGAGCTGTGGCTCATGGCATTGTAGAGCAGTTTGATATTCTTAAATTTATAGTCGATCACTTCCTGGAGGTTTTCGGTTTTTATTTCTTTATGCTCCTCGCGGATGTTTCCGGCTGCATGGATTTTCTGTTCCGGATCCTTCCGTTCCATGCGTATCTCTGACATAGCGTTCCCCTTCCTAAAAAAAGATTTCCTTCCTGCCTCCGAAAGGCGGGAAGGAACTTAAGTTTTTTCAGCTTCAGCTGCCATGTGGTAAAGGTGAAAAAAAGCAGCTGTCCTGATCAGTCGTCGATATTTCCGGTTTCCGCCTTGATGGCACGGGCGGCGTCTCCTACGGTCACTATTTTTTCTACTTTCTCCTGCGGAATCTCGATATCAAATTCCTCCTCCACGCCCATGATGATCTGGAAGATGTCCAGTGAATCAGCGCCAAGGTCATCCACAAATGCTGTATCCGGAGTAATCTCATCGACATCCACATTCAGGACTTCGGAAATAATCTGCTGTAATTTTTCAAATTCCATGGTTTTTAACTCCTTAAAGATCGTATGGTTATCTTTCTAGTTATTCTTTGCCGCCCGCCTGGCCGCCAGAGTTTCTTTTTTGGCTTCCGCCTCTGCCTCGAACTTTTTCCCGATCTTGTTTCCAAGGTCCTGTTTCTTAAATGTTTCTACCTGGAAGATAGAAAACTTAAACTGCTTTGCCTTCGCATTACCGTGTGCCTTCACCACAAGCCCTTTCAGTCCCAGCATGGGAGCACTTCCGTAGGCACTCGCATCAAACTTTTTCGCCGCGGTTCGGATGGCCGGCTTAATCAGCAATGCCCCGAGTTTGGAACGTGTGCTGGAAAGCAGGCATTCCTTCGCAACGCTCCGCAGCATAATGCCGGCGCCCTCGTACATTTTGACAAGACAGTTTCCGGTGAAGCCTTCGCACACGACAACGTCGCACGCTCCCATCGGAATGTCACGCGCTTCGCAGCTGCCGACGAAATTAATGTCCGTGCATGCCTTAAGAAGCGGAAATGTCTCCTTGACCAGGGCATTTCCTTTCTCTTCCTCGGCTCCTACATTGACGATTCCGACCTTCGGATTTTTGACTCCGATGGCTTCTTCCATGTAAATGCTGCCCATCCGCGCAAACTGTACCAGATGACTGGCCCGGGCATCCACATTGGCTCCCGCATCCAGCAGCAGGGAGACACCGTTTTTCGTCGGAATAATAGCCGCAAAGGGACTTCGCTCCACTCCTTTTACCCGGCCGACAATGGTCTGGCCGCCGACAAGCACGGCTCCGGAATTTCCGGCGGAAATAAACCCGTCCGCCTTCCCGTCCCTTACCAGTTTCATACCGACAACAATCGATGAATCCTTTTTATTGACAATCGCTTTCACCGGATGCTCTGCGGTTTCAATGACCTCTGAAGCCGGAACAATTTCGATCTGCTCCTTCGGATAGGTATATGCCTTCAGCTTTCCGGCCAGGATAGCTTCCCTGCCAACGAGGAGCACTTTAATATTTTTTCTCTCGCTGACAGCGTCCACAGCACCCTGAATTGCCTCATCGGGTGCATAGTCGCCCCCCATCGCATCAAGCGCGACACATGTACATGCAGTGTTATCCAATGGTCCCACCTCCACGCTTCTAAATATACTAAACTCACGCCTTAAATGCAACATAAAAACCGCCGGACATTTGTCCGGCGGCTACCTTACCTATCTGGAAATTATTCAGCATCATCCATAGCGATAATCTGCTTTTTATTATAACTTCCGCAAGCCTTGCAAACCTGATGAGGAACCATCAGAGCCCCGCATTTACTGCATTTTACAAGAGTCGGAGCTGTCATTTTCCAGCTTGCTCTGTGCTTGTCTCTTCTAGCCTTGGAATGTTTATTTTTCGGACAGATTGACATGGTTTACACCTCCTTAAAATCATTAAATAGAGCACGGATCTTCGCCATTCTTGGATCCAGAACTGTTCTGTCGCAGCCGCAGGTCTTAATGTTTAAGTTCTGGCCGCATACCGGGCACAGACCTTTGCAGTCCGGTTTGCACAGTACCTTCATCGGCCAGACCAGAAGTGCCTCACTCAAGACAAGTCTGTCCACATCCAGGTTATATCCATGTAAAAAATCACTTTCGTCCAACGCGTTTGTCCGCTCTTCATCGGAAAGTTTCATATCGATTTCCTCATCGAAATCGATATGGATCGAAGCAGGCACGTTCTCCAGACATCTTGCGCAGGGAATCAGGACCTCAGCATCCATTTTACCCTTCAGTTCCAGAACTTTCTTCCCCTTATTGGTGATCGTAAGATCCAGGGGAGTTTTCCGGACAATCGGATAATTGCCGTCAGGCATTCTGAATTCATTTTCACTGAACTCTTCCTGACTGTGAATGACTTTTCCATCCTCCAGGATTACCTCGGTAAGGTTCATAGAAAGCGCACTCCTCCTAACACACTCGACTATTATAATAAGCCGTTTTATGCTTGTCAAGCATTTTTCTTTGACAAATACCGGCCGTCCGGCCTCTCAAATTCCGGCCGGCTTCACTGCTGCCGGTACTTTTCTGCATTCATAAATGTATGACATGGATGTCAAAAGTGCTTCTGCCGGCAGGTTGTGATTATGCGCGGCTTACCAGTTCTACCGTTTCGCGGCAGATCGCCAGTTCTTCGTTGGTCGGGATGACACATACGGTAACCCGGCTGTCCGGTGTAGAAAGAATGAAATTCTCGCCGCGCTTCTTGTTCTGCTCCGGGTCCATCTTAATTCCGAGATATCCGAAATAGGAAAGAACCTTCTCACGGACAATGCCGGCGTTCTCACCGATGCCGCCGGTGAAGGTGATTGCGTCAACGCCATTCATGGCGGCAGCGTAGGATCCGATGTATTTTGCAACTCTGTAGCAGAAGGCATCGATAGCCAGAGCTGCTGACTCATTGCCATTGTTCATGGCATCCTCAAGATCACGGAAATCGGAAGAAAGATTATCAGACAATGCATAAACGCCGGATTCCTTGTTAAGGATATGAAGCATCTGGGAAACCGTGATGTTTTCATGGTTGCAGATGTACTCAAGAACAGCCGGATCCAGATCGCCGGAGCGGGTACCCATGATCAGGCCTTCCAGCGGAGTAAGACCCATGGAGGTATCGGCACATTTGCCATTCTTAACGGCGCTGATGGAGGCTCCGTTTCCAAGATGCGCTACGATCACCTTACTGTTATTCCTGTCCAGACCGAGGAATTTGATGGTCTCCCCGGAGACAAAGCTGTGACTGGTTCCATGGAAGCCGTATTTCCGAATAGCATACTTCTGATAGTATCTGGTCGGAATGGCATAGCGGTAAGCCTTCGGAGGCATGGTCTGATGGAAAGCAGTATCAAATACGGCTACGTTCGGCTTGCCCGGCATCAGTTTCATGCACGCCTCGATGCCCATCAGGTTTGCCGGGTTATGAAGCGGTCCAAGGTCAAAGCACTCGCGGATAACCTGCTTTGCATAGTCATCCACAATGACCGATCTGGTCAGTTTCGCGCCGCCATGCAGTACACGGTGTCCAATCGCGTCCACCTCGTCCAGGCTCTTCAGAACACCTGTCTTCGGGTTGACCAGTGCCTCAAGTACCATCCGGATAGCTTCATTATGTGTCGGCATCGGGGCTTCGGTGATTTCCTTTTCACCGCCGGCCGGCTGATAAACCATTCTTCCGTCTACACCGATACGCTCACAAAGGCCCTTGGCCGCTACCTGCTCGGTATCGGAATTGATCAGCTGATACTTAAGAGACGAACTTCCGCAGTTGATTACCAGTACGTTCATAGATAAAAATTTCCTCCTGATTTAATATCGTTATGGCTCTGCATAAGGTAAGGATCGGGATGGCACGGCTGCGGCCATCCCGTCCTGGAACGGATCGTTTATTTCCGGATGGCTCAGGACTGCTGTGCCTGTACGGCGGTCATGGCCACAACACCTACAATATCATCTGCATAGCAGCCGCGGGACAGGTCGTTCACCGGCATGGCAAGTCCCTGAAGGACAGGCCCGTAGGCATTTGCCTTCGCCAGTCTCTGAACCAGCTTATACCCGATGTTCCCGGCTTCCAGGCTCGGGAATACCAGTGTATTGGCGTGTCCTGCCACCTTGCTGCCCGGAGCCTTCAGGGCTGCGACCGTCGGAACCAGCGCAGCATCCAGCTGAAGCTCTCCGTCGATCTCAATATCCGGATATTTCTCCTGTGCAATCCTGACAGCATCGGCGACCTTCGTAACGTCATCATGCTTTGCGGAACCTTTGGTTGAATAAGAAAGCATGGCAACCTTCGGTTCGTCGCCGACGAAGTTTTTGAAAGACTGTGCGGAAAGTCCGGCAATTTCAGCCAGCTTTTCAGAATCAAAATCGGTGTTCACAGCGCAGTCGGCAAATACAAACAGACCATGATCGCCAAGATCACAGTCCGGAACCTCCATCAGGAAGAAACCGGAAACAGATTTCGTGCCGGGTTTGGTTTTCAGAAGCTGAAGCGCCGGGCGAATGGTATTGCCTGTAGAATGGCATGCACCGGAGACAACACCGTCAGCATCGCCGCACTTGCACATCAGGCAGGCATAGTACATATAGTCCTTCTCCATCTGCTCTTTTGCAGTCTCGTAAGTTACGCCCTTCTTCGCGCGCAGTTCAACAAATTTATTTATATATTTTTCTTTGTTCGGATCATTAAACGGATCAACAATGGTGGCGCCGGAAATATCAAATCCCGCTCCGTTTTCCTTGATGGCTTCCTCCGTTCCGATGAGAACAATATTTGCGATTCCCTCTTTCAGAATCTTTTCGGCAGCCTCAAATGTTCTCCTGTCCATGGTTTCCGGGAGAACGATTGTTTTTTTGTCCGCTTTGGCTTTTGCCTTGATCACATCAATAATCGCCATAACAAATTTACTCCTTTCCGATTTACAAAAACTGGTGCTTATACGCACATTTGTTTTTATTATAAAACATTAAGATTTTATAAACAAGTGGAGCATTTTATAAGTTGCATTTTTGTTTTATATGCCATTTAATAGAATACAGATATCCGGATACATAATTCAATGGGAGGTTTGCACTTTGAAGGTTGCGGGGATTATTGCAGAATACAATCCGTTTCACAATGGACATTTATATCAGATAAAAAAGGCCAGGGAACTGACCGGCGCAGACCGTGTGGTCATTGTCATGAGCGGTGATTTTGTTCAGCGCGGTTCCGCCGCCATCACGGACAAGTATGTCCGGACCCGCATGGCGCTCGAGGGCGGGGCTGACCTGGTTCTGGAGCTGCCCGTCGTCGCTTCCACCGGTTCCGCGGAATACTTTGCCGGAGGAGCCGTCCGGATTCTGAATGCTCTGGGCTGCGTCGACTGCCTTTCCTTCGGGTGCGAAAATCCGGACATGGAGCAGCTTTTGTATCTGGCTGACTTTTTCGATGAAGAGCCGTCTGAATATCAAAGTTTTCTGCAGCGCCATATGCAGGAAGGAATGACCTTCCCCGCCGCCCGCGAACAGGCTCTGCGTGATTTTATCGCGCAAAGAGCGGCGGCCGCACAGACGTCCGGCCGTGATCCGGAGGACGACGACCTGATCCCGATTGATCCGGAGGATACTCCTTCGCTGCTCAGGAGTCCGAACAATATCCTGGCGGTTGAGTATCTGCGTGCGCTGCGCCGCTGTTCCTCCTCCATCGAGCCGGTTGCCATCGAGCGCACAGACAGCGGGTTCCGTTCCGTGACGCCGGACAGCGCCTCCGGGCTTTCTTCCGCCAATGCACTCCGTCATCTGATCCGTAACCGCAGCCAGTCCTGGCAGACGGAGGTTATTCCCTACATTCCCGAGTCCAGCCGCAGGGCGATGCCATCGGATCTGTGGGAGCGGGACAGCCTTGAAAGGCGCCATTATGATTTTCTGCTCCACTACCGGCTGCTGTCGGAATGCAGTCTCAGCCGTTACCTCGATGTTTCTATGGAACTGGAAAAGCGGATTCAGAGTCTTCTTCCCATGTACCGGACCTCGGATCGTTTTCTGGATCTTCTGAAGACACGCCCGTTTACCGAGGCGCGCTGCCGGCGGGCTCTTCTGCACATTGCACTCGGAATTACAAAAGAAGACGCTGAAACCTTCCGTCAGGAAAGTACAGCGCCTTACGCAAGAATACTGGGTTTTCGAAAAGAAAGCACCGATCTTCTGCATGAAATCAAGCAGAATAACCGCGGGATTACACTGATTTCCAAGGTGGCGGACGCCGGACAGATCCTGAGCAGAACCCAAAAGAGGCTTTTTGACAAGGATCTGTACACTTCTTCCCTGTATGAGCTCATGGCCGCCCCGCAGGATGAAGTCATGCGAAGCGAGTACCACCGTTCGCCGGTCAAAATCTGATCCGTCAGTTCTTAAAGCTGTGAATCGGTGCCGGTATCCGCCCGGTACGGTTAATGAAGTTGTCACATCCGAACGGATTGACCGGCATGATCGGCGCATGTCCGAGAAGGCCGCCGAACTCAACGCTGTCCCCCACGCCCTTTCCGACCACCGGGATCAGACGGACCGCTGTCGTCTTCTGGTTCACCATTCCCAGTGCCATCTCATCGGCAATGATTCCCGAAATCGTGGAAGCCTTCGTATCACCCGGAACGGCAATCATATCCAGTCCGACGGAGCATACACAGGTCATCGCTTCCAGCTTTTCGATTGTCAGGGCACCGGCATTGACGGAATTAATCATACCCTGATCCTCGGATACCGGAATAAAAGCACCGGAGAGACCGCCGACATAGGAGCTGGCCATCACGCCGCCTTTCTTAACCTGATCGTTCAGCAGGGCCAGTGCTGCCGTCGTGCCCGGAGCGCCTGCATATTCAAGGCCGATTTCCTGCAGAATATCCGCAACACTGTCGCCCACCGCCGGTGTCGGCGCAAGAGAAAGATCAATGATCCCGAAAGGAACCTTCAACCTTCTGGATGCCTCGCGTGCCACCAGCTGGCCGACACGCGTGATCTTAAATGCCGTCTTCTTGATTGTCTCACACAGCACCTCAAAGCTTGCGCCGCGCACCTGCGTCAGCGCCGTGCGCACGACTCCCGGGCCGCTGACGCCGACATTGATCACACAGTCACCCTCTGTCACGCCGTGAAACGCTCCTGCCATGAACGGATTGTCGTCCGGAGCGTTGCAGAAAACCACCAGCTTTGCGCAGCCCAGGCTGTCCTGTTCCTTCGTAAGCTCCGCCGTTTCCTTGATAATCTGTCCCATCAGCCGGACCGCATCCATGTCGATGCCGGTTTTCGTAGAGCCCAGATTGACGGAACTGCACACGTACTGCGTGGAAGAGAGTGCCTCCGGGATCGACCGGATCAGATTTTCCTCCGCCGGCGTCATCCCCTTTGAGACGATGGCACTGTAACCCCCGAGAAAATTCACTCCGCAGTCCTGCGCTGCCCTGTCCAGTGTCTTTGCAATCGTCACAAAATCCTCCGCTCTGCGGCAGGCACTGCTTCCGATGAGGCCGATCGGGGTTACGGAAATCCGCTTATTTACGATCGGGATGCCGTAATCCTTGGTAATCTCCTCCCCCACATGGACCAGATTATGCGCGTAGGAAGTAATCTTCCGGTAAATATTGTCATTCAGTTTATTCAGATCCGAATCAATACAGTCCAGCAGAGAAATCCCCATCGTTATCGTGCGGACATCCAGATTTTCATGCTCGATCATATTAACCGTTTCTTTAACTTCATCAAGAGTAATCATGTCAGATCCTTCCATCTATCCAAAATAATCTTTGCCGCCTCTTTAAGATTATGCGTAACTTCACGCTTTCACAGCGATCAGATCCGGTGCATCGCGTTAAAAATATCTTCATGCATGCAGCGGATGGAAAGGTTCATGCTCCTTCCGAGCTCGTCCATGTCATCCGCGATTTCATCGGAAGCCTTCGGTGAGTTTGATGTGTCCGTTACCATCATCATGTTAAACCATCCCTCGACAATCGTCTGGGAAATATCAAGAATATTGATGTTGTTCTGTGCCAGATAGGTGCAGACACGGGCGATAATCCCGACGGTGTCCCTTCCCACTACCGTAATGATTGTTTTTTCCATTTCTGTCTCTTTCCTCCTGATCAGATTTCGAACACTCTCGATGAGCGGTCGCGATGGGCAATTTCAATGTCGAAATCATCTGCTTTATATGGATTATCCGCCATCGTCACCTCACTGGTGACGGTAGCGTAACAAAGTGCCTCATAATTATTGTGCTGGCTGAGATGACCGAGAAGGACAAATTCCATATGGTCATTGAGTACATCGCTCAGCAGATAGCCGGCGCTGTCGTTGGACAGATGCCCCCGCTCCCCCAGAATGCGCTGTTTAAGCGGATACGGATACGGCCCGACCTCCAGCATGTTGACATCATGGTTTGCTTCCAGCAGAAGTCCGTCCAGGCCGCGGAGATTGTCTATGATATAGTCATTGTAGCAGCCAAGGTCCGTGGCGACAGCTACGGATTTATGATCACCCGCCAGCCGGTAGCCGCACGGCTGTGCTGCGTCGTGGCTGATGCGGAAGGGATGAATGTCCATGTCGCCAATCCGGAAATTCTGATCCGGACTGATTTTATGAAACAGAGCCGGATCCATTTTCCCAAGGCTCTTCGCCCGGTTGTTCATGATGTATTCAATGGTTCCTGCCGTCCCGTAGACAGGGATATGATATTTTCTGGAAAGAACCCCCAGCCCGGAAATGTGATCAATATGTTCATGTGTAAGCAGTATCCCGGACAGTTCGGACGGATCATAATCCATATCATGGAGAGCTGCCGTAATTCTTTTTGCCGTGATCCCGGCATCCACCAGAAGGAGCGTCCGGTCCGTTCCCGCAAAGGCACAGTTCCCGGAGCTTCCGCTCGCAATCGTGCAAAATTTCATGTTATATTCCCGCGATTCTTTTATCTATTTGTTCAAAGGTATTATTGACATTATCGGAACTGTTGTCAACGATAAACTGTGCGTGAGAACAATAAAAGCTGTCCGGCTTCTGAGCGGCCAGTATGCCGTCTATTTTCGCATCGGAATAGCCGCGGCTGTCCTTCAGTCTCCTGCGCCTTTGCGCCTCCTCTGTACGGACAAACCATATTTCCGAGCAAAGCGGTTCATAGCCCGATTCGATCAGGATCGCTGATTCGACCACTGAAAACGGGACCGCAGTATTTTTTTCCGCCTCGCTCAAAAGTCGTTTCACTTCCTCCATGACAGCCGGGTGAACCAGATTTTCCAGCGACTTCCTAAGTTTTTCGTCGCGAAAAATCATGCAGGCAATCTTCTGCCGGTCGAGCGATCCATTCTCCTTAAGAAAAGCTGTCCGGTTCCGGCCATCCGCGCCGGAGAACAGCTTCAGCAGCATCTCATGGCATTTTCCTCCGGGCTCCTCCAGTCTTCGCCCGATCTCATCGCACTCAATGATCTGTGCGCCGTATTTTTCCTTCAGATAGAGAAGCACCGTGCTCTTGCCGGCTCCGACTCCCCCGGTGACTCCGATTACCTTTTTCATTCCTGTCTCTACCCCTGTGTCAAAAATTCAGGATGCCGCGGCCAAAAGGTCATTTGACCCGTCTCCGCCCTCTTCTGCGGTCAGTGTGCCTCAAACCAGTTTTTGCCTTCTTCTACTTCAACTTCCAGCGGCACCGCCAGATGAACCGCCCCCATCATCTCTTCACAGAGAATTTTTTTCACTGCTTCCTTCTCATCCGGGGCTGTCTCAATCAAAAGCTCATCATGCACCTGGATAATCAGCCTGGACTTCAGGCCTTCCCTTTTGAGGCGGCACCGGACATTATTCATGGCAATCTTGATGATATCCGCCGCCGTTCCCTGAATGGGCGCGTTCATGGCGACGCGTTCTCCGAACTGCCTCTGCATAAAATTGTTCGACTTCAGTTCCGGTATCGGCCGGCGGCGTCCGAAATAGGTTGCCGAGTATCCCTTCTTTTTTGCGGACGATACACATTCATCAAGGAATTTCTTAATTCCAGGATACGTCCTGAAATACTGCTGAATGTACTGCTCCGCTTCCTTTCGTGTGATGCTCAGATCATTGGCCAGCCCGAAGGAACTGATTCCGTACACAATTCCGAAATTGACAGCCTTCGCGTTGCGCCTGTCTGCAGGAGTTATCTGATCCAGCGGAATATGGAATACCTGGCTGGCCGTGATGGCGTGGATATCTTTTGCCTCCCGGTAGGCGTTGATCAGGTTCTCGTCTCCGGACAGGGAAGCGAGCACACGAAGTTCAATCTGTGAGTAGTCGGCATCCACAAACGCGTAGCCTTCCTTCGGGATAAACACCTTCCGAAGTTCGCGTCCAAGCTCCGTACGTACCGGAATGTTCTGCAGATTCGGATCGGCGGAGGAAATACGTCCGGTTGCCGTGACCATCTGATTAAATTTACAGTGAATGCGGCCATCCTCATGAATAAATGCGGCCAGACCGTCCGCATACGTTGACTTCAGCTTCGACAGCTGCCGGTACTCCAGAATATCCCCGACAAGCGGATATTCCGGTGCCAGCTTTTCGAGAATATCCGCCGATGTGGAGTACCCCGTCTTTGTTTTTTTTGCGTACGGCATATGCTTCTTTTCAAAAAGAATCGTCCCCAGCTGTTTCGGGGAGTTGATGTTAAATTTCTCCCCGGCTTCCTGATAGATCTTCTGCTCAAGCTCGCTGATCCGCGAGGACAGCCGCTTTCCGTATGCCTTCAGCTCATCGGCGCGGACCAGAATGCCCTCCTTCTGCATGTCATAGAGCGTAAATACCAGCGGCATTTCGACATTGTCAAAAAGGTCGCTCATCCCGGTTTCCACCAGTTCCCCTTCGAGCGTGTCCCGGCTGAAAAGAGCCGTCAGCGCCTGATATCCGGCGTACAAAGACAGCGTCTTCTCATCCGCTGTCCTCAGATCGATTTTTTTCTTCCCGAAAAGTTCCTCAAACGAAGGGATCATCATCGAAAGATAATCCTTGGCAATATCATCATACGTATAATCGTTTCTGAGCGGATCCAGCAGGTAGGCCGCTACCGCCCCGTCAAAAAATTTATGCTCAAACAAGGCAGGGTCTGCCTCTTCCTCCCGGATGTCCAGAAATAAAATCTGCTCCTTCAGATCCAGGGTACAAATTTCCGCAGACAGCTTCATCAGCTCTTTCAGTTCTCCTGAAAGAGAGGGGGATGACGGCACATAGTAAACCTGATCGTCAAAGGCCAGGGCAGCTCCCAGCAGCGTTTCGTCCTTCGAAATCAGTTCCAGACCGATCCTTTTTCCGCTTATCCGCGCCCTGAGCGTTTCCCCGATGTCGGAAACAATCTGTACCGCCGGCAGTTTATCTGCCGCCTTCTGCGAGGCAGAGGCGTCAAAGCGCGGCAGCATGTTCTTAAATTCAAGGCGCTTGCACATTTCAAGTGCCTCCGGCGTGTACAAATTTCCGATTCTGGCACTCTCAAGATCCAGCTCAAACGGAGCGTGACGGTCGATGGTTGCCAGTGTTTTGCTCATAAACGCCAGATCCCTGTTTTCCCGCATCAGTTTCTGAGTGCGCGCCGGCTTTATTTCATCCAGATGCTCATAGGCATTTTCTATATTTCCGTACTGAACAATGATTTTCTGTGCCGTCTTTTCTCCGACGCCGGGAATGCCGGGGATATTATCGCTGGAATCCCCCATCAGCGCCTTCAGTTCAATAATACCCTCCGGCTTAACCAGATAACGGTCCATCACATCCTGTGTATGATAATTCTCGATTTCCGTACCGGTCATCTTCGTCTTCGGGATCCGGACCATCGTCTTATCGCTGGCCAGCTGCAGCAGGTCACGGTCGCCGGATAGGATGGAAACATGAAGTCCGAGCTGTTCCATCGAAAGACTTACCGTGCCGATCAGGTCATCCGCTTCAAAACCTTCCAGACTCATCAGCGGAACCTTCATCCTGGTCAGCATTTCCTTCATCAGCGGGACCTGCTCCCTGAGTTCCTCCGGCATCGGCTTGCGGGTTCCCTTATATTCCGCATACATTTTATGACGGAACGTCGGAGCATGGAGATCAAAGGCCACCGCCAGATACTGCGGCATCTCCTCATCCAGGATTTTAAACATGATATTCAGGAAACCATACACCGCATTGGTATGAAGACCCTCCCCGTTTGTCAGTGTCGGGATCCCGTAAAAAGCACGGTTTAAAATACTGTGTCCGTCGATCAGTACAATTTTTTCATCTGTCATCATTTCATCCTTCCGAAACCATTTCTTCGCTTTCATCCGTCTGTGCTTCCGTCTCTGTTTCCGTTTCTGTCTCTGTTTCCGTCGCCGGTTCATACCAGTGAATAAAACGGTACAGCGTTGTAAACGTATGATCCTGGAATTCACGCAGTTCCACGCTTGTCAGTATGGTCAGAATAAAGATGATTTCCGCAATGACAATACTGCATCGCCGGGCAAGCCGCTCCGTCCGGGAAACTCTGAGAAATCGCCTGGATGACGCCAGTCGCTCATCCACCTTTCTGGTGAAATTATAGGCGTCCCTGGCATCATCCTTATCATTCATGACCGTATCGACAGCCATGTTGATTTCCAGTTCCTCCCGGCAGTCCCGGCAATGTTCAATATGATCGATAAACTGCGCCAGTTCCCTGTCCGTAAGTTTTTTATCCAGATAGGGCTTCATAAGGCGCTGAGCTTCGAGACAATCCACTTTTCTGTCCTCCTGTGCCTTTTATTTTACCATGAAACCGGACCGTGTTCTATATGAAAACCCGGCATGATTCTCATTGCAATTTTTGGTGCGCCGTGTTAAACTTTCATTCGTACGGGCTGGTGTGTCGGAATGGCAGACGAGGAAGACTCAAAATCTTTTACAGGCGACTGTGTGCGGGTTCAAGTCCCGCCACCAGCATTTGAAAAAAGCGGGTACCTTTTCGGGTTCCCGCTCCTTTTTTGAGTTTCAGTCATCGTATTTCATGTCTTTAAGAATGTCAAAGCAGTCAAATGTCGCAAAATAGTCGCGCGGCGTCTCGGCGCGGCGGATCAGCTGCACGCTTCCGTCCGTGTGAAGCAGAAGTTCCGCGCTCCAAAGTCTTCCGTTGTAGTTATAGCCCATGGAAAATCCGTGGGCACCGGTGTCATGGATGACCAGAATATCGCCCATGTCAATGGGAGGAAGTGCCCGGTCAATAGCAAATTTATCGTTATTTTCGCACAATCCTCCGGTTACATCGTACGTATGGTCATGCAGCGCGTCTTCCTTTCCGAGCACGGTGATGTGGTGGTAGGCACCGTACATGGCCGGCCGCATCAGGTTGGCGGCACAGGCATCGACGCCGATGTACTCTTTGTACGTATGCTTTTGATTAATAGCTGTCGTTACAAGGCATCCGTAGGGTCCCATCATGAAGCGTCCCATTTCCGTATAAATGCTGACATCTCCCATCCCGGCGGGTGTCAGTATTTCCTCGTAGACCTTTCGCACGCCTTCGCCGATCACTTCAATGTCGTTCGGCTCTTCTTCCGGCGTGTAAGGGATTCCGACTCCGCCGGACAGGTTGACAAAGCGAATGTCGGCACCTGTCTCCCGGTGAAGCTTCACCGCAAGCTCAAAAAGGCTGCCGGCCAGCTTCGGATAATACTCGTTGGAAACCGTGTTGCTGGCAAGGAATGCGTGTAAGCCGAAATGCCGGACACCTTTGGACATCAGGATACGGAATGCCTCAAAAAGCTGTTCTTCCGTCATACCGTACTTGGAATCTCCCGGGTTGCCCATGATTCCGTTTCCCATCCTGAAAACTCCGCCCGGATTAAAGCGGCAGCACATGGTTTCCGGAAGCTTCCCCCCCAGGACCTTCTCGCAGATGGGGATCTGTGTGATATCATCAAAATTGATAATCGCCCCGAGGCCGGCCGCCTTCTTAAAATCTTCCGGCGGGGTATCGTTGGAAGAGAACATAATATCATGCCCCGAAAGCCCGACGGCTTCGGAGAGCATCAGCTCGGTCATCGAGCTGCAGTCTGTTCCAAAGCCGTACTCCTTCATAATATTAATCAGGAATGGATTCGGAGTCGCTTTCACGGCAAAGTACTCTCTGAAGCCTTTATTCCAGGCAAACGCCTTCTTTACTTTTTCTGCATTCTCGCGGATCCCCTTTTCATCATAAAGGTAGAAAGGGGTCGGATATGTTTTTTTGATTTCCTGTGCCTGCTCCAGTGTAATGAAAGGCTTTTTCTGCATGCTGCTGTGTCCTCCTTTAGCCGTCTTCCGTTGTTCCTTCTGCCAGCTCCTGAACGATCTGGTTCAGGTTTGTATCCCGTGTAAACAGGCTCAGCACACGATGATCCGTGTCTGTCAGATGATTGTACTCAAGTATATTATACTCATTAATGAGATCCAGGTACTGTGAATCTTCATCGTAGGTGTAATAATTTCCGTCCTTGTCCACATACGCCCCGCCGGCTACCGCCTGCAGTGTATTCTGAAGTTCGTTCAGATAAATCTGGTATTCGGTCATCGGAAGACCTGCCGCTTTCAAAATATCCTGAGCCAGATAATTGACGGAGGTAAGATCTCTGTCTTCGATTGTAAGGCCGTAATTGTTCCAGATAAAATAGGGAACAAGGTAGCTCTTCTGAGCCTCCTCCGGATCCTCCGATTCCGGGTTATATCCGGTAATCCGGTCGATGACCTGAGTGACGTAATCGCTCGGCTGATGGTCGCCGAACATTACGATGATCGTCGGCTCATCCACGGTCTCAAAGTACTCCATCATTTTCTCCAGTGCCTGATCCGTGTAATTGGTAAGAGAAAGATACTCCTCCGCTGCCCGTACCTGCGTTGTCTGAGCCTGCCCGGTCAGGGTTATGGTAGGCTCAAATCCGTTGAACGTTTCGATCGTATACCCGGAGTGATTCTGCATTGTAACTTCAAAGATGAACTGTGGTTTACCACTGTCCTTATTGGTCTTAAACTGTTCGATAATCTTGTCAAAGGCTGATTCATCGCTGATGAAGTTGCGCAGGTACTTCGGATTGACAAAGTCATCCTGCGTGAGAAACTGCTGGAAACCGATCATCGGATAAACCTTGTCCCGATTCCACCCGCTTCCCCGGTACGGATGGATAGCCGTTGTGGAATAACCCAGCGATGCCAGGTACGCCGGCAGTGCCGGCACGTTATCGTGAATAAACTGCTGGAAAACAACCGACCCGGTGGGCAGGAACGCCATGGTGTCACCGGAAAGAAATTCCCACTCTGTGTTGGCGGTATTTCCTCCCTTCACGGAAACCATAAGTTTCCCTCCCGCATTTTCTTCCTGCATCTTGTGAAAGAACGGGATCGGATCCTCACTGACCTCAAAGCTGCCTCTCGCGCTCAGATCGGAAAACGCCTCATCCATAATGACGATGATGTTCGGCGCCTTTGAAATATCGAAATTAGCCGTGGCAGCCGTTTCCTCCCTGTATGTGTCCGAATTCTCGATTTTCGTCTGAACCTCTTTGACCTTATCCGCGGAATAACCATCCGGCTTCTGTACATCGATCAGATGCAGGTTTCCGACAAAAGCAGCCAGGAAACCGTTATTGCGGTAGCGGACCGTCGGTGTGAAAAGTGTCTGATCCATCCCCAGCCAGTCCTTGACGCTGGTCTTCTGGAGCTCTTTTCCGGCAAAAACAAGAAGACCGAGAGAAAGGCAGACCGCCGGGATCCGGATGATCATCTTTTTCGGTTTCCATGTAATCTTCTGACTCAGAATCAGCATGAATACAAAGGCAAAGGTAGCATGCATGAATCGCCATGTTATTTCATACGAGTAATTGTCGGCAACCGAAAAAGCCGTTCCCAGGGAGAAGAAATCCCATGGTACAATCGGGGATCCCCGGAACTGCATGATAAAATAATTGGCCATGCCGACAGCCATGAAAAACGCCGTGCTGATCATATAACCCAGCGAAAAACTGCCCGCAATAAACACAACCAGCAGATAAATCAAATAATAAAAGACGGCGTTGCAAAGAAGCATTTTCGGATAAATCGGCTTCTCGCCCCAGGGGTCAATCGTGTAATACTGGAGAAACAGAATAGCCAGAAACGGTATGACGGTTACAGCAATAAAGCTGCGGACAAGGTTATAGATTTTCCACGGAAAGCGGATGTTCATTAAAAATCCGGCAGCCAGGCAGCAGACGATGGCTACAGGCAGATTGGCCTTTTCAGTGAACCAGAATGTGTACTTTTCTGTTTCGGTTCCATCATATTGATATGCCTTGTACGTTAGAAAAAGCAGAATCAGCGTCATAATCACGCCGATCACAATGTCATGCTTCTTATGCAGGAAGACGGAAGGTTTTTCCTCTTCCTCCATCAGGCTTACATTCGTTTTTGTTATCTTTTTTTTCATTGAAACTTCAGCCTCTTTTATTTCAGTTCTCATCACTGTGGATCGTAATCCGACGGTCCCTGGATGTGTTTATGATTAAACAGATGGTCCTGACAATACTCATGTTCCCCGTAGCATTTGGTACAATACCGAAATTCCAGGTTCGGATCATCCAGTTCCGTTCTTCCGCAGACGGTGCAGCGGTGAAGCGGTACCCTTTTCCCGCCCGATACGGCCTGCCCGGAGGAAGCATTCCCCTGTCCGCCGGTTCCCCAGCGCTCTTCCGCCCTTCTGCGGGCGGATCCACGCCGTGCTGTCCCGGATGTGGCTTTTCTGAAATCAGACCGGCGCTTAACCTCTTTGGGAGAATAATGCTTAAAATTCCTCGTCATAAAGAAGAAAATAATGAAATTAAGCAGCGACAGTAAGATAGCCGCTCTGCCCGGCCAGGATGTCTGATAAAAATTAACTGCCAGAAGAATCGCATACAGGTAACCAAGATACCGGATCCTGATGGGAATAATAAAATACAGCAGCACCTGCATGTCCGGATAAGCAGCCGCAAATGCAAGAAAAATAGACATATTGATATAATAGGTGCTGAAGTATCTTCCTATTATATAACCGTTATTGTAATTGACCATCTGCACGACTGCGCCTGCATTGCTGACAATCGGCTCATATCCCTGCAGCGTCAGTATACCGTACAGCACAAAGGCTCCAAGGATGGTAAATATCAGACCGGAAAAAATATAAACATTGTAGCGAAAGGCTCCCCACGTTTTTTCCAGGGATGTACCGATCGAAAAGTAAAAAAACAGCATGATGATCGTAAATATGGATAACCCTTCCGGGGGAATCAGCAGCCAGCTGACAAGCCGCCAGAACTGGTGCCGCCGGATGATAAAATATGGTTCCAGCCAGAGCCAGGGGGCTGCCTGCGGAACGGCGTATTCAAGAATATAACCGGCAACGTACAGGCCGATCACAATGGCTGTCAGATTTCGTATGGCATATCTGCCGTATTTTCTTTCCATCTTATCCAGAAATCTCATAGTTAAGCTCCACTTTCTGAGAAAACACCATGTAAAATCAACTTAAGATTATAAAATTTGTGAAAGTCTTTGTCAATGTACTGCGCAAAAGCTTAAGGAAAGATTCAGCGCACCGTCAGACAAAACCTGCCGCCCCTTTTCGGGCGGCAGGTTTTGTCCTTGTGTAATAATGACGTGGCTTTATGCTTCGTTTTTATAAAATCTCATGATTTCATCCAGCCGGGAGGTCATATTGCGCAGCAGAAGATCCAGCACGGTCATGGCCGCCATGCTCTCCACAACGACTACGGCGCGGGGCACGATCACCGGGTCATGGCGTCCTTTGATCTGCACATTTCTTACAGACCCGTCCTGAAACAAAGCCTGCTGCGTCTGTGCAATACTTGGTGTCGGCTTGAAATAGACGCGCAGAAGGATACTGCTCCCATCGCTGATCCCTCCCAGAATACCGCCGGCATTGTTCGATTTTTTCCGGCCATCCGGAAGGTACATGTCATTATTAAGGCTGCCCCTTGACATGGATGCGTTCCGGCCGGCTCCGATGTCGACCGCCTTCACGGCTCCGATCGAAAACATAGCCTTCCCCAGCTCGGCGTCCAGCTTGTCAAACACAGGTTCCCCTGCTCCGGACTTCATGCCGCTGATCAGGCATTCCACGCTTCCGCCGCTGCTGTCATGGTTTTGAATACACTTCTCCAGATACGCCTGTGCTTTTTTTTCAGCCTCCGGATCCGGCATGAAAAGCTCACTTTCCATAATCTTCCGGCGGAAAGCCGCCATGTTTTTCAATCCTTCCCCAATGTTATCCGGATTTGCGGCAGCCGTCCCGATGGATGCCGTCCAGGCTGTGACCGTGATGCCCATCTCTTTTAGAACTGCCGCGGCAATCGCTCCTCCGCACACACGTCCGATGGTTTCACGGCCGGAGGAACGTCCGCCTCCACGATAGTCACGAAAACCGTATTTCCGGTCAAAGGTCAGATCTGCATGACCGGGGCGGTAATACCGGGCAATTTCACTGTAGTCACGTGAATGCTGATCCGTATTTCTCACCATCATGGAGATAGGCGTTCCCTCTGTTTTCCCCTCAAAAACACCGGAAAGAATCTCAACGCTGTCCGCTTCCCGGCGGGCGGTCGTATACCGGTTCTGTCCGGGTTTTCGCCGGTCAAGATATTCCTGGATTTTTTCCTCGCACAAATCCAGCCCGGCCGGGCATCCATCCACCACCGCGCCGATTGCCTTTCCATGGCTTTCGCCCCACGTTGTCACGCGGAACAGTGTGCCGAAAGTTGATCCTGCCATTTATTTTCCACTCCCCGGACTGTCCGGATCCTCCACCTCACTGATAAGAATACAGTTCGGTGTATCCACATAGACCTGCTTAAACTTCATTACAATACACTTTTTTTCATAGTCAATCGTAAAGAAGCGCATATAATTGGACTCATGGCAAAGCACGACCAGCGTCTTTTCATCCGGCAGCACATCCAGATCCTTCGGGTAACCGCCGCTGATGGGCAGAATACAGATTTTTGTCAGAAGTCCTGTTTCCTGATCCACGCTGAAAATCCCGACGGTATTTTCGCCGGCGCTGGAACAGTAAAGATATTTTCCGCTTTGGCTCATTTTGAGCGCACAGGCGGCGGTCGTCACGTCATCCTTGTCCATCTCCGTGCTCACTTCCTGAATCTCGTCGAACTGCGGATATTTTCCGGTTCCGTCATACTTATACACGGAAATGGTGTTGGTGAGTTCAAAGTTGATGTACGCGTATTTTCCGTTCCTGGAAAAGGTCATCAGGCGCGGACCGCTCTCCAGCCGGCATCTTAATATATCGACCAGCGCCAGTTTTCCGTATCGCGTATCAATCCGGTAGATCTTCACCTGGTCTATCCCATTGTCGACAGCGCACAGGAATTTATTATCCGGTGTCGGTATAACGCAGCTTACATGCGGGCGAAAATTTCGCTCCGCAACCGAGCCGATCCCCTTATGGAAGACACCGTCCATGATGGAGCCCAGGTGACCATCCCGGTGTGTATGAACTACCGTCACCTTTCCATCGTGATAACCGCCGACGTACAGATATTTTCCCGCCTTATCCACGGAAAGATAACAGCCGCGCATGCCGTCAATTCCTACCTTGTTGATGGCTGTCAGATCACCGTTCTTCTCGATTTTCAATACCTCCACGCCCTCATCGGCGATGGAATACAGATACTTGCCGTTATAGCTTTTCGTAATATAGCTTGCATTATTGACGGGAGCAACGTTTCGCTCCGTAAAATGACCGTCCACTGGATCAATATCGTAAACATGAATTCCACGGCTGGAGCCGTTCGTGTACGTGCCGACATAAGCAACATATCTTTTATCTGCCATATCCGGACCCCCATTTGCTGACTGACTTTATCGGATGTCAGTTTTTGTTTTCTTCAACACGCTTATATTAGCATACTCTTTCCTTTTTGTCTTTTCAAAATACAGCTGCCAGTGTTCTCATGTCCTCCGGCAGGGGCTGCTCAAAATCCATCGTATCTCCGGTCATCGGATGGTGAAAAGACAGGCGCCAGGAATGCAGTGCCTGCCTTCCAATGCCACGGGATCCCGCTTCCCCGCTCCGTTCCCGGGGATTATACAAGGTATCTCCCACAAGCGGATGGCCGATGCTGCTCATGTGCACCCGGATCTGGTGGGTCCGGCCTGTCTCCAGCTGTATTTTCACAAGCGCCGTCTTTGTTTCTTCCGACTGTGAAAGCACCCGGTAACGGGTGACGGCACTCTCGCCTTTTTCATAGTCCACGCACCGCTCGATGGCAGAGCCGTCCCTGCGTGCGATCGGCGCGTCTATGATTCCCTGCATATTTCCAGGTTCGAAGCAGTTTTCAGTCACGGCCAGATAAGTTCTGCATATCTTCCTCATTTTCATGTCCCCGCAAAGGACAGCCGCCGCCAGTGCATTTCGTGCCACGATCAGAAGTCCCGTTGTATCCTTATCCAGACGGTCGATAATCCGGCATGTAAAGGCCTCCTCCGGCTGCCGGTAATGATACGCCAGAGCGTTCGCCAGCGTATTGTCCCGGTTTCCAGGCGACGGATGAACCGGCATGCCGGCTGCCTTGTCAACCACCAGAATGTCCTGGTCCTCATATACCACATGCACCGGCAGTTTTGCCGGAACCGGCGGATGCGGTCCTTCTTCTTTTTCATGCAAAGTAACCATAAGTTCGTCTCCGGGAAATAGTTCCTCAGACACGTGAGACCATACCGCCCCGGCTGAGCCGGCATGCCGGACACAGATTCCGTTCTCCGTCCGTTTCAGCCTTGCCAGAATCCGGTGCGTATAGCCCTTTGTATGCAGATAATCCAGGATTGTGGTCCCGGATGTGATTTGATATTGAAAAACCCGTATCATCTTTTATAATTAAACTGTCACCCGGTTTCCCGGATCCTTCGTCTCAGGTACCGGGACCGTTCATTCGTTTCAGGAAAGGTATCCTTACGATGTCAGATAATAAGTCAGAAAACTCCAGAAAAAAGAAAGAAGAATTCTTCACCCGGTACGGCAGAACAGAATGTACAATGGGTATCCTGTTCATCGTCATCGGCGCCGCCGTCATCCGCTATCTTCCGGTCGGCTCCCTGATCCTTTTCATCGTCGGGGCGATCGACATGTACGCCGCCTGCAAGGATCACGCCGACCTGACCGCCCGGCGGGAGAAAAAGAAAAAGGGATGATAAGATTTACACTTTATAACCCTTCAGATAATAATCCCGGATAAAGCGAAACAGCTCTTTTTCCCCTTTCTGATCAAGTATCCGCAGCATTCCCTCCAGCTCACGGGCAGTCTGCGGATGCATTAAATCCCGGGCGCGTCCCTTCTGATAATATTTCAGCGGTTCATGCTGCGTGTAATTGGTCTTCAGATATGTCCCGGAAGCAGCCATGCGGTCACATACCATCTCCGCCACGTATTTTCGCGGCATCTCCACCGCCCTTACCGGAAATTTGCTCCGGTCCGGCTTCATCCGATAATCGTTCCAGTATTCATAATGATGTTTATTTCTGCCCTTATGGTGCATCCAGGCATCCGAATACCCTTTTTCCTCACGCTCCCGGTTATTCGGGCTGCGCTTTCCCTCCTCATAGTACCGAAAACCATTGATTAGTTCCGTCGGTGTATACTTGGATAAATCATGCGTCAATCCCTGCCGGTAAAGTCCGACCGCGAAGCAATATTTTCGAACCAGCGCGCGATGCTCTCTCACGGTCCGAAGATGTCCGGCTATCTTATGAATAGTAATTTTTTCCCTGGTTTTTCTCTCTGATTTCATATTTCCTGTATACATTACTCTTCTCAGGCGGCAGGAATGCTGTATGCTCTTATGCCCGGTCCTTTTTCCCTGCCGCTTCCTTCTTTTGTTTTTCCTCCGGCAACCGGCTGTCAGCCTTCTTTGCTTCCGTCATTTTTCTTCCGATGAGAACGGCAACGGACCTTCCGGGAACCGTGATGCTGCGGCCAATTTCCGTATCCGGCAGATCGCCCGGCTTTGAGGCTTTGATTTGGGATGTTTTCCCGATGGGTGTATTCTCGGGGGATGTTTCCTCGAAAGCTGTCTTTTCCTTTACCTTCAGAGCTTCTCCGGCTGTGGACAGCGCCGTCTCCCACTTCATTCCCTTTGGAAGATACGGAAGTCCGAATTCCTGTTCATCCCAATAGAAATTATAGGCGATATAGATAAACTCCTCTTCTCCGGCATGCATCCCGCAGTACATTACTCCGATGCTCCTGCTTTGATAATCAAAAGCTCCGTACCAGGCACGGCCCGAATGGCAGGAAAAGTCCGGGTATCCGCAGGAAATCTGGTCATTCCCGGTCATCGGGCGGTTCATATGAAGGATGCGGTATTTTTTTCGCAGAGCTATCAGCTCTTTGACGAAGTCCGCCAGCTGCGCGTTCGTCCGCTCTGACTTCCAGTCAACCCAGGTTACCTCACTGTCAATACCGTATGGATTGTTGTTGCCCCCCTGAGAATTTCCGAATTCATCTCCTGCCATGATCAGCGGTGTTCCCTGAGACAGGTACAGCTCAGCCATGGCATTTTTCATCTGACGCATTCGAAGCTGCAGCACGGACTTCTTTCTCGTCGGGCCTTCTGCGCCGCAGTTCCAGCTGTAATTAATCCCGGCACCGTCGCGGTTCATCTCCCCGTTTTCTTCATTATGGTTCCGGTCATAGGAAACCATGTCTCCCAGCGTAAATCCGTCATGACCGGTCAGATAATTGATTACAGCCTTGTCCGAACTGTTCGCGCGGGAGCGGTCAACAAACTCCTGTGCCATCCCCTCATCACTTTTCAGAATGCGGCGCGCGGCATTTTTAAAACCATCGTTCATATCCGCCAGACGGCGCACTGCCGGATGGACGGATCCGAAAATATAATCCGTGTCAAACCAGGCACTGATCAGCTTGACCCCGGACAGGGAGGGGCATTTCGCCAGAATCTGCGCCAGCTCCGGGCGCACCATGAGCCGGAACCCATCCACATGGTATTCCGTGATCCAGTTTGTAAGGCAGCTGATGATGTACTCCACATCGATTTTATCCGGAAAAGAAAAATCCATAATCACTTCAATGCCTGCTTTATGCAGAGCAAGAACCATTTCCTTAAATTCAATGTCCGGATGTTTCCCTGCCGCAAAGGAAGCTTTGGGCGCAAAATAGGCTGCCTCTGAAAATCCCCAGTAATTTAAATGCCTCACCTGACGGTGACCGGAAGTATTCTTCATCTGAGCGTTCTCAGCATAGGAAGGCAGATTTACAACCGCCATCGCATTGGGAGCATCCTCAAAATCATACGCCGGAAGCAGCATAATCAGGTTAACGCCAAGACTGTTCAGATACGGTATTTTTTCCGTAATCCCCCTGAACGTTCCTTTGTTCCTTACCTTCGAATATCGGCTTTTTGTAAAGCCACGCACATGCAGGCCATAGGCGATCACATCCTCATATGGAATGTGCAGCCGGACGTCCTGACTCCAGTCAAACTTCATATAAGGGATCGCCGCACGGATCTGATGCTCTGTGCGGGAGGAAAGATCGCCGAATTTTTCTCTGCCGCAGACCAGCCTGGCACACGGATCCGTCACTATCTCCCGCCCGATTTTGAAATTGTATTCAATGTCGGATGCTCTGACGCCGGATATTTTCAAAGTCCACCTGTTTTTAATCAGCGGGCTTCGGTACATGGGGAATTCTCCAATTTCCTCATGACTGCCCCGGCGGTAAAGAATAAGAAGAACAGCGTCCTCTCCTTCAGCTGCCAGGCAGAAATTAATGCCGTCCCGCTGAACGAACGGACCGGACGTCCTGTAAACTCCTTCCGATACCCTTACATTTACTTCCTTTTCTGATGCCATATAATCTCCTTCCCCGGAATGTTCTTATGCCTTCAGATTTATGTCCAATTCCACCGGGCAGTGATCGGAGCCGTAAACCTCCGTATGAATAGCGGCTCCCTCCAGCTTATGGTCAAGCACTTTGGAAGTGCAGAAATAGTCTATTCTCCACCCCGCATTGTGCTCCCTTGCATGAAAACGATAGGACCACCAGCTGTAGGTACCTTCCCGGTCCGGATAAAAATAACGCCACGTATCCGTAAAACCGGCGGCGATAAGCTGTGTAAATTTCTGGCGTTCCTCATCGGTAAAACCGGCGTTTCCGCGGTTGGTCTTCGGATTTTTCAGGTCAATATCCTCATGGGCGACATTCAGATCTCCGCAGAAAACAACCGGTTTCACCTGTTCCAGCGTCTTCAGATACTTCAAAAAGGCATCCTCCCACGTCATCCGGTACTTAAGACGTTTCAGTTCCGAGCCGGAATTGGGGGTGTAGACGGTTATAAAAAAGAAATCGGAATATTCCAGTGTAATAACGCGGCCTTCCTGATCGTGCTCCAGAGCGCCGATTCCATAGCGCACGGACAGCGGATGATGTTTCGTGAAGATCGCCGTACCGGAATATCCCTTGCGGTTTGCATAATTCCAGTACTGCTCGTACCCGGGTGTTTCCAGCTTTACCTGTCCGTCCTGCAGCTTACTCTCCTGAATGCAGAAAATATCCGCATCTGCCGCTTTAAAATAATCTTCAAAACCATGCGTCAGGCAGGCACGAAGACCGTTCACGTTCCAGGAAATAAATTTCATACTATTGTTCCTCTTCTGCTGATTTTTTTCGTACACCCTATCAGTATACCATTATTGACCTTATTTTGGGAAAGGATTAAGATGATATGGGTGTCAAAAATACTTTTGATTGTACGAGGTATACATTGCCATGGAAAACGGTGAAGCTTCCTTTAGAAATGATTTCTGCGCCGGATGCAGAAGACCGTGCAGTTTTGACGGTTCCTCTCCCATTACACTCAATCTGGACGACGGAACGGATATTCTCTGTCAGACCGTCACCATCTTCAAGGCAGGGAAACGATATTATATTGCTCTCCTTCCGCTGGACAAGAATGGGGAAAATACAGACGGGGAGGTCTATCTGTATCGTTTTGATGATAATCACGGGGATCCGCAGATAGACAATATTGCAGACGACGAGGAATATGAGATTGCCTCGGACGGCTTTGACGAATGGATGGATGAAAATGAGCTGGATGAGATCATCTCTGCCGAAGAGGCGGAGGAGGAGGATAAAGAGCGCTGATTCCCCCTGTCTCTTCCGATCTGATTTTTTCTTTTCTGATTTTTTCTTCCGGTTATTTTCCCGCCGGCAGCGGGAATACTTCCAGAAATCGTGACGGCTCCTGTTTTTTTCCGAAGCGTTCCTTCGTGTAAAAGATATGGAGCTTCTTTTTTGCCCGCGTCATCCCTACATACAGAAGCCGGCGTTCCTCCTCGATGTCCGTATCCAGCACTGCTTTCCGGTGCGGGATAATGCCATCGTTGACATCCGGAAGAAAAACTTCGTCAAATTCAAGTCCCTTGGATGCATGGAATGTGGAAAGGACAACGGCGGCTCTTTGCCGCTGCTCTTCCATCCGCCCGCTGCTTTTCTGCTCCTCCAGCTTTCTGCGGTATTCCTCTGTGTGGTCAAACCACTCCTGAAATGTCTTAAACGGCCGGGCAGCCTCCTCCAGCTCATCGAGGATCTCGAACAGGTCATCCACATTCATCTTCCTCCTGGCGGCATAGTCACGGATAAATGAATCATAATCAATTCCCTTGCGGATCCAGTTGACCGCAGCAAAGGGCTGCATATTCTTCATCATCACAAGGTCGTCCTCGAACTTTTCAATCCGGCGGACCATCCAGAGCTTATCCTCATAATAATGACGCATACGGAGGAAGACCGGGCGAATACCGCTCTCCATGTCCGCTCCTTCCACGCACTCGCGGCTGATGTAGCGAAGCGGACGGTTCATGATAAGGAGAAGGCTTCGCCTGTCTCCGGTTCCCTGACTCAGGTGTATATAGGCGAAGATATCCTTCGCAATCCAGTGATCGTACAGGTTCGGAATCTGATCTTTCATCTCAAACGGAATGTTAAACTCCAGCAGTTTTTCGGCAATGTAGCGTCCTCCGGTGTTCGTGCGCGTCAAAATGGCAAATTCCGGCTCTGTATTTTTTTCCTGCGATGAGAGATGATCCCGCAGGTATTTCAGAATATACAGTGCCTCACTGTCCGGAGTTTTCATGCACCGGATTTCCACCTTGCTTCCATCATCCTTCGTCCAGTGAATCTGTTTCTGATAGCGTGTCTTATTTTTCCCGATCACGCGCATACTTGCGCGCACGATGCATCCGTCCGAGCGAAAATTATCCTCCAGGACAATGACCCGGGCATTCGGGTAATCCTTCCGGAAATTCAGCATAATCTCCGGTTTTGCTCCACGGAACCGGTAGATGGACTGGTCATCGTCCCCCACCGCGAACAAATTGTTTTCCGGCTCCGCCAGCATTTTAACGATTTCATACTGAAGATAATTGATATCCTGAAACTCATCGATCAGTATGTACCGGAAGTGCTTCTGCCACATCGCGAGAATATCTCTGCGCTCCCGGAACAGCTGCCAGGTATAGACAAGCATGTCGTCGAAATCCAGCATCCCCTGTCCCTGTACCCTCTTCTGAAAGGTTTTATAGATTTCACGAAAGGTTTCATCCGGGCAAACCGAAGAATAGTAATGCTCCAGCGGAATCTGTTCGTTTTTAACCATACTGATTTCCGCCGTCAGACTGGCGATCAGCTCCTTTTCATCTTCATAATCCAGGTGATAAAGATGGATAACCTCCTGCAAAATCTGATATTTCTGATCCTCGCGCAGAATGTTCTGCGATGAATAACGGTAGGCATGACGCAGGATCATGAAAAAAACAGAATGAAAAGTGCCGAAGGAAACCCGATATCTTTTCGTGCCGCACATCTTCTGGAAACGTGCCTGCATTTCCTGCGCAGCCGCTCTGGTAAAGGTGATGACAAGGATTTCCTCCGGACTTATTTTCAGTTCTTCTATCAGATACTTTGTGCGGCTGGTGATAACCAGTGTTTTCCCTGAGCCGGGGCCAGCAAGAACCATGGCCGGTCCGCCCGCGTGCGTCACCGCTTCCTTCTGTGATTTACTAAGCTGCATGAACTTCCTTTCAGCGAACGTGCGCCCGCCGGGCGCACGAAATAAAGGCGCCGTATGTGCTTCACGGCGCCTTTGGCAGGGCGAATTATTTTACAATTGCTGTCAGATTTTTAATTGCCTCTGATATGCGGCTGAGTGACTCGTTCTTTCCGAGCACTTCCATCAGCTCGGTTGCTCCGCCCGGTGTGATCTGCTTTCCGGAAACGGCGATTCGCACCGGCCAGATGACAAACCCGGCCTTGACATTCTTTTCCGCCGCATAATCCTTAATCACAGTATAAAGTTCATCATTGCAAAAATCCGCATCACTCACGGCGGAGAATCTCGGAAGAATTTCCGTCAGCACATTCCAGGCCTTTTCCGGGGTTACCTTCCACTTCTTATTCGTGTAAAGGGATTCGTCAAAAGCCGGCAGATGATCAAAGAAATCCGTTTCAGCTTCCATATCCGGAAAGATTTCGATGCGGGTCTGAACCATCTTCGCAATCTTGTGCAGATCGTAATTCCCCGTCACATACTGCTTCAGCCAGGGCTCCGCCATCTGATAGAATATATCCGGATCCATTGCCGCCAGATACTGTCCGTTCATCCACTTCAGCTTCTGAAGATCGAATACGGCCGGGCTCTTGTTGATCCGGTGATAGTCAAATACCTTCACAAGTTCTTCCAGAGAATAAATCTCCCGGTCTTCCTCAGGGCTCCAGCCGAGCAGCGCAACATAATTGACGATTGCCTTCGAAACAAAGCCCTGATCCAGCAGATCCTCAAAGGAAGAATGGCCGGACCGTTTGGAAAGCTTGTGATGCTCCTCATCCGTGATCAGCGGACAATGAATATAGGTCGGAATATCCCACCCGAAAGCCTGATAAAGGCGGTTATATTTCGGTGAGGAAGAAAGGTACTCGTTGCCGCGGACAACATGCGTGATGCCCATCAGATGGTCATCCACCACGTTGGCGAAATTATAGGTCGGATATCCGTCCGATTTGATCAGAATCATATCATCCAGTTCACTGTTCGGAACCTCGATTTCACCGTAAATCTCATCCGTAAATCTGGTTGTTCCCTCGTTCGGAACATTCTGGCGGATCACGTACGGCATTCCGGCGGCCAGATTGGCCTCAATCTCTTCCCTGGAAAGATGGAGGCAGTGCTTATCATACATGACAATATCCTTGCCGTTGATGTTCTGCTTCAGCGACTCCAGGCGTTCCTTCGTGCAGAAGCAATAATAAGCCTCCCCCTTGTCAATCAGTTCCTTCGCGTACTTCATGTAGATGCCGGCCTTAACCCTTTCGCTTTGTACGTAGGGGCCGCAGCCGCCGTCCTTATCCGGACCCTCGTCATAAACGAGGCCGGTATCCGCCAGGGTACGGTTGATAATATCAACCGCACCCTCCACATAACGCTCCTGGTCGGTATCCTCGATCCGCAGCATAAATTTGCCGCCGGCATGTTTGGCTACCAGATATGAATAAAGAGCGGTTCTTAAATTTCCAACATGCATCCGTCCGGTCGGACTCGGTGCAAATCTTGTTTTGATCTCACTCATATAAATCTCCCTTCCTGGCTGTCATTTTGCTTTGTCGGTTTATCTGAATTGTATCTGTCTGGAGATACTCAGTGCAACCATCATTTCCGCCATCAGGAATACGATGGAAGTACCGCCGTAACTTATGAACGGCAGGGTAATACCGGTGGTCGGAATAAGGTTTGTTACAACCGCAATATTCAGGATGACCTGCAGCGCGATATGAATGAAAATTCCGGCTGCAATCATGGATCCGGCCAGATCCGGCGCATTCTGTGCGATGAAAAACAGACGGTACAGCAGAAAAATAAACAGTGCGATCACAAGAATCGCTCCGAAAAGACCAAGTTCCTCACAGATAATGGAAAAGATCATATCGTTCTGGGCTTCCGGAAGTGCGCCCAGTTTCTGCGTACTGTTTCCGAGCCCCTTGCCGAAAAAACCTCCGGAGCCGATGGCATACAGTCCCTGCATCACCTGATAGCCGCCCACGCTCTGATAGCGCTCCGGGTTTCTCCACACAAGAATTCGCCGAAGGCGGAAGGAATCCGAATTGATATCAATATTGCTGACCACAATAGCAATAAGCGCGACAGCTGCCACCCCGGCACCAAGCAGCAGCACCGCAAATTTTCTGGTACTTGGATGTACAATAAAAATCAGCAGCACGGTAATCCCGGCAATGATCAGGCCGGTACTCAGGTTGTCCGTGAAAAAATAAGTAAAGCCGGCCGACAGAATCCCGTATGCGGCAATTCGCAGCGGCTCCTTCACTCCGCGAAACTTATTCCCGCTTTTGACAACCAGATACGGGAGGTACAGAATGATAGCCAGTTTCGCTACTTCCGCCGGCTGAAAGTGCAATGGCCCGATGTAGATCCAGCGTTTTGCGCCGTTCACTTCACGTCCGATAAACCGGGTGGCTACCAGGAGCAGCATGGACAGTGCATAGAGAGCGGGGCTTAATTTTATATATTTGTGATAATCAAGCATGGAGCCGGCAAGCATTCCGACAATGCAGACGGCACTGATGGCTGCCTGTTTTCCAAAGTAAAAGGTGTCACTTCCATGCTCGACATTTGCTTCATACGCACTGGTGCTGTACAGCATGACAAGCCCGAAGCAGGTAAGCAGGATAACGGCTGCCAGCAGGTTATAATCATAATAATCCTGTCCTCCCCTCAGGGCTGACCTTCCCCCCGAAGGGATCACCCACAGTCCCCGGCGCCGGGCCGCTGCCTTCAGACGCTCCGTTCCTGAGGTATATTTATTTTCCCCTGAAGTGTTTCTTCTCCGCCTGTTTCCCGCAGACCCTCCGGCGGCAGTACGCCGTTTTCCGGATGAACCCTTCCTCATCGGAATCACATTCGGACTGGATGCAGTAGGATGGCTGCTATCCCGGGAACCGGTTTTATACGTCATTCGATCACATTCCCTTTAACATAAACAATTACACAGACTACACGCAACTATAGCACAATCCGCTCTGCTTTTCCACAGCAAAATCGGATCTGTTTCAGAAAGCGGGAGGGAAACAGAGCTCTCTGCTTCCCTCCCGCCGTTTTGTTCTCCCGGGTATTCAGAATAAACAGCCGATTCACGGAACTATCCTGCCATCATTCTTCCCTGTCATTGATGTAGCTGATCAGTCCGCCGTCTCTGATGATCTTCTGCATAAACGGCGGAAATGGCTGCCCCTGATATTCCGTCCCCCTGGTGCGGTCATATATTTTTCCGCTGTCAAAATCCACCTCCACCATATCTCCGTCCTCAATGTCATGGGCCGCCTGCGGGCATTCAATAATCGGAAGTCCGATATTAATGGAGTTTCGGTAAAAAATACGTGCGAAGGTCTCTGCGATGACACAGGAAACTCCGGCGCCCTTGATTGCCATCGGTGCATGTTCGCGGGAGGAGCCGCAGCCGAAGTTTTTTTCCGCAACAATAATATCGCCGGGCTGTACCTTCCGGATAAATTCCGGGTCGATGTCTTCCATGCAGTGCGCTGCCAGTTCCTTCTCACTTGTAGCAGCCAGATACCTGGCCGGGATAATCACATCGGTATCAACGTTATCACCGTATTTAAACACTTTTCCGTTTGCTTTCATAGCGTCCTTCTCCTATCACAGTCCCAGCTCGGAGGGCTGGGAAATTTTTCCCGTCACGGCGGAGGAAGCGGCGACTGCCGGATCCGCCAGGTAAACTTCCGATTCTACATGTCCCATACGGCCGACAAAATTCCGGTTGGTGGTAGAAACACAGCGCTCTTTCGCAGCCAGGATTCCCATGTATCCGCCCAGGCACGGTCCGCAGGTCGGCGTGGAAACAACGGCTCCCGCCTCAATAAAGGTCTCAATCAGGCCTTCCCGGAGAGCCTGAAGATAAATGTGCTCTGTGGCGGGAATGATGATGCAGCGAAGATTTTTCTTTACCCTGCGCCCCTTCAGAATGGCAGCTGCCTGACGCAGATCCTGGATACGGCCGTTGGTGCAGGAGCCGATCACAACCTGATCAATCGGAATATCCCCTATTTCGTCGAATGTCTTTGTGTTTTCCGGCAGATGGGGAAAAGCAACCGTATGCTTCAGCGTGGAAAGATCAATCGTGACCTCCCGTTCATAGACAGCATCCTCATCGGCTTCATAAGCCTTCCATTCTCCGGCACCGTGCTCTTTCATATAAGCAATGGTCTGTTCGTCCACCGGGAAAATTCCGTTTTTTCCTCCGGCTTCGATGGCCATGTTGGAGATGGTCAGCCGGTCATCCATCGTCAGATACTGAATGCCGTCCCCCGCAAATTCCAGCGATTTGTAGAGTGCGCCATCCACCCCGATCTCGCCGATCAAATGTAGAATCACATCCTTCCCGCTTATCCATTTATCCGGTTTGCCCGTAATAGTAACACGGATAGCCGCCGGTACCTTGAACCATGCCTTCCCGGTTATCATTCCTGCTGCCATGTCCGTGCTGCCGACCCCCGTTGAGAAAGCTCCCAGCGCTCCGTAGGTGCAGGTATGAGAATCTGCGCCGATAATCACATCTCCGGCTTTCGCCAGACCTTTTTCCGGGATCAGCGCATGCTCGATTCCCATCTGCCCTGCATCGTAATAGTTGGTTATATCGTTTCTTACCGCAAAATCACGGCAGGTTTTGCAGTTTTCAGCGGACTTTATATCTTTATTCGGAATAAAATGATCCATCACCAGGGCGATTTTATCCTTGTCAAAAACTTCTTTTTTCTTAAACTTTCCCAGTTCATGAATAGCTACGGATGCGGTAATATCGTTTCCGAGTACCAGATCCAGTTTTGCCTCAATCAGCTGTCCGGCTTCTACTTTATCCAGTCCGGCAGCGGCGGCAAGAATCTTCTGAGACATTGTCATGCCCATGATAACTCCTCCTCGTCCCATCAATCGTAAGCAAAAGGCCCGGACCCTTTCGGTCCGGGCCCCTTCCAATCACCCGTCTGTACGGTTTGACAGCGCATCATCAGTTGTTAATGAGTTTGTCCTCATCGTTCCAGCTGTACAGCTTGCGGATTTCAGCACCGATCTTTTCGGACGGGTGCGAAGCCGCCTTCGTACGCATCGCCTTGAAATGTACCTGCCCGCCTGCATCACTCATATCCAGCAGGAAATCTTTTGCAAAGGTACCGTCCTGAATATCCGAAAGAACCTTCTTCATGGCCTTTCTGGTGTCGTCGGTAATGATCTTCGGTCCGGTAATGTAGTCACCATATTCCGCCGTATTAGAGATAGAGTATCTCATGCCTGCAAACCCGGACTGATAAATCAGATCGACGATCAGCTTCATCTCGTGGATGCACTCGAAATATGCGTTTCTCGGATCGTAGCCGGCTTCCACCAGCGTATCAAAACCGGCCTGCATCAAAGCTACAACACCGCCGCACAGTACGGCCTGTTCGCCGAACAAATCCGTCTCGGTCTCTGTCTTGAAGGTTGTCTCCAGAAGTCCGGCTCTTGCCCCGCCCAATGCAAGTCCGTATGCCAGCGCCCTGTCCAGAGCCTTTCCTGTATAATCCTGCTGAACAGCTACCAGGCACGGCGTTCCCTTGCCTGCCTGATACTCGCTTCTTACCGTATGGCCCGGTGCCTTCGGTGCGATCATCGTTACATCGACATAAGAGGGCGGTACAATGCAGCCATAGTGGATGTTAAAACCATGGGCAAACATAAGCATGTCTCCGTCCTTCAGATACGGAGCGATGTCCCTTTTATACATGGCTGCCTGTTTCTCATCCGGGATCAGGATCATGATAATATTTGATTTCTTTACTGCTTCCGGAACGGTCATAACTTCCAGCCCCTGATCTTCTGCCTTTTTCCAGGATCTGGATCCCTCGTACAATCCGACAACAACGTTGATGCCGGATTCCTTAAGGTTCAGCGCATGGGCATGGCCCTGGCTGCCGTATCCGATAATCGCTACGGTAGAGCCTTCAATTGCAGAAAGATTGCAGTCTTCCTGATAGTAAATCTTAGCCGTCATGTTCGAAGTGTTTTCTGCCATTTTCTAATACCTGTCCTTCCAAAAAGAGTTTTTTTCCGGGAGGGACATCATTTGCGTTCCATCCGGAAAACGAGAGGAATATTTCGTAAGAAGTATTCCGTTTATTACCTTTTATGTCGTTTTATCACTTATGTGCAAAAATATCAACGCATTTTTTGTGAGAATAACGTGAACATCGTATTTTCTGTCACTTCCGGCACATTCTTCCTGAACCGCCGTCTACAGATACCGGACGTCCTCGCTTCCGCGGCTAAGCCCGGTGATGCCGGTGCGCGCCAGCTCCAGAATCTCATAATTGGACATCAGTTTCAGGAAAGCATCCAGTTTGGACGCGCCTCCCGTCAGCTCGATAATCAGTGAGTCCGGGCTCACATCCACAATATTGCCGCGGAAAATGCTGGCGGTCGTAAGGACGCTCTGCCGGTCGGCTTCATCCACACGAATTTTTACCAGTACCAGCTCACGGCTCACGGAGGTTTCCGGATTCAAAACCTTAATGTCCACAACGTCAATCAGCTTTGCCAGCTGTTTGCGAATCTGGTCAAGGATCCGCTCATCCCCCTCGGCTACAACCGTCATTCTGGAGTATCTCGGATCCGCGGTTTCGCCTACGGTAAGGCTGCTGATATTGTAGCCGCGGCGGCTGAAAAGTCCCGCCACGCGGCTCAGGACACCTGATGTGTTGTCCACGAGAAGTGAAAATACCTGTCTCATCTTAACCCTTCCTGTCTTTACCTTTTCAAATATGGTTGTCAGTATCTTCGGATGTGACGAAAAATGATCCGTTTCGTAAAAAAGCAGCTGCAGTTCTCCTGCAGCTGCTTCTGATCATTTTAGCAATCCGCCCGGATTCTGTCAATCCTTTCGCGGTTCATGAACCATAAGCGGCAATAAGATAGTTGGCCACGATCTGCGCCATCTGATCTTTATGCTTGAAATAGAAATTCATATCATCTTTATCGTCGATGAAGGCGGTTTCCATCAGGGAATAATTAGCTCCGGTCCGTGCGCATGCAGTGCCTACCGACAGTCCGTTGCTGACACACGGATATCCGCACCAGTACGCAAACCCCAGATTTCGGATGGCCGTTGCTATTTTGTGCTCCATCGCAACACTTTTACCGCAGGTATTGTTGTAATAAAAGCCGACCCCCTTATATCTGCCGTCGCCTTTTACATCCTTGTTCGCATAACCGGTGGCATTAAAATGAATTTCAAGTACATACGCATAGCGGGACAGATCGCCAAGATAGGGATTTGACCGGAACGCATTTTTCAGTGTTTCTGCACTTACCGCATACTGATTGCTTATTCCTGCCGCCTTCTTCGCCAGTTTGATCTGTTCGTAAAT
>ONLK01000013.1:0-15089 GCA_900318615.1 uncultured Eubacteriales bacterium
GAATTGCCCAGACGCTTCTGAGAGCGGATCAGGTGCGTTCCATATTGAATCTGTTTCCGGATATGAAATGCTTCGAAGTACTCCTGAATGGAAAAAGCTATGCATGGGATGACTACGTGAGGGATCCGGCCCGGTTCGGAACAGCGGCGGAAGGCATCGATTATATACGGAAAACCCGCACAGGCATTGGGGATATCCGTGCGTTTGCTCTTAAGCATGAAGCGCAGCTCGATGCCATGGATATCATCTGCAGGGAAGATTTTGAGCGGGAGCAGATGACAAAGAAGCTGAAGGAACATATTCCGTCCGTTTTCGTTACTTCCTCCGTGCGCAATCTGATAGAAATATCCGCAGCCAGGAACGGAAAAGCGCAGGGTTTGAAATTTCTTTCCGAACGGCTTCACATTGATCCTTCGGAGATGATCGCCTTCGGGGATGCCCACAACGACCTTGAAATGATTGAATATGCCGGTACCGGAGTAGCCATGATTGAATATGCCGGTACCGGAGTAGCCATGGGAAACGCAAGCCGTGAAATAAAGGATGCCGCGGATCTGGTGACACTGACCAATGACGAGGACGGAGTAGCGGTCACCGTACGGACGCTTCTGGAAAAACAGTCCTGATCCCATTGCGTCCGGGATAAAAATGGAAAGGAAAATACTGAATATGAAAGTATCAGAACCAAAGCTGCTTCTCATTCACATGAGTCCGGAAAAGGTACAGCCGATCAGGCTTCTTTCCGGGGACCGTAATCTTTCCTTCCGGGCAGTCCCTGTTAACAGAGAAGATGAAACGGTCCCGCTGGGAATGCTGGCCGGGGCTGAAAACTGGATGAATCGCGAACTTATGAAAAACATGCCTGAATCCGTCCCACTTACCGAAGAAATGCTGATCATCTGTGGTTTTGAAGACAAAAAAATGGATCTGCTCCTCAGAAAGCTTCGCCAGAGCAGACTGTCTGTATCACTGAAGGCTGTTCTCACAGAGCAGAACAGCGTCTGGACGCCGGAGCAGCTGTTCGGAGAGCTTAAGGCGGAGCGTTCTTACATGATGTCCCGAAAACACTAAAATGAATGCCGGAGCCGGAAACAGCAAACAAGTGCTGACAAGTTGCTGCCGGTAGTTCCAGAAACAATAATCGTATGATATAATTATGGCTGCCAAAACTATGACAGCCAGTTCATTCATTAATTCAAAACATATAAGGAGTTTACATGACAAGTAAACAGCGTGCTTATTTAAGAAGTCTGGCCATGCAGATGGATCCTGTTTTTCAGATAGGTAAAAATGGTGTCACGCCTGAATTTACCGCAGCCGTCTCGGAAGGGCTGGAAGCCAGAGAATTGATTAAAATATCCGTACTGCAAAGCTGCCTTGATGACCCCCGCCAGCTGGCGGTAACACTGGCCGGCCGGACAAGATCACAGGTTGTAGAAGTGATCGGCAGGAAGATCGTATTGTACAAGGAAGGCAGGGACGATAAGAAAAAGATTTATCTGCCGGGTGAGAAGAAAAAACAGCTATGACGAAAATGAGAAAAGTGGGAATCATGGGGGGCACTTTTGATCCCATTCACATCGGTCATCTGATCCTGGGGGAAAATGCCTATGCACAATTTGGCCTGGATAAGGTACTTTTCATGCCTTCCGGACATCCTGCCTACAAGCTGCACCGGGGAGCGACAAACGGACAGCGTGTTGAAATTGTTCGAAGAGCCATCGGGGATAATCCACATTTTGAACTTTCTCTTCAGGAAATGCGTGATGAAGGCTATACGTATACGAGACAGACACTGGAAAATCTGACGGCTGCTCATCCGGATACGGAGTATTATTTCATCATGGGAGCCGATTCCCTTCTGACCTTTGACACCTGGAAGGATCCGGAGCGTATCTGTGAGCTATGTACCATCGTTGTAGCTGTGCGGGACCATCTGTCTGAGCAGGAGCTGGATACCGCAATCAAAAATGCTTCCTGCAGATATAACGCTCACATTGAAAAACTGTCAACGTTGAACATTGATATTTCTTCCAGTCAGCTGCGCAAATGGCTTCGCGAGGGACGAAGCTGCCGTTACTATATTCCGGGAGCAGTACTCAGCTATATTCAGGATGGCGGGATCTATGGAACAAAATGACATTCTTAAACTAGAAAAAAAACTCAAAAAAGAACTGGATGTAGATCGTTATCGTCACACCATGGGTGTAATGTACACAGCTGCCGCCCTTGCCATGTGCTATGGGGAAGATGTTAACAGGGCTATGACAGCCGGACTTCTCCATGACTGCGCAAAATGTATTCCTAATGACAAGAAACTGCATATGTGCGAAAAATACAGAATCGAGGTCAGCAGCATTGAAAAAAGTGCACCATCCCTTCTGCATTCAAAACTGGGAGCCTGCCTGGCAAGAGCAGAGTATGGGATTACCGATCCTGAAATTTTGAGTGCTATCCGCTGGCATACGACCGGCAGGCCTGCCATGACACTTCTTGAAAAAATCATTTTCATGGCAGATTACATTGAGCCGGGACGCTGGAAGGCCGTGAATCTGGATAGAATACGGACCCTTTCGTTCCGTGATCTGGACATGGCTGTTTACCTTACCATGCGTGATACACTTGCTTATCTGGAGAAGGGCAGCGGGACGGTAGACGAGACCACACGCAAGGCTTATGCTTATTATGAAAAAATAGCGAGTGATGATGAATAACATACAGCCGATACTATTTCATTCGTACATTGATCAAAGGGAAAGGAGAAACAATCATTGGCTTCAGAGGAGAAAAAATCAAGAAAAATGGCAATACTGGCGCTTAATGCCATGAAAGAGAAAAAGGCGGAGGATATCCGCATCATTGATATCGAAAAAATCAGTACCCTCGCAGATTATTTTCTGATCGCATCCGGCACGAACCGCAATCAGGTTCATGCCATCGCAGATTTCGTTGAGGAAAAGCTTGGCCGGGCAGGATATGAAGTTCAGCATACCGAAGGCTATGAAAGTGCCAACTGGATTCTGCTTGATTACGGCGATATAATTGTTCATATTTTTGACCGTAAAAACCGTCTTTATTATGATCTGGACAGGATCTGGAGAGATGGCATGGCAATAAGCGAAGACGAACTGGGAAAGGAAGAAGATTGAAATGGCTGTTGATAATTCACTGATGATACGCGGGATCATTACAAGAGAATCCATGATTGCCGCTTACTGTGCCTATACAAATATGCCTTATGTAATCTGCAATCCGGATACCTATGATGACGAGGTATACATTTTCGAGACGAAGGAGCTTCTGCAGGATTTTGCAAAAAAGCAGGCAGAAGATAAAATTCTGCTCCGCGGCGTTCAGTTTATGAACAAGGATTTCCTGAAATTCTATTCTTCCCTTTTTACGATGGGCGTAAATATGCTGGTTTTTGTAAATGCGACGGGAGAATTCCGTATTGAACTGAATAAGCTGGTGCGTGAGCCGGATTTTTCAAAGATGAAAGTCAAACCGGTCGTGAATCCCTCACTGGTTCTGACTGGTATGTACTATATTCAGGAAGCACGAAGACCGGTATCAAAGGAAGAAAAGGATCTGAAAGAACTGAACGAGGAATTCGTGAACGATCTTGCGAAATCCCGGCTTCTGGTCAGTGTCATTTTGAAAGAAGGAGAGGAGACGGATATTGAAAAATTAAAGAATAATCAGTATCAGCTCCCAATTCTGAAGGATAAGTCCGGGAATGTAATGTTTCCTGTGTTTACAGATGGAAATGAACTGCAGCGTTTTACCAGAGGCGATAAAAAATTCAAGGCTCTGGCTATGCCGCTGGCAGCCCTTGAAAAGATCATTCCGCCGACCTGCAGCGGCTTCATTCTCAACCCGGTCGGATTTAACTTTCCGCTGAAAAAAGAGCTGATAGCCGCCATTGTGAAGGAGTACTCCCAGACGCCGGACGCTTCTGAAGCAATAGATCCGGCAGCCGATCACATCATCGAAGATGATGACCAGGGCGGAAGCAGATAATCGTATAAATCGGAAGGATATTTTTCAGAATCCGGCAGAGAATAAAAGTACATTCAAACATTTAAAAGAGATAAAAAGACATTCGATCATTTCTGAACGGAGCTTCCAGGGAAGGAGCCTCCAAAAGGAGATGAAGGAATGTCTTTTTTCTTTCCGGCCTTTTTTCTTTCCGGCCTTTATTCTTTCCGGTTTTTTTCTTTTCAGTCTCTCTGGCTCAGATGATCCGGCCCGAATATTCGGATGACTAAATATCCGGCTGATAAACCGAACTGGTGTATTATTTGAAAATACGGAACACTCCGAAAACTTTTCCAAGTATAGTACAGTTCTCAACGATGATCGGATCCATTGTATCATTTTCCGGCTGAAGACGGATGTGTCCGCTCTCCCTGAAGTATCTCTTAACCGTAGCCCCGTCATCAATCATAGCCACCACAATATCCCCGTTTTCGGCCGTAGGCTGTTCCTTCACGAGGACACTGTCCCCGTTTAAAATTCCTGCATTGATCATACTTTCACCCTTGACACGAAGCATGAAAGACTGCTGATTGGGCATATACTCCGCCGGAACAGGAATGTAGTTTTCGATATTCTGCTGTGCCAGAACAGGCTGCCCGGCAGCTACCGTGCCAATCAGAGGCACGTTGACAACCTCACGGCGCGTCAGATTAAAATCATCATCCATAACTTCAATGGCGCGCGGCTTTGTAGGATCCTTCCGGATATAGCCGTTCTTTTCAAGAGATTCCAGATGCGCATGAACAGAAGAGGTAGATTTCAGATTGACCGCCTCACAAATTTCGCGAACGGAAGGCGGATAACCTCTGGATAAAATCTCTTCTTTAATATAATTCAGGATCTCCTGCTGTTTCTTTGATATTTTCCCTGTCGCCATGCCTTCCACCTCCGACCTGTTTGCAGGAAATAGCATAACTGTTTTCAAAAGTATATCATTTCGGATTATAAAATGCAATCCGGAATTAGAACTTCTGTTCGATTTTTACCATTGACAAACACATGTTCCTGTCCTATTATAAGCTTGTAAGGAACATACGTTCTGAACAAACGTTTTGAACAGACGTTCAGGAAACACATTATCAGCAGATGTTTTGTTTTCTGCATAACACCTGTGGTTTTTTTAATAACGATTCAATATCTTATGTTCTTATACTTTTTCGCAGTTTTTCGGGACCGACTCAAAGTTTTTTCGAGACTGGTTTGCTTATCACAGCCATAATAAAGCAGGCGGCCGTATACGGCCGGAGGTATTCAGATGACGAACAAATATTCAATCTCAATCAGAAGCAGCAGGCAAGGCCGGCAGGCATCGTGCAATGCGAATCATATTCCCGGAAGAGCAGCCCGGCTGAGCCGGATCCGGGAGGAGAGAAGGAGACAGCAAAACATCCGCAGGATCAAATTGACGGGTGTTTTCGCACTTCTGGTGGTTACCATGTTTGTAACGCTTTCCGGCTTTACAGCGCCTGGAAATAGCAGCCGGGCAGAGTACAAATACTATAAGGCTGTTGAGGTAGAAGGCGGCGATACTCTTTGGAATATCGCATGCAGGAATATTTCAGGTGATTACTCCGTCAAAAGTCTGATTATGGAAATTCAGGATGTGAACAACATCGGCGACCATATTCACAGCGGCCAGATCATCATGGTTCCCTATTATTCAGACGACATACGCTAACGGCGCATGATCATTGATCTGAGAACAATAATTTGCTCCCCATCCGCCGGTATCCCGGACAGTCAGTGCCTCTGTGACAATCCAGGATACCGGCGTTTTAGAATGAAGCACGGTTTTAACACGGCAAGCTCCATGAACAGGAAGCACTTCAGAGACTTCAGAAAGTCTTAGGAATCCCTTATGGATGCTGAAGCAAGGGTTTCTTGAGTTTGATATTTGTCAATGTTATAATGAGCTTGCGTTCGCAAGGAACCTTCATAAAAAACTATAACCCATAATCAAATAGCAGAACAATAAAGGGGTTGAAAGGGGTATTCGTATGAAGAACAAGAAACTTATCAGTCTGTTCACTGCAGCGGCAATTTCTGCTGCGCTTCTTGTGCCTGGGACAACGGCTTATGCAGACAGTCAGGAAGTTGTAACGATCGGTGCTGACCTGAATGAAGCTCAAAAAAATGCCATTCTTCAATATTTTGGCATCTATGGCAAAAATATTGAAACAATTACCATCAACAATCAGGATGAGCGCAACCATCTTGCGTCCTACATACCGATTGAACAGATTGGCACCCGCACCTACAGCTGTGCCCTTGTACAGCCGACCACTTCCGGCGGCATTCAGGTAAAAACAGCTAACTTAAGCTATGTAACCAGCAACATGATTGCCACCACGCTCTCCACCGCCGGTGTTTCCAACTGTAATGTTATCGCAGCCTCTCCGTTTGAAGTATCCGGAACTGGCGCTCTGACCGGTGTTATCATGGCATATGAGACGGCTACCGATACAACTCTGGATTCCACGAAGAAGGATATCGCCAACCAGGAGCTGGTGACAACCGGAACCATCGCCCAGACCGTCGGCCAGAATACGGCAACACAGATTGTGAATGACATTAAAATCCAGGTTATTTCCGGTCAGGTTGTCGACCAGGATCAGGTTGACGCTATTGTTGATGAAGTTGTTAATAAGATAGAAGAGGAGAAGTCGACGGAAACGGAAACTACGGCTTCCGGAGAAACCGAACAGCAGACCGTCACCGCGGAATTGTCGGATACGGACAGACAGATGCTGAAGGATCTTGCCAATAAGATTGCCCAGCAAAATTATGACTACGACCAGATGAAGGCTACGCTGGACAGAGTTGAGCAGAACGTATCGGATAAAACGAACGCTTCCCCGGATGCGGCGCAGACAGAAACAGCTGCTGCGGAAAGCGAAACGCAGACGGCAGAAGATGCAGCCAGGACAGAGGAGTTTTTCTCAAATACAGATTCGGCAGCTTTGAAGGATGTAAGCGGCGGTGAGATCACCAACGAAAGTACCACGTTCGATACAGAAGCTTCCACCGATACGGCGGGTGCGTCCGAATCGACGGAGGCAGCATCAACTGAAAGTTCTTCCCCGTTTGACATTACAACGAGTGACAGCTACGGCAGTGATACCGCTCAGACGGAAGCTTCTGATGCATCCGATGAAACTGCAGCCGCAGAAACCGGGGCGGAAAACGCAGCGTCAGAAACGTCACAAACTACCGGGGCGGAAAATGCGGCAGCGGATACGACAGAAGCTGCAGCTGCCACGGAACAAAGTGAGGGAGCCGCTGCATTGACGCTGGGCGAAGTTAAGACGATCGCCGATCTTCAGTCAGATATTTTCAGCGATTATTTCCGTATTTACGCAGCAAATGCAAATCTGAAGTTTACATCCGGCACTCTGGATGTTACCGGTCCGGACGGGACAGTGGCATCCATCGATCTGACAGATATTTCGAAATGCCAGTCCATCCCGCTCAGCCAGGACAAGCTGACTGAATTCAATTGGACGGAGGGAACAGAATTTGTTGTCAGCCTTAAGGATGCTCTGGAGGGAGACGGCAATTATTCATTTACCCTTAGTTCGGATGCGTCTGTAGCTTCGTCAGCGGACGGAGCTGACGTGCAGACTGCACCGACCGCAGTTGTTGCAATCAATCCGGCTTCCCTGAACATTCACACAACGGAAGGTCTCGATATTGACTCCAGTACGCTCAGGGACTTTGATGTAACGAATGGAACCTCCGTTTCCGTTCCCTGCACAGCTCTTGATTTCGTCAATGCGGAGGCAAGCACGGACAGTGCGGGAGAAACTGCTTCAGAAGCAGCCACAGCTCAGATAACCATTGCCGACAGCAGCATTGTTACAGCGGATACTGCCTCTCTGGATTATGCTGCCGGTGTGACGGGTTTCAGCCTTACCCCGGTATCCCGCGGTGAAACAACCGTCACCATCACCTACTATGATGCTAACGGAGCCCAGCTGAACTCTTATCCGTATACCATCACAGTATTCTGATATTATTTTCATTGACATCTGTATACTCTGTGACTATAATGTAGTCAATTGCTGGGGGAGCGTAAGCTGAGATCGAAACGTAAGTTTCAGACCCTTATCACCTGATCCGGTTAATACCGGCGTAGGGAAGCGAAGACCTTTATTTCGTATGTACATGAAGGCCCCCGGAAATTAATTTCCGGGGGCCTTTTGTATAATATTCAAAAACATAATACTGGAAGGAGTTAATGTAACATGGAAGCTAGTGTAGCTATTCAGGTACTGCCGAAGGCAGAAAATGACAAGGAACTTTGCCGGATCGTTGATGAGGTAATTGCGTATATTGCCTCCACAGGATACACATACTATGTGGGGCCTTGCGAAACAGCCATCGAAGGACCTTATGATGAGCTTATGGATATCGTAAAAGAATGCCAGAAGATCGCCATCAAAGCCGGTGCACCTTCCGTAGCCTCTTATGTGAAGATCACTTATAAACCGGAAGGAGAGGTACTTACCATTGATCAGAAAATCGGGAAGTATCACAAATAAAATACCGCCTCTGGCGGCCTTTGGTGTCATTCTGGGCTTATGGTTTCTGCTGACAGGTGCGGGTTGGGTGCCTTCCTACATGCTGCCGTCTCCGGTAAGCGTTGTCACGGCATTTATTCATGACTTCCCAACCCTTATGTATCATTCAGGAACCACTCTTCTGGAAGCTTTCTACGGGCTTATAATCGGAGTTGCCTTTGCATTTATTATGGCAACACTGATGGATCGTCATGAGACTCTGAACCGTGCTTTATACCCGGTTATGGTTGTCACCCAGACAATTCCGACGGTTGCCATTGCACCGATACTGGTCCTGTGGATGGGATTTGGCATGGCACCGAAGATTACACTGGTCGTTATTACAACCTTTTTCCCAATCGCTGTCAGCCTTCTGGATGGATATAAAAGCGTGGATGCTGATGCTGTAAACCTGCTGAAAACGATGGGTGCAAGTCCCTGGCAGATCTTTTATCATGTAAAATTTCCATCGGCGCTTCCCCAGTTTTTTTCAGGATTGAAGGTATCCGCCAGCTATGCAATTGTAGGCGCTGTGATTGCCGAATGGCTCGGCGGATTCGAAGGTCTGGGGGTGTACATGACCCGCGTAAGGAAAGCCTATGCCTTTGACAAGATGTTTGCTGTCATTATTCTGATTGTGATCATAAGCCTGCTCCTGATGGCAGTTGTAAATCTGATGGGATCCGCCGTAATGCCCTGGCTGAAGGCAGGGAGATCAGGGAGAAGCTCATAAAACAGTATATAAATAAAGCGGAGAGGAAGATATTATAAAATGAAAAAGTCAGGAAAAATTATATCTTTGCTGTTATCCGGTGCGCTGGCTGCCGGATGTACCGGAACCACAGTTTATGCGGAGAATGCCACGGAAGGATCCGCGGATACGGCCGATCTGAAGAAGATCACCTTATGTCTTGACTGGACACCGAATACAAATCACACCGGATTCTATGCAGCGGACGCCCTGGGATATTATAAAGACGCAGGGCTTGCTGTTGAAATCGTTCAGCCGCCGGAAAACGGAGCTGCTCTGATGTGTGCTTCCGGCCAGGCGCAGTTTGCTATTGATGCTCAGGACACCATCGCCGCTTCCTGGGACAGCGATGAACCACTTGGCATTACAGCTGTTGCCGCATTAATTTCTCACAACACCTCCGGTATCATGTCCCGCAAGGGAGATGGAATCACATCTCCGAAGGGGCTGGAAGGAAAGACCTATTCAACCTGGGAATCCCCGATCGAGCTGGCCATGATTAAATATGTTATGGAACAGGATGGCGGTGATTTTGATAAGGTAACTCTGATCCCGAATGACATCACGGATGAACCGGCTGCACTGGCAGCACATCAGACCGATGCCATCTGGGTATTCTATGGATGGGGCGGCATCAATGCGGATATTGAAAATGTTCCCATCGATTACTGGAACTTCGGTGACCTTGCTCCGGAACTTGATTATTATACACCGATCCTGGTTGCGAACAATGATTTCCTGGAGAGCGATCCGGATACCGCCAGAGCATTCATGGCTGCTACAGCGAAAGGATACGAATATGCTGAAGAAAATCCGGAAGATGCAGCAGACATGCTGATTGCCGGCGATAACACCGGATCGTTGGAAGGCGCCGGGGATCTTGTACACGCAAGTCAGAAATACCTTTCCAGCGTTTACAGTGACAATAACACCCCGTGGGGCTGGATTGATCCGGATCGCTGGAATGCTTTCTACGGCTGGCTGTACAATAATAAACTGATCACGAAGGATCTGACCGGATATGGATTTACGGATGACTTTCTTCCGGAAGAATCCGGAAATGCCGCAGCACAGACAGCTGCAGAAAATACAACAGAGTAATTCGCGGCATATTCTGGGGGCAAAAAGTCTTTTGCCCCCACTATCGCCGGCTGCAGGAATCCCTTCGGATTACAGAAAAAGAAAGAAAAAAATTAGTAAAAATATAAAATGGAACTTCTGAGAGCTGAAAATATCACTAAAATCTACGACGGACGGACAATCATACAGAATATCAATATTCACCTGGAGCGGGGAGAACTGATCTCTCTGCTTGGACTTTCCGGTGCCGGAAAAACTACTCTGTTTCAATGTATTTCAGGTCTGGTAAAGCCGGAGGAGGGCAGAGTGCTGCTGAAGGGAGAGGATATCACCGGTAAACCGGGAAATATCAGCTATATGCTTCAGAAAGATCTATTGCTGCCGCATAAAAAGGTAATTGATAATGTATCCCTTCCGCTGGTAATCAAAGGCATGAAAAGGAAGGAAGCACGCGCAAAGGCAAATCCGTTTTTTGAGCAGTTCGGTCTTCAGGGTACGCAGGAACAGTATCCGGCACAGCTTTCCGGAGGAATGCGTCAGAGAGCCGCTCTGCTCAGAACTTACCTTGCGTCAACCACCGGTGCGGCCTTGCTGGACGAACCTTTTTCAGCCCTGGATACCATCACCAAAGGCCAGATTCACGAATGGTATCTGGATGTTATGAACAAAATTGATTTATCGACCTTATTCATTACACACGATATTGATGAGGCAATCAAGCTTTCCGACCGTGTTTACATCATGACCGGAAAACCGGGCGTAATCGAACATGAACTTTTCATAGAAACACCGCGAAAAGGCCGGCACAATTTCAATCTGACCGACGAGTTTCTAAATTATAAAAGGCAGATTATCCAGATGCTCGGCAAAATCTGAAATCTTAAAACTGAAATTTTAGTTTTTTCTCCATTCCGGCATCCCAGCGACTGTAGTATAGGCTCATCAAAGAAAAACAAATTATCCTTGATATCCTTGACATGCAGGCCGGTGGGGTGCTATTATAGGGCACATAGATCTATACGGAAAACACATGTTTATCAAATAGATCTGCACCGATCCTGTTCGCATGCTCATTACGGAGGTATATCAGGCATGTTTATGTACGTACGCAGATTATATTCAGCAGATGAGAATCCGGGTTCTGTCGAATTCAAAACTTCGCAGGTAATTTCCAACAATGCGGCCGAAAAAACGTCGGATCTCCGTGTTCGTATGGCCGACGATCATTCGAATGATATTTCCAATTACAGCTCTGATGGTTCCGGTTCCAGCCGTACATACCATGATCAGAAAGACATTCAGAATACGCTGCAGCTGCGTGAGGTCCTGAAAACGCTTCCCGGGTTTGTCAAAACGTATTTTCGTGCCATGGAGCCTACAACCAGTACCCGGACACGGCTTTCCTACGCCTATGATATTCGAACCTTCTTCCGGTATCTGCAGGAAAATAACCCATGTTTTGCTTCTCAAGATGTCCGGTACTGGACGGTCAACTACCTGGACAAGTTAGATGCAACCGACATTGAAGAATACGAGGAATTTCTTAAAGTATATGATATTGAACCGAACATGACCGGTGCAGTTCGTGAAGTTAAGGAAGTCACCAACGGGGAAAAAGGCCTTAAACGAAAGATGTCCGCTTTGAGATCCTTTTACGCTTATTTCTATAAACGCCAGATGATCAAGACAAATCCAACCATGCAGGTAGATATGCCTAAGCTACATGAAAAGGCAATTGTGCGGCTCGATGAAGGAGAAACGGCAGCTTTACTGGATTTGATTGACCATGGCGGTGATCATCTGTCCGGGCAGAAAAAACGATATTATGAAAAAACCAGGATCCGTGATCTGGCGATCGTAACACTGATGCTCGGAACCGGAATCCGTGTCAGTGAATGTGTTGGTCTGGATATTCAGGATGTTGATTTCAGAAATAACGGGATAAAAATAATCCGCAAGGGCGGAAATGAAAGCATCGTCTACTTCGGAGATGAAGTTGAAAAAGCATTGAAAGATTGGATCGAAGAGCGAAAGGACATTGAACCTCTTCCGGGACATGAAAATGCTCTCTTCTATTCTACTCAGCGAAAACGAATGGGCGTTCAGGCTGTTGAAAATATGGTTAAAAAATATGCCCGTCAGATAACCACGCAAAAGAAAATCACACCGCATAAACTGCGCAGTACCTACGGCACCTCCCTGTACCGTGAAACCGGAGATATTTACCTGGTGGCGGATGTTCTTGGCCACAAAGATGTAAACACTACGAAAAAGCACTACGCAGCTATAGATGATGACCGTCGAAGGCGTGCTGCATCTGCTGTACGTCTCAGGGAAACAAGCCCTGAAAACCGACAGATAAGCGTGGAACATCCGGGACATAAAGATGGTGAAGCAGACTAATAGCGGACAAAGAATAACCTGAAAAGCAAGACAAAGAATAACCTGAAAAGCAAATGGATAACCATAAAGGCGGGCAAATAAACAGTCCGATCATTGTTCGAATGTCCGGGTTGCCTCTTCCAGCAAATCCCGGATTGGCAGATGCTGCGGACATACTCATACATCTTTTTCGTCCTGACTCCTTCTGATTTTCGCTTTGGCGCTGCCGTAAAAGTTTGGATAGGTCTTTCGCAGATAGAAGGTGTTTTCAAGACTGTTTGCCAGCACCAGAACGAATACTTTCCCGAAGTCGGCTTCCATATGTTCCTTATCCTCCGGTCCGAGAGCTTTCCATTCTCCTCTCAGGCGAAATTCATCGATCAGATGAAAACAGCCCCACAGCATGTCCGTGAAGCACTCGGACTCCATAAGACTTGGATTAGAACTGAGCACAAGCAAATCCGACCGTTTTGATTCGAGAATTTTCTTTACGCCGCTGTAAATTTCCTCATTGAGATGTACCTTTACATCCATGGCAAGCATTTCTTTCTGCTGCCGGTGTATTTCCTTTTCAGTCTGAGCGCAGGATAATTCAGCTGTCGGTGCAAGTATTTTCAGATCCAGATTATCGGTCCCTTTCCACATCATTGCCAGCATTTCGGCTCCGGCGGAGGTAAAAAAAGAACTTCTCAGCATTCTGGTAGAAGCGATTCTCTCATTCTTTTCCTTCTCGTTTAATACAGTCCCAACGATTAGCGTCGCCACGGCAACGGAAAAGGGCAGAAATGCCATATCCTGAAAAATATAGAAAAATGTGGTCGAGGGGTCATGGAAAATCGCGATCTGTAAGAAATAAATGAAAGCGGACAGGCAAAGCAGAACGATCACCGTTATCCGCAGCATACGGTTGTTTTTCATAGTTTTAATGCCGCCAAATCATTTTTTCAATAAGCCTTTCGGGTGAAGCATTTCGGATGTCTCTGTTCAGCCGAGTGCAACATCGAGTACCATCATAAGGCTGAAGCCCAGTGCAAACGCTAAAACCCCGATGTTTGAATGTTTTCCGTGAGACATCTCCGGAAGCAGTTCCTCTACAACCACATATAGCATGGCACCGGCCGCGAAGCTCAGTAAATATGGAAGCAGCGGTATTAGTACTTCTGACAGCAATACCGTTACAATGGCACTGACAGGTTCCACAGCCCCGGACAGAACGCCGTACAGGAAGGATTTGCCTTTACGGTTTCCTCCGGCGTACATCGGCATTGAGATGATTGCACCTTCCGGGAAATTCTGTATAGCAATTCCAAGAGACAGCGCCAGTGCAGCGGAATACGTAATTTTTGAGACTCCGTACAAATAACCGGCGTACACGACTCCGATCGCGATGCCTTCCGGAATATTGTGGATAGTCACTGCAAGCATCATCAAAGTATTATTTTTCAGCTTACTTCTGGGACCTTCCGGACTGTCCGAATACTGGTGCAGATGCGGCGTGATTTCATCCAGCAGAAGGAGAAACAGTATGCCAAGCCAGAAACCGGCCACCGCCGGGACAAAAGCAAGCTTTCCAAGATTTTGCGCTTCCTCCAGAGCCGGGATAAGCAGGCTCCATATGGACGCAGCCACCATGACGCCGGACGCAAAACCAGTCAGGAATCGCTGAAGACTGTCCGATAAATCTTTTTTTAACAGAAAGACACAGGCAGCTCCCAGTGATGTGCCGGCAAAGGGGATCGCGATCCCGAGTACTATATCATGTATCATAATAATTCAAGTCCCTTCTTAAATAATTTCAAATTTCAGTATCTTATCAAGTTCACGGAAGATTTCTTCTTTATTCTGATAGGAACAGATAGTAAAATACGGATCTCCGGTCAGCATTGCGGACAGCTCCGTCTTGCTGTGATCATAAAAAATGTAAACAGGTTTCCCGAGCTGCTTTGCGCTGGCAAGTTCATAACCGACCCCCAGGGACGGGCAGGTGCACTCGGCGATTACCAGATCACACTGTCGCATCCAGTTCATATCCCGGTTGTAGATGAAGGCATCCCTGCTGCGGCCGTTTTCCTTAAGGCTCAGGTTCCCATCCCCCACGTGCTCCGTCAGCACTTCATCCGTCTTGTTAATATGATCGATGATCTGTTTATAAAGTCCGGCATCCGCCCGGCCGCCGCGAATCGACCCGGCAAAATATACTTTTCTATTCAAATTTCTCCCCTCTCATCCTTTTCTTCATGACCGCTTCCTATTTGGGCTCCTCACGCGGTCTCCTGCAG
>ONLK01000013.1:15095-48287 GCA_900318615.1 uncultured Eubacteriales bacterium
TCTCCTGCAGCATTCTCCTGCAGCGGTTCGTTTTACAGTACAAGTATACTACACATCCTTTATTTTCGCTCATCTTTTCTGTTCTTACGGTCTTTTCATTATTCAGGAAAAGTTATAAAATAAGGGGGATTGTACACAGGAATGTACGAATAAGAAAGGATCTATGACATGAAGTACGATTTCCGTAAAATTGAACCCAAGTGGCAGAGAGCCTGGCAGGATGCTGATGCATTCAAGGCTGTCGATTTTTCCGGGAAGCCGAAATGGTACGGTCTGGTAGAATTTCCGTACCCCTCCGGTGCCGGTATGCATGTAGGCCATATCAAAGCTTATTCCAGCGTGGAAGTTCTTTCCAGAAAGCGAAGAATGCAGGGATACAATGTTCTGTTCCCGATCGGCTTTGATTCGTTTGGTCTGCCGGCGGAAAACTATGCCATAAAGACAAATACTCATCCGCATGATATTACGGAAAAGAATATCGTTCACTTTACCGAACAGCTGAAATCCGTCGGTTTCTCCTTTGACTGGAGCCGTGTCATTGCTACCTCCCGCCCGGAGTATTATCACTGGACACAGTGGATTTTTGAAAAGCTCTACGAGCACGGCCTGGTCTTCCGCTCCAAAACACTGGTGAACTACTGCCCTCACTGCAAGGTCGTCCTTTCCAACGAGGATTCTCAGGGCGGAAAATGCGATATCTGCCATAATGATGTCATCCAGCTTCCGAAAGATGTCTGGTTCCTTCGCATCACACAGTATGCGGATAAACTTCTGGACGGTCTGAAGGATGTGGACTATCCGGAAAGCGTCAAGCAGCAGGAAATTGCCTGGATCGGCCGTTCTTACGGTGCTTTTGTCAAATTCGATCTTAAGGAAGCCGATGAAAAGATCGAAATCTACACCACGCGCTGCGATACCCTGTACGGCACTACGTTCATGGTACTGGCTCCGGAAAACCCGATTCTGGATAAATATAAGGATCAGATTGGAAACTGGGATGCTATTGAAGCTTATCGCCGCGAATGCGCCAAAAAGACCGAATTCGAACGTACGCAGCTGGTAAAGGATAAGACCGGTGTTAAAATTGAAGGCCTGACCGCTATCAATCCGATCACCCATAAGGAAATGCCGATCTACATCGCCGATTATGTCATGATGGGATATGGCACCGGCGCTGTTATGGGTGTTCCGGCGCATGATCAGCGTGACTGGGATTTTGCAACAAAATTCGGTATTCCGATCATCCCGGTGATCGAGGGCGGAGATGTCACCAAAGAAGCTTACACCGGCGACGGAAAGATGATTAACTCCGATTTTCTGAACGGATATACGAATAAAAAAGACTCCATCGCCGCGATGCTGAAATACATTGAAGAAAATGGCATTGGCCACAAGGGTGTTCAGTATAAGATGAAGGACTGGGCGTTCAACCGCCAGAGATACTGGGGCGAACCTATACCTCTGATTCACTGCCCGAAGTGCGGTACCGTGCTGGTTCCGGAAAATGAACTTCCGCTGCGGCTGCCGCCGGTTCAGAATTTTGAGCCTGGCCAGGACGGGCAGTCCCCGCTGGCACGCATTCCGGAGTTTGTTAACTGCACCTGTCCGAAGTGCGGCGGACCGGCCAGGCGCGAAACGGATACCATGCCTCAGTGGGCAGGCTCCAGCTGGTATTTCCTCCGCTACTGCGACCCCCACAACGATAAGGAATTCGCAGACCGCCGGAAACTCGATTACTGGATGCCCGTAGATCATTATAACGGCGGAAACGAGCATGTTACCCGGCATATGCTCTATTCCCGCTTCTGGCATCATTTCCTGTACGACATCGGCGAGGTAAACACTCCGGAGCCTTACGCAAAACGTACCATCCAGGGAATGATCCTCGGCGCGGACGGACAGAAAATGTCCAAGTCCAGAGGCAACGTTATTGATCCGGTGACGATTGTTGACGCCTATGGCGCGGATACGCTGCGCACGTACGTTCTGTTCATGGGCGATTACGGCAGTGCTGCACCCTGGAGTGATGAGGCTATGAGGGGCTGCAAGAGATTCCTCGACCGTACCGCTGCCCTGACCGATATGATAACGGCAGAGAAGGAAGATCCGACGCTGGAGCGCAGCGTCCACAAGACCATCCGGAAGGTCAGTGAAGACATTGAAAACATGAAGTTCAATACGGCCATTGCCGCACTGATGTCCCTGATCAATGAATTTTATAAGGCAAAGAGCATCACCCGGTGGGATCTGATCAGCTTTATCAAACTGCTCTCTCCGTTCGCACCGCATCTGACCGAGGAAATGTGGCAGTTCATCGGCCAGAATCCGGATGGAAACACCTTCCTCACTCTTTCCTCCTGGCCGGAATATGACCCGGAGAAGCTCAAAGAGGATACCATCAAGGCCGCCGTACAGGTAAACGGCAAGGTTCGTGCCACCATTGAAATTCCGGCGGACTGCACGAAGGAAGAAGCCCTGGCTGCTGCCAAAGCAGAACCGAACGTAAAGAAATTCATGGACGGGAAAACCATTGTCAAAGAAATTTATGTGCCGGGCAAAATTCTGAATTTTGTTGTGAAGTAAAGCATTATGAAGTTAAGCATTAATAAGTCATATTCGTAATCAGCAAAAATTGTAATCAGCGCTCCGGGCAGAATTGTCCGGGGCGCTGATTTTTCTGAAGAAATATTACTGAAGAAATATTATGAAATGAGTGGCAAAAGTACCTTTTGCCACTCATTTATAATTACGCGTGGTTTCGTTGCTCCGCAACTCCCACCACGCTGCAGCCTGTTTCTTAATCCCATTCGCGTACTCGCAGTTCCGTGATGTAACCGTTCGTATCTATCTTATTTATGGCTGCGCGGTAATCCTGAACCCATCCTCGTTCCGGATCAGGTTCAGTGAACAATTCCCTCACAGGACGGTCATTCAGCCACGGGTTATATTCGGATTTGATCACGGCATCCTTTGACAGGAGAATACTGCCGCTGTATATTTCCTCCGGTTCATAGTAATACTCATCGTCGATGAATACGTATTTTCCATCCGGGTACCGATAGTAATAATATGGCCAGAAATCCGGGCCGTCAAATCCAAAATCTCTTTTAGCGTATTGGGCCACAAGCTCTGCGATCTCTTCCTCAGAGTCATACGTTTTTCCATTCTCAAATGTTATGTCTGTAAGCTCCAGAAAATTTTCATGTTCGATGATCTGACCCGGCGTCAGATCGATTTCATTTTGTTCGGGAGCCGCATACGCAAATGCCTCCATCAGCTGCTGCGGCGTATAGGAGGATATGCTGCTGTCCTTCATTTCCCATACCCTGGATTCATCCCTTGTTTCTAATGTTCCTACGTACTTCATGCTGAATATATATTCAGGGAACGGAAGCGCCGAATTCGCTGTCTGTGTCAGCCATTCATAGGGTTTATTTTCACCTGTGCTGCTGAACCACTTCCTGTAAATTCTTACATTTGCATCCTTTGCAATATCCGAACTACCGTTCAGTGCAATATCCATGAAGTACTCCCGTGCATCGACACCGAATGAATATTCAACATAGGTTGACCCAGCATAAACCGGCATCGGATTCCCCAGCGGGAACTCCCAAATGCTGTATACAACATCCGAATAGTGATCCGCGAGCGCATCCGCCAGATCCCTCACATTGGTATTTTCCGTTACAGGGAGAACTTCTGTCAGCGGAACCTCCGCCATCACCACCCTGTCCGTTTCTTTTATTACATCCTCTATTTCAAAAAACAGCTTTCTCGTATCGCTGGCTTGTGCTGTATAAACCTGAGGCATTTCACTGCTCAAAGGCTGAACGGATAATGGATCGCCGCCGGCTGTTTCCTTTACATCCCTCCAGGTTTTCCCCACTAAAGAAAATACATCTGTATCCGGCCGGGCTGTAAGCCAGGTGCCATCCTGCTGCCGGCGGCATACGGTCCATTCGGAGTATACATCATGAAAATCTCTGTCTACCGAATAGCTTCTAAGCCTGATCTCATCGCAATTCAATGAAAGATCCCGGATCGTCAGCTTCTTTTCAGGGATATAAACGGTATGGTACGAATCCTCTCCCTTTTTATTTTTATACTTAACCTGATATCCTATAACCGCATCCTCTTTATCCTTCAGCGACCACTCCAATGTGAATTTATTTTTCTTCACCCTGAGTTTACGGATCTGCGGAGCCTTTATAGCCAGTTCAAGGCTTGCCTCCTCCGTTTTCTTAAGGCCGGCTGCCTTAGCATACTCCGGATATTGTGACTGCAGTTTATGCTGTACGCCAAGATGCAGCAAAATATTCTCTGTCCTGGCCTCGTCCATCTTCATAGCGCTCAATTTCAGCGCTGCTTTGTAATCGGGCGTGTTATCCGCATCTGTAAGACGATTCCATAATCCGCTGGCGAAGATGTTTTCCATCATATCCATCGCACACCTATTGCAGTTTTCCTTTGATACAAAAGCCATATCCACCGCCGTGACAAAGGCTGCTGCATTTTTATGTGTCCGGTCCTTTTGATAGGCCTCCCGGGTCATGTCAACCGTCTCGCCAAGCAGTGCCTGAACTTCACAGTAATTTTTCATCATGTAGTAAGCTTTAATTGTATCATCCGTGTTGACTGTAATGTTCATAACCGCTCGTGAAAGAGCGTTTCCGATCACGGTGCCTTTCATGAAAGGCGAAGCGGCGCTTATCATTTCTTTCCATAGATCGTCCATCGCATCCGCAGACAGTTTTGTCCCTGTTTTCGTGACGGAAGTGCCTATTCTGTCTGCTGCACTCCGGGAGGCGCTGAGTACATTCGAAAGGGCGATCAGCATGTCTATATCAGCGGTATATTTTTCCGGAGCAGTCTCCTTTGTACTGCAGATATCATACATCGTCTCAAGTACGTCCACCTGAGAATCCATCATATACTGAGTCTGACTGTAGTCCAGAATGCTTTGAAGATATTCATAAATGGTCTTACTGGAATTGAGCATCAGATCAGGTGCATCAGCTGGTGTGAAATCAAGTGACGCCGACAGTCCCTTCAGCAGTTTCACATTCTGATCAGGCAGATCAGAAATGGCCGTATCCTGCGTCATCTTTGAAACCTGATTCAATGTTTTGTCTATCGTCTGTCCTGATGTATTTATCCCGAAGATATCCGCTGTTTTCTGATAAATTGTTATCATATCGGAAATTCTTACGTTATCCAGGGTATCCATAAAACTGCTGCTGTACAAATTTAATTTCAAAATATCATAAACAGCCAGTTCATAATAGGCAATCTGGTCCATTGTCTGCCCTGTCCTATTGCTCACCGGACTCTTGCCGACGTTTAGATTTTTCCATGCCCGGACAGCATTCGCGAATCCCTGATCGCTGCTTAATTGTTCAACAAGCTCATCCCCCATGGAATCACCAATGTTTGCTGTTCCGATCGCGTCGGATATATCCTGGCTTCCTTCCTTTAGATAATAATCAGCGGTAAATAACGTATAGTCAAAATCAGCGGGTACGGCAGCTCCGGATCCCGGGTCCGGAACTGTCCGGCTCTGTTTGCCGGAAAGCTGTGTCAGGGTTCCTCCCCGCTGTTTCACATAAGCTGTGAGACTGTCAAATACATAGGCGGGACGCCATCCCGCGTCCTGCGAGGCGTCGCGATGTGACCGGACAATCTCAACATAAAGGGTATCCCCTACCCGGTCGATGCTGCGGATGCTGGACAAAGACGGAATGTCACCCGCACTCAAATCACTGTACTGAGTGTAGCCGGCGGCCCTCAGGTCATCTGCGCTTAACACGACTTCTGTCTGATCACTGCCGTTTTGCCGCATGATGGCTTCGCCGTTTACAATCGCGAAACTTCCTTCCGGGATAAACGGCTGTGCGGACTGGCTGATTTCACCTGTGTCCATATTGAAACAGAAGGTATTTTGTGCATCAAGCCATGGGTGCACAGCATCGCCATGCATGGAGGAACCTTCTCCGCCTGCAAAGCAGATAACACCGGTTCCGTCGGCAAGCTGAGCCCGGTAAATATTCTCCGTAACCAGCGGGTACGGTGAAGAAGGATCAACAAGGACCTGACTTTCTCCGGTATTTGCATCCATCCTGACGATGCCGCCGTTCTGCCTTTCCAGATAGGACCCGCCAGCCTGAATATACGAAACATAAATATCCGGGCCATCCACAAAGCCGCCGGCCTCAATGCCCTGGAATTGCATATCTTCGGCCGCATACCCGGTGTCTATGGTTCCAATCTGACGATTGTTCGCGCCATCCGCCTGCACCTGATGGACCGTCAGGATTGTCCTGGTGCTGTCCAAAACCGCATAGGTGATGATTCCCTCTTCCTCTCCGATAAAATATACCTGCGATTCCGCGCCTGCAAGCGTTGTTCCTGTGGCTGCATTGGTAAGTACATATTCCGGAGCATCGCCCGGGCAAACCAGCAGAAGATCATTTTCGAAATCAACGTATGCAATGTATCCTTCTGCACATCTGGATGCACCGCCTTCACCGTTCAAATTCACACAATCCACTTCGCCGGGCTGAGACTGATAAAATATTTTTTCACCGCAGATGTATATTTTCGTATTGCAGACCGGTCCCGTCACCAGTGTCATTTCCGTGCCTCCGGCATCCCTGCGGATAAGTGAGTTTTGTGTTCCCTGAACCGAATCGTTAAATGAGACACCATCAAACGACACGGCATTTTGATGCGTATCCGGGCCTGCTTTCCAATAATACGTGTTTCCCTGATACTCTACGAAATTTCCTCCGTTATTTATTGGATATCCGGAAATATCCGCATCCTCTCCCGTTATTTCTCCGGAACCCGCTTCTGATTCGCCGGTGGCCGCCATCGCATCCGGAGGTAAAGCCAGGGCACAGCTGTTCACCAGAAGTACAAGCAAAAACGTTGTTATTCCATGTAAAAACGCTGCTATTCCGTGTCTCATTTTTTTCCGCCTTTCTTTCAATGGATTCCGCAGCAGGTAGAGAAAACGGGATGCTTCACTTTTATCCCATACGCCTGTTGTTCGCACATATTGATTATACCATTTCTGATTTCTGTGATACAGCCCTGCGCATGGATTCGTCGTTTTTATCCATAAGCGTCAACAGAAGGCAGCCGCAAAACCTTATTCAGATTCTGCAGCTGCCTTCATCTCTACTATTTTTCAGTTATACCCGGTTTCTATGCATCGGTAGCGGTGATGTGCTTATCACAGTCTTTCATGGCAGGTTCTTGCGATGACATCGAGCTGCTGCTCTTTCGTCAGGCTGATGAACTTGACCGCATAGCCGGAAACACGAATCGTGAAGTTTGCATATTCAGGTTTTTCCGGATGTTCCATCGCATCGATGAGTTTTTCTCTTCCGAAAACATTGACGTTCAGATGGTGCGCACCGTTCAGGAAGTATCCGTCCATCACCTGAACCAGCGTTCTGGCGCGCTCCTCTTCATTATGTCCAAGCGCCGACGGATTCATGGTCTGCGTATTGGAAATGCCATCCAGAGACCACTCATACGGGATCTTTGCGACGGAATTGAGGGAAGCCAGGAGCCCGTTCTGCTCTGCACCGTAGGAAGGTGATGCGCCCGGAGCAAACGGCGTGTAAGCGGCTCTTCCGTCGGGAGTCGCGCCGGTTGCCTTGCCGTAAACAACATTCGAGGTGATCGTCAGAATCGATGTCGTAGGCTCGGAATTCCGGTAGGTATGATGCTTGCGGATCTTCGTCATAAAGTTTTTAAGCAGTTCGACACCGATCGCGTCGGCACGGTCATCATCGTTTCCATACTTCGGGAAATCTCCTTCAACCTTGTAATCCACGACCAGTCCGCTCTCATCGCGAATAGCTTTAACCTTCGCGTATTTAATCGCCGACAGAGAATCAATGACATGTGAAAATCCGGCGATACCGGTCGCAAACGTGCGTCTCACATCCGTGTCGATCAGAGCCATTTCCGCCGCTTCGTAGTAATACTTGTCGTGCATATACTGGATGAGGTTCAGAATATTCACATACAAACCGGCAAGCCAGTCGAGCATCCGGTCATACTTCTCCATAACTTCATCATAGTCGAGATATTCGGAGGTGACCGGTGCATAGGGCGGGGCCACCTGGATGTGCTTTCCGCTCTTATCCGTGAATTTTTCATCAACGCCGCCGTTGATGGCATACAGCAGTGCCTTCGCAAGATTAGCTCTTGCGCCGAAGAACTGCATTTCTTTTCCTGTCTGTGTTGCGGACACGCAGCAGCAGATGGAATAGTCATCTCCCCATACCGGCCGCATCACATCGTCATTTTCGTACTGGACGGAACTTGTCCTCACAGAGATACGGGCTGCATAGGTCCGGAAGTTTTCCGGAAGCCGTTTCGAATAAAGAACCGTCAGGTTCGGCTCCGGGGCCGGTCCCATGTTTTCAAGCGTATGCAGGAAGCGATAGTCATTCTTTGTCACCATGTGGCGTCCATCCTGCCCGAGACCGGCAACCTCCAGCGTCGCCCAGACCGGATCGCCGGAGAAAAGCTGATTGTAAGACGGAATTCTTGCAAATTTAACCATGCGAAGCTTCATCACAAAGTGATCAATCAGCTCCTGTGCTTCCTTCTCGGTGAGGGTCCCCTCCTTCAGATCCCTCTGGATGTAGATATCCAGGAAGGTGGATACACGGCCAACGCTCATGGCCGCACCGTTCTGCGTCTTGATTGCGGCAAGGTAGCCGAAGTACAGCCACTGAACCGCTTCTTTTGCGTTCACAGCCGGCGCTGAAATGTCGTATCCGTACGCCTGGGCCATCTGCTTCATCCCCTGGAGCGCCCGGATCTGATCGGAAAGCTCTTCTCGTAAGCGGATCACCTCATCGGTCATGGTGCCGTCCCCGCAGTTTTTCAGATCCTCTTTCTTCTTTTCAATGAGGTAATTGATTCCGTACAAAGCTACCCGGCGGTAATCGCCTACAATTCTTCCTCTTCCGTACGTGTCCGGCAGGCCGGTCACAATGTGGCAGTGACGGGCAACGCGCATTTCATCCGTATACGCATCAAATACCGCCTGATTGTGTGTTTTATGGTAGTCCGTGAAGATTTTATGAAATTTCGGATTCACCTCAAAACCATAGGTGGATGCTGCTTCCTCTGCCATCCGGATTCCGCCGTAAGGCATGAATGCTCTTTTCAGCGGTTTGTCTGTCTGCAGTCCCACGATCTTTTCAAGGTCTTTGGTCTTCTCACTGATATAGCCGGGACCGTAGGCAGTAAGGCCGGAGACTACCTCGGTTTCGCATTCCAGCACCCCGCCGTGCTCACGCTCCCTCTTCTGCAGTTCCTGCAGTTCTCCCCACAGGGTATTGGTGGCCTCTGTCGGTCCTTCAAGAAAGCTTTCATCTCCGTCATAAGGCGTATAATTGTTTTGAATGAAATCACGGACATTCACATCCGTCTTCCAGTGAGAACCCTCAAATGTTCTCCATGCTGTATTTGCCATAGCTGCTCCTTTCCTGCCTGCTTTTCCTGTGTTTTGTTTTGATTGTGATTGAGTGTTTAATGAAAGCTGCCTTGAATTAAGCACTCCTGAGAATATTTTCGGCACGTGCGACCGTCCCCGTATCCGGAGGACATACACCATCAAGTGAATACTTTATTCCAAGCTTTTTCCACTTGTATTCTCCCATGGTATGGTAGGGGAGAATCTCCACCTTCTGAACATTCGTCAGAGAATGAATAAAAGCAGCCTCCCTCTCAAGATCCTTCGGATCATCTGTCCATCCGGGCACCAGCACCTGGCGAATCCAGATGGGTTTGCCGATGCTGCTCAGATACCGGAACATATCCAGAATGTTGTCATTGGGCTTTCCGGTAAGTGCGATGTGCTTGCGCCGGTCAATCTGCTTGATATCCATAAGAAGAAGATCCGTAACCTTCATCAGCTCCTTAAACTTTGAAAACCAGGGCTCCTGCCGTGTAAACGGCTCCCCGGCGGTGTCGATGCAGGTGCTGATCCCTTCTTCCCTGGCCTTACGGAAAAATTCCAGAAGAAAATCAATCTGAAGAAGCGGTTCTCCTCCGCTCACGGTTATTCCGCCATCTTTGCCCCAGTAATTGCGGTAACGCTTTGCCTGTGCAAGCAGTTCATCCGCACTGCGAAGATCCGTGCTTTGCGGGTCCCAGGTGTCCGCGTTATGACAGAACCGGCACCTTAAATGACAGCCCTTTAAGAAAACAACAAACCGGATCCCCGGCCCGTCCACAGCCCCGAATGTCTCGATCGAATGTACTCTTGCCAGCATTGTGCGCTCCTTTCCCGGCACAAATAAAAGCGCCGTGCTCATTTCCGTCTGCGTGGATAACGATAGCACAGCGCTGATCATAATTCTTTGATTATAATCAAATTTTGAAATATTCTTCCGCTTTTTCTCCGGGATCTTCGAAATATTGCTTCGGGATCTTTTGAATGCTCAGGATTCTTTTTTAATTATCCGCCCCTGGAAAAAGGCAAGAAGTCCTTCCCGGTTAACGACATGAAGCTCTCCCTGCTTTGTCCGTTCAATGTACCCTGCCTTTTTCAGCTTCGAAAGACTCCGGCTGATGGTCTCGGGGCGAAGGCCGATGGAGGAGGCAATGTCGGTAAGTTTCATGCTTATGTGACCGTTCAGACACTTCTGATCACGGTCAAGAAGAAATCCGGCCAGCCTTGTGTCCGGGTTACGGATGGAAAGGAGCATCACCTTCTCCTTCTCTTCCGTCAGTTCCGTTGACAGCATTGCAATAAGCCCCAGCGCCAGCTCCGGTTCCCGGGTCAGAATTTCCATGAATTTTTTTCTTGAAAACAGGCAGGCACTGACATCGGTAAGACACACCGCACTGTAGTGATAAACAGGATCACGGAGGAATAAATCATGCCAGATCGCCTGTCCGTCATGCAGAATGTCCAGAATGTGTTCTTCTCCGTCCGTATCGTTCCGGCAGATTTTAACACGGCCTCTACGAATAACTATAATGTACAGAACCCTTGTCTCTTCTTCAATCAGAGTCTGTCCTTCCGGATAGCTTCTGAAAATGACATCGTCCATCAGAAGCCGTTTTGAAGATTCCGGAAGCCCGCGAAACAGCCGTATCTGATCCATGCACCTTGTAGGATTGCTGTCTTCCTGATTGTTCCTGAATGGACAGTCTGCGGGCAGGACTCTCCTGAAATTATCTGTTTTTTCGTCCATGCTGTATTTCCCTGCTGTACGATCTGTTACGTAACCGGCTGCCGTAAAAGTTAGCTCATATTTCTTCCGGGAATCCTTCCCACACCGGTTTGCCCGGATATATTTTTGCTTTTTCTTCGCCCCGGAGCACGCGCAAAGCTCCTGCCGCCATGGCCTGGTGCTCTCTTTCGCCCGGATAGACGGCAATCGGAGCAATCCATCCGCAGCGCTCCCTGATCTGGCCTACCACATCGTCAAACCGGCACAGACCGCCGGTCAGAATGATCGCATCCACCCTGCCGTTCAGGACAGCCGCCATGGCGCCGATATTCTTGCACACCTGATAGATCATGGCCTTCCAGACGATCGACGCGCGGTAGTCGCCCTCCTGTGCCATCTTATGAATGACATCGGAATTGGAAGTTCCAAAATGGCTGGCCAGACCGCCTCCCTGGCTGCAAAGCGTGCGGATTTCCTCGTAGCTTTTATTGCGAAGATAATTATTAACATCGGTCACCGCCATCGACCCCATACGGGTCGGAGTAAACGGCCCCTGTCCGCCGCCGGCATCATTGCCGTCGATCATACGGCCCTGCTGATGAGCCGTCACGGAAATACCTCCGTCAATGTGGCAGACAATGAAATTGCAGTCCTGATACTTCCGGCCCAGTTTTCTGGCATGGGTGCGCGCGACGGCTTTCAGGTTCAGGGCATGGCTTACGGCTCGCCGGTAGATTCCTTTAACGCCCGTAATGCGGGCGACATCGCACAGTTCATCGACCACCGGCGGATCAACCATCAGCATCAGTCCGCCGTATTTTCGGTGCAGCTCATTCGCCATCTGGACGCCGAGCATAGAACTGTGATAAAGTCCGCCCTTTGCCGCCCGTGTATCGGCAATCAGCCGGTCATCAATGTAATAAACACCGCCTTCAACCGCATAACAGCCTCCGCCGCGGCCGACAATCGCGTCCACATCGGTAAGATCAATGTTGTTATCGGCAATAAACTGATGAACGACCTGCATACGATAGTCCAACTGATCGTTAATCGTCGGAAACTTCAAAAGCTCGCTGGAATCGTGAAAAACATCCGTAATAAAGATAATTTCGTCATCCATGTGCAGCGAAAGTTTTGTTGAAGTGGATCCCGGATTAATGCAGAAAATCTTAAATTTTTTCATCACACATCCCCCGTATGTTCGGAAATTTCTGAAATATTCTGTACTGTGCGGCGCCGCAATGGCGGGCAGAGTGTCTATTCATTCTTCCCGGTATGTTCTCTCAGTATGACAGCTTTTTCGGTCTGAAATTTAGATAGTCGCCGGATACAAGGCTGTACTGTATTCCATGAAACATTCCCCGAAGGCTGTCATGCCATCGTTCTTTTCCATGGCAGTGTGCATACACAACCTGTTCCGCCCGGTATTCCTCCGCAATCTGTGTAAAGCCGCTGAAGGTTTCGTAGATATTCGTCGGCGGATAATGCAGAAACATAATAAAGCGGTCAAACCCCGCCTCCTGAGCTGCGTCAAACGATACACGCAGGCGTTCCAGTTCACGCCTGACCAGTTTCTCCGCGTGTTCCATTGTATCAAGACCTTCCCAGGTATACCCCTTGGTGCCTACCAGGGCAATGTCACGATACGAATAAAAATTGTTCTGCAGAAAGCACAGGCGTCCGTCGTATAATTTGTTCAGCCTTTCCGTCTTATTGACCTGCCAGAATTTATCATGGTTGCCGCGCACCAGAATTTTTTGTCCGGGCAGCGCTGCAATAAAGTCAAGATCCGCTCCGCACTGTTCCAGATTGTTTCCCCAGCTGTGATCGCCCACCAGAACGAGTGTATCGTCGTCTTTCACGATTTCACGGCAGTTTCTTAAAATCTTATCCTCATGATTAACCCATACTTCTCCAAACTGATCCATGGACTTGTCGGAGCGGAAAGCAAGGTGAAGATCTCCCAATGCATAAAGTGCCATATCTTTTTCCTGTATTCCCTGAATTTGCAGTATATTATTGAATTTCGGCATTTTCGTGACGCTTGCCCGCCACTTCATGTCTTATGTTGGGCGTGTCAATAAGTCCTTCCACCACCTGCATGCAATCATGCGTGACAGCAGACTTTTAACGCTGTAATCCTGTTATTGAATTTTCCCGGGCTTTTGTTTATTATCAGCTTTTCCTGCGAATACATTTTCATCCAGGATGATCGTAAAGGGCCCGTCATTGACGAGACTGACTTTCATATCCGCCCCGAAGTGTCCGGTTTCCACAGGATATCCCTGCTCACGGCAGGAATCAATGATATACTGATACATCGGCTCCGCCATGTCCGGTTTGCCGGCGCCTGTAAATCCCGGCCGGTTTCCGTGACGGCAGTCCGCATAGAGTGTAAACTGGGATATCAGCAAAAGACTGCCCCCGACATCCTTCAAAGAGAGGTTTGTCTTGCCGTTTTCGTCTTCAAAGATCCGAAGTCCCAGCATTTTTTTAATATATTTGTCCGCATCCTCTGCCGTGTCTGTCTGGGCGATGCCGATCAATACCACATATCCTTTACCGATACTTCCGGCTGTCCGTCCGTCTATGTCTACTTTTGCTTCTGTAACGCGCTGAATAACAAATTTCATATTGCTGCCTTTCTGCGCTGCCTTGTTTCATCGGGTTCGCTCCGTCTTAGTCTGCTGCGCTGTTTTTCTGTTTTCGAAGGGTTTCAAGCAGCTTTTGAAAATATTCCGGCAGCGGTGCTGTAAACTCCACATACTGCCCGGTGGAGGGATGGATAAATCCCAGCACCATGGCATGAAGCGTCTGCCCCTGAAGCTTCCAGGGGCATCTGGAAGGCCCGTACACATCATCTCCCAGAACCGGATGATGAATATGAGCCAGGTGAACCCGTATCTGATGCGTCCTCCCTGTCTCAAGCTGGCATTCAATGTACGTGTAATTTCCAAATCGTTCCAGAACACGGTAATGGGTTACGGCACGTTTGCCATGTTCCCGGTCAACTGCCATTTTTTTGCGGTCCGTACGGCTGCGGCCGATCGGGGCATCAATGGTCCCCTCTTCTTCTCTGATATTGCCGCATACAATGGCCCGGTACCGGCGAGTGATGGAATGTACCGCCAGCTGATCGGCAATTTGCTGATGAGCGCGGTCATTTTTGCATATAACCAGGGAGCCGGTCGTATTCATATCGATCCGATGTACAATGCCGGGACGCAGGACGCCATTAATTCCGGACAGGCTGTCCCGGCAGTGATACATGACCGCGTTCACCAATGTACCGCTCCAATGACCATTGCATGGATGCACAACCATACCCTTGGGTTTGTTTACCACAAGAATATCATCATCCTCATACAGAATATCCAGCGGAATATTTTCTGCTTCTATTTTCGGCGGCTGCGGCTTTTCAAGATGAACCGTGACTTCCTGCCCGCTCTTGAGCTTCAGTGATGCTTTCGCACTTTTCCCGTCAACAGCTGTCCTGCCATCCCGGATCAGTTTCTGAATAAAAGAGCGGGACTGATCTGAAAGTACCGATGCCAGGAATACATCCAGCCGCTGCCCCTGCGATTCCTTTTCCACTGTAAACCGGAACACGTCATTTCCCGGATCGCTGCAGAGGATGACATCGTTCTCCGATATCACATCCTCCGTTGTTTCCGTATCTTCCGGCATCTTCTCTTTTTCCGCTTCCATCACTTTTGCTCTCTGCTTTTATTGATCTTATCCACAATATCCTCCACATACTGACGCCGGGTCTTCTTTCCGCCGATCTCCCGGAGGTCTTCCTCTGAATAATGAAGCATCAGGAGGAGAAGGATAACCACGGCGCTGACCGTTACGTATACGTCGGCCAGATTAAAAACGGGAAAGTTTATCAATGAAAAATAAAACAGATCAACAACATAGGAATGTGCGATGCGGTCAATCAGATTTCCGGCCGCACCTGCAATCAGGGTGGCAAGAACAATCCGCAGCGGACGGAATTTACGGCGAAGCACCAGGAGCCTTGATTCAAGGAAAAGGCAGACCGCTATGATAATGAAAGCGAAAAGGATAAATACCCACTGATGATTTCTCATCATGCCGAAGGCAGCTCCCCGGTTTTCCAGATACCTGAGTTCAAAGACTCCGTGAATGATCTCCCTTGTTCCGTTAGGCTTGAGTACGCGGATGGCGTAAAGCTTTACCGCCTGATCCAGCCATGTAAGCAGCGCCATATACACAGCGAGTACCGTCCATCGGACCGCCGTAACCCTGGTTTTTATTTTTCTGTTTCTATCGTTCGGCATGGTTCTGTTTCAATCCCCTTCACTATCGGATACATCCGCATTCAGGTAATCAATAGCCTTGAGCATCTCTTCTTCCGTTACGGTCGTATCGATGTAGGCGTCCCCAAGGGCATGCAGCAAAATAAACCGGATATGGCCGGCAGACATTTTCTTATCATGCTTCACAGCTGTAAGAATGGTCTTCGACGGAACGGAATCAAAGCTGATTGGCAGTCCGAAGCCAACCATCATATCTCTGATCTCCGTAAAGGTTTCCTCATCGATAAGTCCGCGCTGCCATGAAATATAGGCGGCGGCGACCGAACCGAGTGCAACGCAGCTGCCGTGCGTCAGTGTGAAATTTTTCGATTTTTCTATGGCATGACCGATCGTATGTCCGAAATTGAGGACGGCGCGCTCTCCCTTCTCCAGCGGATCCCGCTGTACGACCGCGCGCTTGATGATGCAGCTTCCCTCCACAACCCTGGAAAGGACACGGGGTTCGCGATCCTCAATCTCACTCATATGATCCAGAAGATATTCATAGTAATTTGCGTCGCGAATAATACCGTGTTTGAGCACTTCGCCCATGCCGCTGGCAAACTGAATATTATCCAGAGTCCTCAGCGTATTCGTATTGATATAGACAAGGGATGGCATATGAAAGGCACCGACCATGTTTTTATACTGATCAAAATCCACCCCTGTCTTGCCGCCGATACTGCTGTCCACCTGAGACAGCAGGGTTGTCGGAATCTGAATGAATTTAATTCCGCGAAGGTAGGTGGCGGCCGCAAAACCGGTCATATCGCCGGCCACGCCGCCTCCCAGCGCCGCAAGGAAATCACCGCGGTCCAGGCTGCCGTCCATCAGCGTGTTATAAATATCCCGGATATGATCCAGATTTTTATTTTTTTCTCCCGCCGGAAGCACATGTACCAGGACACGGGAGCACAGCGGCTCCAGGCATTTTTTTACCTCGTCAAGATAGAGCTTTTCAACATTGCTGTCTGTGACTATGCACAGGCGGCGGCCTTCCATTTCAGCCTCCCTGGCCATGGCGGACAGATCGGAGAAGGAATCGCTGATTACAATGTTATAAGCAAATTTATGATCCCTGCTTACCGGAAGTGTACTGAACACCGACATACTCTTATTCTCCTGTCAGAATTTTGAACCATAACGGTTACCTGATCTTATATTTCAGATGCATTTTTCAAGCATTTCAGATGTATTTTTCAAGCCGGACAAACAGCCTGCCCTTGCGGGTCCCGCTGCCTTCTTCGGCATAACGAAATCTTCCGAGGCCGCGTACGGAAATGATGTCCCCTTCCTTGAGACGGAAGGCATTGGATGTTATCCGTTTTCCGTTGACAAAAACCCTGCCGTCCGCAATCATACCGGTCAGAGAACTGCGGCTTTCGCGAAAGGCCAGCGCCATCAGGCTGTCAAGACGGATGGAAGCGACCGTTCCGCACACCTTCTGCGTTTCAGGCTGGTATTCAAGATCCGACATGTCCTGTGTGCCGCACACGACGCTGGTGTGCCGCACGCGCGTCAGATTCTCGCAGATAAAACCGGCCATCGTATCCTCGCAGAATACGATGGCTTTATCCTCCGTCAGGACGATATCCCCGGTCGTCGAGCGGTCAATTCCGAGATTCATCAAAGCGCCCAGATAATCGCGGTGTGAAAGATCCTCCGCAAACTTACTGTTTTGAGGCCGGATGCTGACGGCACGAATGGGAAAGGCAGAAGATATTCCGGCTTCGAACCCGTCCGGGAAAAATCCTGCCATTTGCCTTTCGGCAAAATCATAGCCTCCGAAAAGCTCACTGTGAATATAGGACAGTGAGTTCGAGAGGCTATGATATACATTCTGTTCATTTAAATTGAGAAAATCGCTGAACACAGCGATTCCCTTCTGCCAGGCGCTTTCGGCCAGATCCTTAAGATGTTTTGAAAGAAGTATCTCTTCCTTTGTCATGAATGTCTCTTTTCAAACGGTACATCAAAAGCGCCGCTCAGGATTTCCTGGAAATCGCCGGAAATGTCGACCGAGGAGGGCGTGATGATAAAAATATAGTTGCTGATTTTCTGCAGATTGCCATCGATGGCGTAGCAGCTTCCGGAAGCAAAATCAATCAGGCGCTGCGCGATATCCAGCTCCAGTCCTTCCAGATTCAGAACCACTGTACAGTTTGCAAGCAATGTTTCCGTTATTTCTCTTGCATCCTCCATGGTATGAGGTTTAATTACGCAAACTTCCATGCCTGCCTCCCCGCGCTCACGTTTTTTTGAACGTATCGGTGATATTTTACTGCCAGGAGATGATACGGAACTGTTTCTGGCAGATGATGTTTTCTGTCTCGACGAAGATAAGTCTGACTTTGCGCCCCGCCGGCCTGAATAACCGGAAGCGGACTCTTCATCGTCATCATCCATAAGATCATCCTCGTCGCGGCGGCGGATCACGCGCGTACCCAGCCGTTCATCCGGATCGTAATCAGGATCATCGTCATCCAGATACTGCTCATCCTCATCGTAGGCATCATCTTCATCATCATTTATCTTCATGGCATTTAAAAACTTATCTAAAACGCTCATATTTTCTCCTATATGGCAGCCGAATAGTCTCTGGCTCCGAAAATTCCGGTACCTACCCTAACCAGTGTGGCTCCTTCTTCAACAGCCACCATGTAATCGTTCGTCATCCCCATTGATAACTCGCACATAGCCACATTATCAATGTTTTTCCTTCCTATGTCAATAGACAGATTTTTCAAATTCCGGAAGTGAACGCGGTTATCCTCCGGGTTTTCCACATAGGGCGCTATGGTCATAAGACCGCGCACGGCAATCCCGGGAAGCACGGAAATTCTCCGTACAAAATCCTCCGCATCCTGTGGACGGATACCGAATTTGGTATCCTCCTCTGCCATGTTGACCTCCGCCAGGACCGGCATGACCAGGTGATGCTTCACTGCCTGCTCACTGATCGTTTCCGCCAGTTCTTCCGTATCTACCGAATGAATCATGCACACGCGCTCAATCAGGTATTTTACCTTGTTTCGCTGCAGGTGTCCGATCATGTGCCAACGGATATCCGATGGCAGCGTATCGTGTTTTGCTTTCAGCTCCTGCGGGTAATTCTCTCCGAAATCCCGCACGCCCAGCGCGTAGACTTCCCCGATCATTTCATTGGGTTTGGTCTTGCTTACGGCCACCAGCGTCACATCGGAACGGCTGCGGCCTGCACGTTTGCAGGCATCTGCAATGTTCTTTTCAACAACGGCAAGATTATCTTTAAGCAACTGCAACATCTCCTAACTTATACGATATCATCTTCACTGACCTCGGACGCGTCCAGGGCAATGAAATCATGGGCGGCGAGTCCATACGGACTATTCGGCTTCACAATGCAGAATTCCTCGTTCTGATCCGTAATTGTAACCTCCCTGAAAATGGCATATCCCTGGTTGACATTGTAAACGCCCTGAATGGCGGTCAGATCGTCCGCGGTAACCTCATGGTATTTGGAGGAATCCGGTTTCAGGATCCTGTCTCCGGTCTTTATGTCATCCGTAGATATCAGGTACGTATTCTCCTGTTTTTCGTAAACTGTGACGGTTTTTGATGTAACCTTGCTGGTATTGTCCGCATGGTATGTCTCCACCAGCAGCGTCACTTCCCTGCCGGTATCCGGGTTCGGCGTCACATACTCATCCGGTATCCGGTAAAACTGTTCGCTGGCAATGGATGAGGAAGGAACCTTTAATCCGCTTTCACTGTCAAGCAGCAGTTCTATCTCCACATAGCGGTTCGATACATAGCGTACCAGAGAGTTATGCAGGGTGATTTTTCCAAACCACTGATCCTGGTTCCGGTATTCCGAAAACGAAGAAACAAATGTGGTATCGTCACTCAGAAAACGGAACCGCATGGTTGTCCGCCCGGCCAGCTCCGTAGCCAGATCATCCGTGATCGGGAAGTAAAGATACCAGTCTTCACCCTTTACCAGTTTATAAAGGCTGTCTCCGGTCTTCACGGATTCATTCAGGCGCAGATTGGAAAACTCATAATTATTGGTATTGAAAAGATCCGTCGTAATGTCATTATCCGTCAGATTTTCCATGCCGTCCACACGGTATACCACAAATCCCGATTCCGGCGCATCCGCCTCGTTTGAAAGAGAGCCGGAAACAGCTTCTGCGTTCTCCTGGGTCGACAGGATAAAACTTTCCAGATCCGATTTATAGGTGTATACGGACTGGAAAGCGCTTTTATCGAAGTTCTGTGAAAAAGAAGCACTTACCGAACGGATGGTGCGGTAATCATCGTCCGTCAGTTCCGCCGGTTTCGCTTCAGTTCCGGTGTTTTTATTCTCACTGATGGAGCAAACGGCACTTCCCGCCCCGATCCGGGAGCCTTCCCGCGCATAATACGTTACATAACCGGAATACTGGGCTGTTTCAATTTCCTCATTTTTTATCGCCAGAGCAGAATAACGATAATCGCCGGAGATGGAACCGGATGTTACCTCATAGATGGAAATCCGCTTGGAAGTGGCAAAGAGTATGACTGTAATGATCATGTAGATCAGAATAGCCAGAAATAGAATGGTTCCGATGTTCAGCCAGGAGTATGTCCGGAAAGGTGTGACCTTGCGCGGTGTACGCTTCCGCATGGGAACAATCTTGGATGACCCCTTCTTGTCTGAATTTTTATTTTCGCCAGGCACTGATATCCCCTTTATATCAAGAAAAAGCTCCATAGGAGCTTTTTCTCATAAAATATTAAATTCTCATAAAATATTAAATTTATTCAGTCACCCGCGTATCACTCGCTGATGACATTATTGACATATTTTTCAGGAAGCTGACTCTTTTCAACAGAAAGAGCAATCATAAAATCAACGCTGTATTTCTCGCTGATCGCTGCAATTCTGTCAAGCGCTTTCCCGGTATGATCCGCATCCGTCTTCGCTACGTTAAGGAAACTGTCGATATACACTTTTTCAAGGTCGTGATCCTGGGAAATAATTCCAAGCAGGAAACCTATAAATTCATCGGTATCTTCAATCTGAAAGTCGGTTACATCAATCAGACGTACCTTCCGGCTTACCTCAAACATATGCTGTTTATCCTTGTCAAGATAAACACCGCTGCCGTTTACACCTGCGATCTCCTGATTTACCCTGTCAAGCAGAACCTTTGTTTTTCCCTTACCCTTAACGCCGATAATTAACTGAACCATGTTGAACTCCTCCTTTTCTGGCCGGATTTTATTGATGGCATTAACTCCAGTTCAGAATTTAATATATTATTTGTTTTTCCTCTATGGTGAAAAAACTTTGATATGTCTAAATTATAGACTATCAGGATTTCAAATACAACTGCTAATTCTCCCCCGCACCGGCAATGCCTGTCACTGCGGAACAAGGGAAAGAAGTGTTGTCATTTCATCATAAAGTGCATCATGGTCGGATGCGTGCATGATGATGGAGAAGTACGGATTCCCGTAAAAATCCTTGGAGAGAAGTGCAAGGCAGGCGCCTGCATCATCGGTTGTTCCGGTTTTGCCGCCGTATACGATAACATTATCCGGCGTTTCAACACCGTCCTCACCGGTCAGATAATAGTCTGTGGATTCCCAGGTGACGGCGACGGCGCTCCCGTCCGCCTTCGTATACTCACAGTAATAATTCTTACGGTTGATAATATCCATGAACATGTCATATTTCATGGCTTCGTTAAAAATCAGGTACATATCGTAAGCGCAGGTATAATGGCCTTCCTCGGTAAGACCATGCGGATTCATGAAGTGAGTCCGGGTTGCCCCGAGGGATTTTGCTTCATCATTCATCATCTGGACAAAGCTATCCACACTCCCGCCTACATGTTCTGCAATCATCATGGCCGCATCATTCCCGGAGGCAATCATCATACCATATACCAGCTGTTTCAGTGTCAGTCTGTCACCTACCTTGATGTCGCACACGGAAGAACCGTACTCAATATCAAGCGCCGTATCTGTGACCTCCACAACATCATCCATATTGCCATATTTCATGGCTGCAAGAGCCGTCATGATCTTTGTCAGCGATGCCTCCGACCGTTCTGTAAAAATATCCTTTGCGTAAAGGACATCCCTGTTATTAAGGTCAAACAGTGCCGCCGTATCTGCTTCGATATTGATGGCGGATACATTGACATCCGTGTCAGTTACACAAAGACTGGCTGCCGTACCCTCCGCCCGGTCGGGGTTTTGAAGAGCGCCCGGCATGCCGTAGACGGCGCTGGTGCTGTCAAACGGGATCCGGAGATGATAGTCGTGCGACCGCAGGATAACAAAATACACAGCGTAAATAAGAAGACAGGCAACCGCCGCCAGGATAACCATGACCAAACCGAGCCTGAAGTTTTTTCTTTTCTGCACTTTTTCCTGTGCATTCAGTCTTGCCCACTCCCGCGGATACATACCGTACCTGCGGGCTTCCTGTTCCATTTTTATCTCCTGCTTTTTACGGCGGCTTTGCTTCCCTGTGCTGTTCGTTTTTTTGTCCCTGCCAATGCTGTTTTTATCCCTCATTTGTACATTTCGCGCCACTGAAGATCTCCTCGTTCAAGCGATTTCAAAAGGACTTCCGCCGTGGCAATGTTCGTCGCCAGCGGTACATTATGAATATCACACAGGCGGATAACTTTTGTTATGTCCGGTTCATTACTTTTCGCTGTATCCGGATCGCGGAAAAAGAGAACGAGATCGATCTGGTTCTGTTCAATCATAGCACCCATCTGCTGTTCACCGCCCACATGGCCGGCCAGCAGAAGATGTACCGGCAGACCCGTCGCTTCTTCAACAAGACGGCCGGTGGTTCCCGTCGCGTATATCTCATTTTTAGCCAGAATGCTGCGATAAGCAACGCAGCAGTTCTGCATCAGTTTCTTTTTCCCGTCATGTGCAATCAGTCCGATATTCATTTTTTGCCCTCCCTTTTCACATGATTGGTATTACATTTAGTATTTCCTGGTCTGAAGCCCTACATTCAGAACTATTCCTATGCCTATACAGAACGTTACCAGGGACGTAACCCCGTAACTTACAAACGGAAGCGGGATACCTGTGTTCGGAATAAGTCCCGTCGCTACACTGATGTTAATAAAACTCTGAAGCATAATAAGACCGCCCATGCCGCATCCAATCACAGAACCTGCTATATTTTTTGCCCGTTTTCCGATATTGATGCACTCCACGGCAATCAGCAGTTCCAGAATAATGATCAGACAGCAGCCAAGGAACCCAAGCTCCTCTCCGGCTACTGCGAAAATGAAATCTGTCTGCTGCTCGGAAATAAAATTGCCGCCCTTCACGGAGGACACCATGTTGTTGTTCAGCCCTTTCCCGTAAAGCTGCCCGGAACCGATGGCGATAATGCTGTTCTGCTGCTGGCGCGCTTCATCCGGGTATTCATTCGGATGAAGCCATGCCATTATCCGCGTCAGCTGGTATCCCCGCAGAATGGAGTTTCCGCCCCTTAAAATGATGGAAAATCCGACAATGACCAGCGGAAGGACAACCGCCAGAATTCCGAAAACAATTTTAAAAGAAAGTCCTGCTGTGAATATTATAACACAAAAAGTAAGCGCACAAACAATTGTTGTAGAAAGATCCGGCTCCCGGACAATCAGAAGCAGCGGTATTCCCAGAAGTACGAGGGAAAGCAGGATGATCCGGAAGGTATTGACCTTTTCTTCCTGTGCGGCAAAAAAATTTGCAAAAAACAGAATAAGAATAATTTTCATCAGGTCGGATGGCTGAAACTGGATTCCTATCTTAATCCAGCGGCGCGCGCCTCCGGTCTTAATACCGAACAGCAGCACGGCGGCAAGAAGTCCGCATCCGAGGATATAATAAACCCAGGAAAATTTAATCAGCCATGTGTAATCGACCAACGAAAAAATAATTATCAGAACGGTGCCGAGAATAAGTCCTGCCAGCTGTCTTTTCTGGTAAGATGGATCGGCGCTTCCGATCACCATAATTCCGATAACGGAAAGGATGATTACCCAGGCCATCAGGCTGAACCTGTAATCCCGCAACTTGTATTGTCTAAGCATTGATCAGCAAAACCCCTTTATTTCTTTTGATCTGATGGATCTGCTTCAGCTGCACTTTCTCCGGCAGCGTTCTCACCGTTCTCTTCTTTCTCACGGACGTTTTCACCGGTTTTCTCCGGCGCCCTGAGTGCAGCTGCCTTCTCAAAAGACATTCCGTTCATTTTTTCCATCAGAATGTGCCCGTCTGCAACATAAGCAATTTTCGGATCCACCGGATAAGTACCCGGATTTTCACGTTTTCGAATAGCACTGACCGCTTCGTGGCCGGCTATTTTAAGCCGGAAAGGAAGCAGCGTCAGAGCGCACACAAAGGACGACGAATCGCCGCCGGCGCCAGCCGTTATCTCACCCATACAGCAGCCGAGAATAATCACGGAACCGGAGCCTGTCACGCGGGCACCCGGGTTTACATCTCCGAGAACAACGACGTTTTTATCCGAATGAAGCTCCTGTCCGTTATTGAGTGTTCCCCTGTAAAGCAGCGCAGAACCGGACCTCATGTCCTCGATGGCGCGGATCATAGCCTGACGGTCATGTTCCGCATGATCCCTGTTTTCATCAACGATACATACAATCTGGATCCTCGCTCCCGTCGTGATGGCATCCACAAGGGAAAGTTCCTCATCTTCTGTCAGTTCGCGGCCGCGGAATGTCAGAGCCATCTGAGCTCCGCGGAAAAATCGTGCGGACCGGGCAAATTTTCGTTCCACATCTTCCCGGAGACGTTCAAACGGCAGCTGCGGATCCAGATAAAGTATCAATCCATAAGCGTTGCTTTTGATAACTACGGAATCTTTCATTTTCTATGCCTGCCTTTTTATGCCGGCTTTTCACCAATCGTATGTACCTGCGTCTTTTATCAGTCTGTCTGGGTATTGTCACTGGTTACCTGCATGGCGTGACCGGTAATAAGACTCTCATCCGGCTCTGTCTTGAAGTAGTAGGAAATGACATCTCTGGCGATGGAAGCCGCATTCGCCGACGTATATCCATTGGCTACACGGACGGCAATCGCCATCTGCGGGTTATCGTACGGCGCGTAACCGATAAACTGTGCATGGTTCGGTTTTGATGTCGTCTCCTGAGCGGTACCGGTCTTTCCGGCTACAGCTACATCCGTATAATTGGCAAACTGACTGTGCTGCTGGATCATAGCTCTCATGCCGGAATGGATCGCATCCCACAGCTCCTGCGGAAGATCAACCGTGGTGTGTACGACCGGTTCCTGCTCTCCGATGGTATTGCCGTCGGAATCGGTGATCCGGTCGATCAGCGTCAGATCATAGCAGGTTCCGCTGTTGGCAATGGTATTGACACATCGCGCCATCTGTGTCAGCGTGAAAGCGGTATCCGACTGGCCGATGGCCATTCGTACGGCATCGCTTGTCGCCATATGGGGCGGGGTTTCCGGCACTTCTACTCCTGAGGTGGAATCAAAACCGTACATTGCTGCGTATTTCTGCAGTGTCGCCACGCCGACGCTGTCTTCGTATTCAACATTTCCATCTTCACCGATGACGCCGTTTACCGTAGCCAGACGCCAGCCGATCGAATTGAAATAGAAGTTGCACGAATCGCGGATTGCCGTCTGCAGGGTCTCGGTACCGTGGGCTCCGGGGTATACCCAGCATTTCACGGGAGGATCGACCGAATCGAACTTTCCGGTGCAGGTGATACCCTCATCGATGCTTACCACCCCTTCCATGACACCGGCGGTTGCGGTTACCAGCTTAAATGTAGATCCGGGCGCCAGTACCTCCTGCGTTGCACGGCTGTAAAACGGAGAGGAAAGATCGGTGACCAGCTTATTATAGTAAGCAACATCCATATCATTTACCAGCCGGTTATTGTCATACCCCGGATACGAAACACAGGCACGGACATCCCCCGTGTTCGGATCCGTGATGACAATAGCTCCGGAACACGGTGTCAGCGCCAGCTGCCCGGGTGTGATTTCCAGGTTGTAAATTTTCCGGAGGATGAAGTCATAGGCGCTCATGGAGCCATCCGAAAGCGCATTGTAATCATCCTGATTCATAAGCAGAACGCCCTGGTCGAAAAGCAGCAGACATACCTGCGCTCCCGATAGAGATCCCTCACGAAGCATGTATCGGAAAATATGCTTGGTAAAATCGGTATCCTCCCTGAGATAATTTTCAATATAATCAGAAAGAGTGTTGTAAATCTCATCCGAATCCATGTAAACAGTATCTTCCACGATGCCGTTGATATCGATCCAGTCTCTGGAGATGGCATAGGTAAGGAATTCCTGCAGAGATATGGTTTCATCCTCACTCCATGCTTTCCAGGTAAGATCCGATTTATCGATGGCATCTGAATTCAGAATACCGGTCTCCTGCAGCATGTTGTTCACGATGTAGGATTGATATACCTGCATCTCTTCCGAAAGATCCTTGTAGGGTGTCGGATCGGATGTCGTCAGCTGATCGCGGATTTCATTAAAAACGGTGTCGCTCTTCTTAAGGAACTGCTGATATACGTTTTTTTCGTTTTCCGAAGCATCCGGATTGGACAGATGGTTCACGTCCAGAACGTTATTTTCAAATAACGCAAAGTAAACATCGTAAACCGGAATAACGTAGTCATCGGACGACTGATATTCCGTATTTACCTCCTCGGCATCAATAATATTCTGGCACAGAATGCCGGCAATATACTGCTCCAGTATCTTATAGGCGGCGACCTGCAGATCGGAATTCAATGTCAGATACAGAGAATCCCCGGCTTGAGATTCCGTGACAGATTCCACGCTCAAGGTACGCCCGACATTGTCAACGAAAATGGTTTCGGATCCCTTTGTGCCCTGCAGTTTTGTCTCCATGATCTTTTCAATGCCGACCTTGCCGACAATATCCCCTGAATCATAGTCCATATCCGGATTTTCTTCCTGCAGTTTCTTCAGCTCCTCCGAGGAAACCTGACCGGTATAGCCGATGATCTGCGAAAAGTACTCGGCGTTATTGTAAACACGTTTGTAGCTTTCCTCCACATCAATCCCCGGAAGTTCATCCTTGTTCTCCATAATCTGAGAGACCGTGCTGTCGGAAATGTTTCTGGCGACTGTTACGGAATTATACCGCTGATAGGAGTTCTGCGCAATTCTGCTCCGAAGCGCCGCCAGCTGCAATATTTCCTCATCCGACAGATCCGACGGAAGACCGTTATCTTCCAGCTCCTGAGCCGTTGTATCCGGATCCGCAATTCCATAGTATTTGGAGGAACACAGCAGCCGGATCATATCTTTCGCAGTAATATTCCGCTGTTCGTCTGTCAGATCATCGATGTAGCTCTCACCGAAAATATCCGCCTTGAAACGGCTCAGTGTAAACCCCTGACAGTCATAGGCAAAGTTTCCGTCCTCCGTCAGGATAATATGAAAATTTGTGTAGATGGAATCTCCATGGCTCTCGATCATCCGGATGGTACGATACAAAATTCCATTCAGCGTAACATTGTGATCGTGAGTGGAGCTGTAGGTTCCGTTATCCTGAAACGTTACATTGTGCGTCAGCTCATTGTATGCCAGGAGATTTCCGTTAACATCGTAAATCTGCCCCCGGGTACTCGGAAGTTCCCTGGTCTTTTTGATGGACATGGCAAAATTATTCAGATAATTCTCGCCGTTTACAATCTGAAGTGTATAAAGGCGCACGATCAGAAGAATGCCCATCACCACGAACAGCGCAATTTCAATGCCCGTGCGAAGCACCATATTTTTTTCGTGATTTTTAAATCCTTTAAACAATCTTTTCTGTCCCCTTGTTATGCAGCACATTCCGCCCGGCTGTACTCTGACCGCCGCCGGACGGCAGGCAGTTTTTCCGTCTTATACGAGACTGTCAATACTCCGCTTATCTGTCTTGTCCAGCTTCCGATTAATCTTAAACAAAAGATGATAGGTGATAAACGTCATGATAATCGTATACAGAATTTCCGGTATAATAATTCTGCCAAGATAATAGAAAAAGTGTATTCTTCCGCGAAGCGCGAACATGAAGAAATAGTAAACGATTCCATACAGAAGATCCGCAAGACTGATCAGAAGCAGCGGAGTCTTAATATCGTCATCGTAGAAAATACGGTACGAATAACCGAAAATATAACCGATCCACATGTAAACCATCGCGTTGAATCCGATGGTCCCCGGGAAGAGGATGTCCATCAGAAGACCGCCGAAGAAACCTGTCAGAAGTCCGCTTTTCCTCCCGCGCATAAGCGCGAAAGAAACAGTGAGTATAATCAGCAGGTTCGGCTTGATGGAAGCAATCTCAAATACCTGAAAAAGGCTGCACTGCGCGATAACGGTTACAAAAATCAGCGCAGCCATCGACAGCTTTCTTATCATTGGCCACCGCCTCCTGTTCCGGATCCCGCCGTGCCTGCGGAGGCTGTGTCTCTGGAGGAGCCGGCGCTCCCGTCGCCGCCGGAAGGTACCGCAGCAGAAGAGGTATCGGCTGAAGTACCGGTACTGTCCGAAGACGTTCCGGACGAAGTGCCCGCAGAGGCAGCACCGGTTACATCGTCCACGACATTGGAAGAGGAATCGTCCGGGCTTGCCACGTAATCCTTTGTCTTCAGAATGACCAGTACCTCCTGAATGTGGCGAAAATCAACCACCGGCGTCAGCTGCCCGGATTTGGACAGGTTGTTCGGGTTGTTGTTAAGCTCGGAGATATACCCGATCAGAATTCCCGGCAGATATTTTTCACTGATATCTGAGGTTACCACCTTGTCGCCTACGTGTACCTTGTTCTCTGTATCCGTCAGCTGAACCAGGCTCAGAACTCCCGTATCGATCAGCTCCAGATTGCCTGCGATGATGCAGGTATCACTGGTCGTGGAAACCATAGCACTGACATTGCTGTCATCATCAATAATCGAACGGACCGTAGCCCAGTTCGGACCAACCTTCGTGACAATTCCGACCAGTCCGGATCCGGAGATCACATTGCAGTTTACTTTGATTCCATCGGACGAACCCTTGTCGATGGTAAACTCGGAAAACCAGTTTCCGGAACCTTTGGAAATGACCCTCGCTCCTGTCGTCTCATAATCGGAATATTCTTCTTTCAGGTCCATAAGCTTCTGAAGACGGTTCAGCTCTTCCTTGTCCAGAACCAGCTGACTGTTTTCTGCCTGAAGTGCTTCTACCTGTGACTTCAGATCTTCATTCTCAGAGCGCAGCGAATCCGTATCAGTAAAGCTGTTTCCAAGACGGCCGGCCCAGCTTCCGAAGGAACTGATCCCTTTTTCAATGGGCGTCACCAGTACGCCGCCCGCCTGCCGAAGAGGGCTGAGGGCGTCCGAATTGACAATGGAAACGCCTATCAGAAGAATACAGAAAATAGAAAGTACAATAATAAACACTTTGCTGCCCGCATGTGTGTTTTTCTTCTGTCCCATACCATGACCTCTGATTATAATTTCGGAGCCCTCATCAGGTTCCGGTAATCTTTATTGTTAATAATGGCAAGAATCCCACGGATTGTTGAATTGCAGGGATCCTGCAGATGATAGATCGGAAGGCCGATCTCCTTTTGCATATAGATCGGCAGGTTCAGAATCAGGGATACTCCGCCGGTGAGAAAGACCCCTTCCCTCTCAATATCCACCAGCAGTGTCGGCGGAATCCGGTCGATTACCTGCTTTATTTCATCTATGATTTCATCGATGGTGTCAACGATGCACACAGAAACCGCCAGCGAAGGAATGACATCGGACATCGGAAGTCCGCTCAGCGTGTGGATGCCGAAAACTTTTTGTTCCAGTCTCGGCCCGTTAATCATAAAGGCGAGGTTGTTTTTCAGCTGTTCCGCTGTTTTCATTCCGATGTTGAGATTAAATTTTCGCCGAACCATCGTACATATTTCCGAATCAAGTTTTCTTCCGCCCGTATGAAGCGTTTTTGAAAGGATCACATGTCCGGCGCTGATTACTGAAATTTCAGTGGTATCTGCGCCAATGTTCACGATCATATGACCCTTGTTTTCAAGTACGGGAAAGTTGATAGATACAATATCAGCGATGCCTTTATCGACAATCCTCACGCGTCCGTTTGTACGGGCGTCATTGAGAACATTGAAAAAAGCTCTCTGCTGTACCGGCGTGATATCCGTCGGCACAGCAAGGCATATTCCGGAGCTTTTTTTCGTAAAAGTAGTAAATTTTTTAAGTGTGTAAGAAAGGACCAGCTCCATATTCGTGGCACTGGCAATAACACCGCCCTGCATGGGGCAGGAAACTTCAACATTGCGCGGACTTTTCTCATACATAGTAAAGGCTTCATCGCCGATCGCAATGACCTCCGTTTTATTGCGGATGGCGATCATGTTCCTTGTGTTCATGAAATTCTGCGAATCATGATCACGAAGTTTTATCGTATCGGTGCCCAGGTCGACACCGTAAAGCGAACGAAACATTCTAAATCCCCTATCTCCCCGGAATACTTTCCTGCAGTTTATAACACCAGATGACTGCGCCGGAAGCTGAAGGATTGTCTGTCCCCGATAATAATATGATCCTCCAGCGGTACATCACACATTTGCGCACAATCCCTCAATCGCCGTGTCAGGCTGATGTCTTCGCGGCTGGGGGTGGGATCTCCGCTGGGATGATTGTGTACGAGTACCATTCCGACCGCTTTCCTTTTCAGCGCCAGAATGAGAAGTTCGCGCGGAGATACAATGGATGAATTTACCGTTCCCCGGAAAACGGTCTCCTCCCCGAGCAGAGCTCCACCCGAATCAAGAAGCACCAGCAGAACTTTCTCCTGCTCTTCATGTCTCATCTGCTCCATATAATAGTCCGATATTTCTTCCGGAGAATGAAAATGAATGCGGGATGAAACACCGGTTTGTGACATTCTCCTGGCAAGCTCCGCCACACTTTGCAGCATCAATGCCTTGACTCTTCCGATCCCGCGAATCTGCAGAAAATCATGCTGATCCATATGATGGAGAATCTCCAGTGAGCCGTCCGGACTCATATTCAAAATCCGGTGTGCCAGATCGAGAGCGCTTTCCCCCTGGGATCCGGACCGCAGGATAACCGATAGAAGCTGTGCATCGCTCAAAGCTGTGACGCCATACTTCCAGCCGAGTTCATAGGGCTGCTCATCCTCCGGCCGTTCCTTCATAACCGGTGTGCGGAACATAGCTTCAGCTGCTTTTTCTGCCGGTACCGGCAGGCTTGAAATGGTATTGATATCTGTTGTTTTTCTGCTCAATATTGAACACCCGGTCTCTCCCGGCCGGCTTCTAAATATTATCCTATCATTTATTTTTAAAGTCAATGCGCAATTCGTCCGCCTGTATAAACTTAATAATTGCTTCGGAAATTCTGATTCCGTCGACAGCGGCCGAAGTAATGCCGCCCGCATAACCGGCTCCTTCTCCGCAGGGATAGATCCCGGCATAGTTTACAGCCTGCAGCGTATCCGGATTTCGCTCAATCCGCACCGGAGATGACGTGCGGCTTTCCACTCCGCAAAGGAGAACATCGTCCCCGTCAAAACCCGCGATCGAATGCGAAAAGGACTTCATTCCCTCCTCAATATCTGCGTTTACTGCTTCCGGCAGAATCTTTCGCACATTGGAAAGTTGCCACAGCCCCCTGATCTGCGGCGACACCGAACCGGTTTTTGTACTTGCCTGTCCGGCGCAGAAATCTTCAAACCGCTGGACCGGTATTTTTCCCTGTGCAAGAGCGCAGGCCCGCTCTTCCAGCTTTCGCTGAAAAGCAACGCCGCAAAGCGGATCCTCCTTCGATGCCGGGCCTATAGCGTAATCCTCCGGACTGACCGTCACGACAATGGCACTGTTTGCGTTTTCTCCGTCCCGGCGGCTGTAGCTCATGCCGTTGACGGCCAGCCTGCCTTTCTCGGAGGAAGCATTCACCACATATCCCCCCGGGCACATGCAGAAGCTGTACACTCCGTGCCCGTCCTTCGCCTGATGCGTAACCTTGTAAGAAGACGGGGGCAGTTCATATGGGCAGAAACGGCCGTACATCTGCTCATCAATCATGCGCTGGGGGTGCTGTACCCTCAGTCCTACCGCAAAAGCCTTCGGATTCATCGCAAAATGATGTTCTTTTAGCATAGCGAACGTATCACGGGCGCTGTGCCCGACCGCAAGTACCAGAATATCGGTCCTGAGATACTGTATTTTTTTATCTCCATCTGCGGTGCTGCAGACAGCCAGGTCATAGGTTCCGTCGGTATTTTTCCGAAGATCATCCAGACGGCTTCCGAAACGATATTCTCCGCCGAGGCTTTCTATCTCGTATCGGATATTTTTCACGACTTTCTTCAAGACATCCGTGCCTACGTGAGGCTTAAAACTATATAAAATAGAGGGATCCGCCCCAAAGCGGACAAAGGTTTCAAGAACAAACCGTATGCGGCCTTCCGGATCTTTGATCATGGTATTAAGTTTCCCGTCTGAAAATGTGCCGGCTCCTCCCTCGCCGAACTGTACGTTCGATTCAGTATTCAGCTCACCGCATTCCCATAAATGATCTACGCTGCGGGTACGTGCATCAACATCCTCGCCGCGCTCCAGAATAATCGGGCGAAGAGCGCTTCGTGCCAGCAGGAGGGCACAGAACATACCCGCCGGTCCGCTTCCGACAATAACCGGCCGCAGATCGGGATCTGTCCGGCGTACGGCAGCTGCATTTACAGCGGGGAAATGATACTCCCGGATCCGGACGGCAGATACATTCCGGTTCCTTCGAACCGCCGGGTGGCCGAGGATCTTCGCGTCATTCCCGGTTTCAACATCAACAGTATAAATATAAAAGATGTCCGGTTTTTTTCTCGCATCCACCGACTGACGCCGGATATGGATGTCTGTTTTTTCATTGTCCCGCAATCTCAGAATTCGTCTTACTTCTCTTTCAAGCTCTTCCGGCGTATGATCCGGATGCAGTTTCAGCTGAGAAATTCGAATCAATTTTCACTCCTCCTGCGGCTGCTTTTCCTGCAGCTGTTCCGCTTGACCAGGCCCACTGCAGATTGTAGCCTCCGCACTCTCCGTCCACGTCCGCCAGCTCTCCGCATACGAAAAGACCCGGCCATTTTTTAACCTCCAGTGTTTTCAGGTCAAGCTCTGTAAGATCCACCCCTCCGGCGGCAGCCTGGGCACCGGCAAGCTCGCGGACACAACGAACGGTAAGATTCATATTCTTCATCGCCCGGGCTGCCAGGCGGGCGGCATCTTCCGTTCCATCCCCGCCGGCACCGTTTCCTTCTTTCCGCTTCTTTTTATTCTTTCCCAACTGCTCTTTTACCTGACAGGCTATGACGGAAAGCACATGCGGGGGAAGATAGCCGCACAGTTTCTTTTCAATATCGCATCCGTCTCCCAGCAGATTCTGAAACTGTTCTCCGGCTTTCTCCTGCGTGTATTCATCAAGGAGATCTATACGAAGACGGACGCTTTTTCCTTCGGAAAGCCACTGGGAGGCATATCGGCTCAGATTGAAAATGACAATGCCGGACACGCCGCTCTCCACCCACTGAACCTGCCCGTACTCGCTGATCTCACTCTCCTCTGA
>ONLK01000016.1 GCA_900318615.1 uncultured Eubacteriales bacterium
GCCAGATCTCCGGTCATCTTCCCTCCTTCGATGGCTGCCAGCGTCGCTTTTTCCATGCGGACTGCGTAATCCTCAAGCTCCGGGATTTGATCCAGCTCACCGCGCTTTCGAAGCGCGCCCGTCCAGGCGAAGATTGTAGCTACCGGGTTGGTGGAAGTCTTTTCATTCTTCAGATATTTCATGTAATGTCTGGTGACGGTCCCGTGAGCGGCTTCATATTCATAGTTTCCGTCCGGGGATACCAGAACGCTCGTCATCATGGCCAGAGAACCAAAGGCGGAAGAAAGCATATCACTCATAACATCTCCGTCATAGTTCTTGCATGCCCAGATAAATCCGCCTTCCGATTTCATGACGCGGGCAACTGCGTCATCAATCAGTGTGTAGAAGTAAATGATGCCTGCCTTCTCAAAGGCTTCCTTATATTCACTTTCATACAGATCAGCAAAAATATCCTTAAAACGATGGTCATATTTCTTTGAGATGGTATCCTTTGCGCAAAACCACAGATCTTCCTTCTGACTGAGCGCGAAATTAAAACAGCTGCGTGCAAAATTTGTTATGGAAGCATCAAGGTTAAATGTGCCCTGCAGGATACCCGGTTTCTCAAAATCATGGATCAGCTGGCGGGTTTCCACACCGTTCTCATCCGTGAATACCAGCTCCGCTTTTCCTCTTCCCGGGATCAGCATCTCAGAGCCTTTGTATATGTCGCCAAAAGCATGTCTGGCAATGGTAATCGGCTTTTTCCAGGTACGAACATTCGGCAAAATGTTATTCACTGTGATCGGAGTACGAAATACGGTTCCGTCCAGAATAGAACGAATGGTTCCGTTCGGGCTCTTCCACATTTTTTTCAGATGATACTCCTCTACTCTGGCTGCATTCGGCGTGATGGTCGCGCACTTTACGGAGACACCGTATTTTTTGTTTGCCATGGCTGCGTCAACGGTTACCTGATCTTCCGTTGCATCCCGGTTCTTAAGCCCGAGATCATAATATTCCGTCTTCAGATCGACATACGGAAGGATGAGTTCATCCTTAATCATGCGCCAGAGAATCCTTGTCATCTCGTCTCCATCCATTTCAACCAGTGGCGTCTTCATCTCAATTTTTGCCATTTTTCTGTCCCCGTTCTTTCCCCTTAACGCAGTGATCCGCTCCTGACCGGAGAAGGACATTGCGCCGGTATTATCTAAAAAATGGCTGCCGCATGAATCGGAATGAAATGCGGCAGCAGCTGTTTATGATTACGCGCTGCTTTTAGTCAACGTCGTAAAGAACCGAAATATTGTCTTTCATGTACGTAACCAGCGAGATTACGGTCAGGACCAGCGCTGTCCACATGAGAATCTCGCCGAGCAATCCGGGAAATCCGCCAAAATCAAAGATTTTCAGGATAACCATGGCCATCTGGGAAACTGTCTTTGCCTTGCCCCAGAAATTTGCCGCGATCACGACGCCCTTCTGCGCTGCAATCAGGCGAAAGCCGGAAATAATGAATTCGCGGGCAATAATGATAATAACAATCCAGGCAGGTACAGGGTTATTCGCTCTGACCGTGAGACAGATCAGTGCCGAGCATACCAGAAGCTTATCGGCCAGAGGATCCATAAATTTCCCGAAAACCGTTATCTGGTTATTCTTTCTCGCCAGATAACCGTCCAGAGTGTCTGTCAGAGACGCAATAATGAAAATAAAACCGGCGATCACATTATGCCCTGTCAGCATAAAAGCAACAAAGAAAGGTACCATTACCATGCGGCTGATGGTCAGCCTGTTCGGCATATTCATTGTAATCATAATTCCAATTCTCCTGAATGAGTTGATAAATCATCACGATCTCTTACTCTGCACGAACCTCGTCCGGATCCCCAGGCTCGCCGGCTTCATACAGTTCCCCGATCAGATCATACTCGTTGGCGCCGGTAACCCGTACCTGCACAAAATCTCCTGAATAGAGTGTTTCACCGGTCTCCAGAAACAGATATCCGTCTACATCCGGAGCATCTGCATACGTACGGCATACATAGACATCCTCGCCGTCATCTCTGTCAGACTCAGCCTCCCTGCCTTCTACCATGACGGTCAGCACCCGTCCGACCTGTTCTTCCTCCCGATCCGCTGATATACGCTGCTGAAGCTTCATAATTTCATCACGGCGTCGCTCCCTGGTATCCTCGTCGATCTGGTCCGGCATTGCCGCTGCCGGTGTACCTTCCTCCTGAGAATAGGTAAATACGCCGAGACGGTCAAATTTCATCTTCCGCACAAAGTCAACCAGTTCCCGATGATTCTCTTCCGTTTCTCCCGGAAAGCCGGTAATCAGTGTTGTACGAAGGCAGATATCCGGGATCTGTTCCCGCAGGTTTCGGACGATCCTTTCAATATCCTCACGGCTTGTTTTTCTGGCCATGCGTTTCAGAATGTCATCATCGGCATGCTGTATGGGCAGATCCAGATAATGGCAGAATTTAGGTTCTGTCTTCATGCACTCCACAAGTTCCGGATAAATCTCCTCCGGGTAGCAGTACATGACACGGATCCACCGTATTTCGCCGATCTGTGCAATCTGATGAATCAGATCATGAAGACATTTGCGGCCATACAGATCGGTTCCGTAGAGCGTTGTTTCCTGTGCAATCAGAATCAGTTCTCTGACTCCCCGCCCAGCCAGGTCTCTGGCCTCTTCCACCAGTTCATCCATCGGGAAGGAGCGGTACCGTCCGCGGACAGAAGGAATGACACAGTACGTGCAGTGCTTGTCGCACCCTTCTGCGATTTTCAGATATGCGAAATGCCCGCCCGTCGCCAGCATGCGCCGGTGCACCGGCTTCACGGTGCGGTTGATGTCCTGCATCAGGGTTACCTTCTCGCCGCGAAGGCAGCGGTCGATCGCTTCCGTGATACGGTCATAGGACATGGTGCCAACGATGGCGTCAACCTCCGGAATTTCTTCCATTATCTCCTTACGGTACCGCTGCGCCATGCATCCGGTCACAATCAGGGCACGGCAGGGACCGTTTTTCCTTTTGTCCGCCATCTCCAGGATCGTATTGATACTCTCTTTTTTCGCGTCCTCTATGAAGCAGCAGGTATTGACAATAATAATATCTGCATTATCTTCATCGTCGGTAACAGTATAGCCGCCCGCATCCAGAATGCCAAGCATATCCTCGGAATCGACAAGATTTTTATCGCACCCCAGGGAAACAAAATAAACGTTCATGTCTTATCTCCGTCCCCGGCGTCGAACAAATCCTTTCTGCCGGAGTTTTCTTCCGTATCCGCTCCCGAAGGCAGTCCGTCCGGGGCTGAATCTTCCGGTACCGGGTTCTCCTCCGGGGTTTCATAGGAATTCGGATACTGTCTGCTCTGTGTTATGCCGGAAGAGGGCTTTGCAGTCTCCGCCTGTGCGGCTTTTCGCCTTTCTTCCTCCGCTTTACGCTGCTGTTCTTCCTCTGCTTTTCGCTTTTCTTCCTCCGCTTTGCGCTGCTGTTCCTCTGCTGCTTTGCGCTCCGCCTCAGCCTTTCGGGCGGCAGCGGCAGCGTCACGCTTCGCGTACGGATCAATTCCCTTCCTGAGGCTCCTGATCCTGCGTTTCAAAAAGAAGTGGCTTGCAGCGTTGACCCCGCCGTCCAGGATGAGCGCGATGGCAATCATGTACAGGTAAGCCTTCAATTCCTTCATTGGCTGAGCCAGGAGGAAAATACCAAGGGCAATCAGAACAAGGGCAAAGAACATGGGAGTCTTCCACCCGCGCACACCGATTTTCTTCATGTCCGACGCATATTCGAACTTCAGCATTGCACCGATCAGTATGAGAACTCCGACGCCAAACGGTATAATCGTATTGACGGAAGACGGATGCATCAGAATATATATACCAAAAGCAGCCGCCGTCACGCCGCCGGCTACTTCCCGGTTTTTATCCTTCTGTGAAAAATAAAGGACAATGTTCACTGTGCCGATCACAAGCATACTGATGGCAGCGGGTGTGCCCATAAGGCTCAGGGAAATATGCGGCCATGCGAGAATCAGAATTCCAAGAACAACATAGATAAATGAAATAATCAGATTGTATTTGTCCGACTTCAGTTTTTCTTCCAGTTTTTCAGGCATCGCAAACCTCCCGGTTACCCTGCGGACGATCAGTTATTATCATCCGGATCATTATCGTCCATATCCTCTTCGGCGTCGGAATCGTCCTCTTCCTCCTCATCGGAGGAATCCTCCTCCTCATCCTCGCCGTTTTCGCCGTCTTCTCCGTCTTCCTCCGGAACAACGTCAAAGGTCATGGAAGAGATGCCAAAGTCAAGCTCCTTTTCCTGCTCATCCTCCGGCAGTTCCGGAAGAATTTTCAGTCTTCCGTCATACAATTCGTCTACGGCTTCCGAAAGAGGCTTCTTTATCTGTTCTTCCGGCGGCAGTTCCTGGTTCTTCGCAATAATCTGACGGGCCCTTTTGGAGGTCGCCATGACAACCGAGAAACGGCTGGTAACAACCGGCTCTTCCCCGGGTTCAACGTCCTCATTTATTTTGCTGATCAGTTCTTTATATGATGGATGAATCATTTGCATTCTCCTTTCTGAATTCTTCGATCTGGTTTCTTATTTTCTCAATAAATGCGCGGTTTGAAGAGGTCCGGCTGCGAAGACTCCGAAGCAGTCTGTGAATGCGGTCCGCACAGTCATCCGCAATATCGTTGATGAAAATATAATCGTACTGCTCAATTCCCTCAGACTCTGCCGCCGCCCGCTTCAGACGGGCGCGGATAACATCCGCTGTTTCGCTTCCGCGGCCTGCCAGTCTGTTTTTCAAAGTCTCAAAATCCGGAGGCATGATGAAAATCAATACAGCTTCCGGATACTGCCGGCGAACCTTCATGGCTCCCTGAATTTCAATTTCAAGGATGACATCCAGCCCTTCCTCCAGCTTTTGTTTCACATATTTCCCCGGTGTTCCGTAGGAATGATCGACATATCGGGCATACTCCAAAAATTCGCCGCGTTCGATCATTGAATCGAACTCTTTCTGTGTGATGTAAAAATAGTCGGCTCCATCCTTTTCACCCGGCCGCGGCGCACGGGTGGTGCATGAAACGGAAAGAGCATACCCCGTATGGCGGGACATCAGGCTGTGGACAACCGTTCCCTTGCCGACTCCCGAAAACCCGGAAATGATAACCAGATTACCCTTCGGCGTCATATACATTCTCCTCCTCTGACAGCAGACGGTCCTGAGGCTCACAGTTGAACCTTCTGGACAGTGTATCCGGGGCCAGCGCCGACAGGATGACAAAACCTCCGTCCATTACCAGCACCGCCTTCGTTTTTCTGCCTGAAGTTGCATCAATGCAAAGATCTTTTTCCCGTGCATTCTGGATTAGCCGCCGGATGGGAGAAGCATCCGGGTTCACAATGGCTACCACCTTGGCGGAGGAAGCCACATTTCCGAAACCGATATTAATGAATGCGTTCATATGTTTTTCTATTCTATGTTCTGTATCTGCTCGCGCACTTTTTCAATTTCTGTTTTCAGATCAATGGCAATGTTCGATGTCTCAAGATCATTTGCCTTGGAAAGAATGGTGTTCGCTTCCCGGTTCATCTCCTGGGCTATGAAATCGAGTTTGCGGCCGACGCTTTCCGCACCGTTCTGTAGTGCGTCCTTCATGCTGCTGATGTGACTGTGCAGCCGGACTGTTTCCTCGTCGGTTGCGATCTTGTCTGAATACATGACAATCTGTGCGGCAAGAGTATCCTCATCCACCTGTGCGTCCCCGAGCAGTTCGCTGACCTTATTCTTCAGGCGCTGTGTATATTCCGTGACAATATCCGGATAGCGTTTTTCTATTTTATACACATTCGAATCCATATGGTCAAGCTTTTCCAGAAGATCCCTTCTCAGGTTATCTCCTTCCTGTGTGCGCGTCTGGCGCAGCTGACTGCATGCCTGCGTCAATGCCTTTTCCAGTGTCAGCCATACCTCGTCGTCATTTTCCATCTGCTCTACGAGTGAAAATACTTCGGGGCTGCGTCCGATGGCAGCGGCGCCGATATCGTTTTTCAGACCAAACTTTTCCGCAATCTGCCGGTAATATTCAACATACTGTGCCGCCACGGCCTCATTGTATTTAATGGAAACATTATTTTCAGAATAATCTTCCCAGCTTATATTTACATCTACCTTGCCGCGCTCAATATAGTTCCTGAGAGTGCTGCGCACCTGAGCGTCAAAACAGCTCAGTTCCTTCGGCAACCTGATATTCACGTCGAAATATCTGTGATTGACAGCCTTGATTTCGACAGTAAATTTCTTATTGTTTTCAAGAATCTCACCGCGGCCAAACCCGGTCATGCTTCTGACCATGTCCCTGCCTCCGTAATTTTCAACCGTTTTCCGTACCGGTCTGCTTCTGTCAGCTGCAGACCATATCAGGAAGATTATAATCCATTGAAAAAACAGCGTCAACACGAAAAAAAGCCGCCGCTGCACAGTTTTCAATGCTATAATGAAAAAGTTACTTTGATTTCTTATGGTTCTGAGGAGATATTTATGGCTCTTGATGGAATTACGGTCGCCTGCATTACCCGTGAATTAAATGAAAAGCTGAAGGATGCCCGAATCAGCCGCATCGCTCAGCCTGAAAATGATGAACTTCTGTTTACACTCAAAGGCCGTGAGCGCGGTCAGCTCAGACTTCTTATGTCAGCCAGTGCTTCCCTGCCTCTGATCTATCTGACGGATAAGAATCTGATGAGTCCGGTGACAGCTCCGAATTTCTGCATGCTTCTTAGAAAATACATCGGGAACGGGAAAATTATCCGCGTATACCAGCCTTCTCTGGAGCGTATTATCCGGTTTGAAATCGAACATTACGATGAAATGGGAGACCTGAAACACAGCACTCTGATCCTGGAACTGATGGGAAAATATTCCAATATCATTTTCTGCAGTGAAGATGGAACGATTATTGACAGTATCAAACACATCGGCGCCAACACCAGTTCCGTGCGTGAGGTTTTCCCCGGACGGCCTTATTTTATCCCGGATACACAGCATAAAGCCAACCCGCTTACGGCGGACAGTCAGTCCTTCATTCAGCAGGTCTTCACAAAGGCGATGCCGCTGTCGAAGGCCATCTACTCTTCCTACACCGGTTTAAGTCCGGTGGCTGCCGAAGAACTCTGCTTCCGCGCCAGCCTCGAATCATCACAGCCGGCCTCCAGCGTTGAACCGCTCGCACAGGTACACCTGGCGAACCTTTTTCTTCTGATGATGGAGGATGTAAAAGAAGGGAAATTTACGCCGAACATCGTAACGGATGAGAAGAATGAGCCCGTGGAGTTTGCCGCGCTGCCGCTGACAATGTACTCGGACATGAAGTGTACCGCCTATCCGTCCATCTCCGTCGTCCTGCAGCAGTACTACGATCTCAGAAACAAAGTGAACCGTATACGTCAGAAATCCGCGGATCTTCGTCATATCACTTCCACCGCCCTCGAGCGGACCGCCCGGAAGCTGCAGCTTCAGGATAAACAGCTGAAGGACACCCGGAAGCGCGATAAGTACCGTCTGTACGGCGAACTTCTTCACACGTACGGTTTCCATGTTCCGGAGGGGGCTTCGTCGGTGACGGTCACAAACTACTATACGAATGAGGATATCACCATTCCTCTGGATCCGCAGAAAACGGCAGCCGAAAATGCGCAGCATTTCTACGATAAATATGACAAAATGAAGCGGACATACGAAGCGCTGACGGAGCTGACAAAAGAAACCCAGGCAGAGCTGGAGCAGCTGGAAAGTATCCAGACCTTCCTTGACATGGCGGATGGAGAGGAGGATCTTGTCCAGGTTAAACAGGAGCTTCAGGATTCTGGGTTTATCAAGGCACATTATGGTTCAGACAAAAAAGGATCCGGCAAAGCCGGACGCAGGGAAAATGTGAAAAAGCAGCGGATTGTATCCCGTCCCTATCATTACCGGACGCCCGATGGATATGACGTCTACGTTGGAAAAAACAATTATCAGAATGATGAGCTGACCTTCCATTTTGCCTCCGGAAATGATCTGTGGTTCCATGCGAAAGGCTGCCCCGGCTCACACGTAATTCTTAAATATAAGGGAGTTCCCGTTCCGGACAGCGCCTATGAAGATGCGGCCCGCCTGGCTGCCTACTATTCCGCCAACCGTGCTTCCGGCAAGGTGGAGGTGGATTATGTCCGCAAAAAAGAAGTCAAAAAGCCCAGCAAAGCAAGAAGCGGGTTTGTTGTTTATTACACCAATTATTCCATGGTCATCGAGCCGGACATCCGCAGGATGGAGCTGGTGGAATAAAATCAATGCCCGTGAACGAGGCTATTTCTCTTTCGTAGCCAGACTGATGATCCGCCCGGGGATATAGATAACTTTTGTTACCTGTTTTCCCTTCATGCGCCCGCAAAGTGCCCTGGAAGCTTCCATGATGGCTTCTGCCTCCGAAAGATTTCCTGCGGCACAGATGTGTGCTTTCACTTTGCCATCCAACTGCACAGGAATCCATACTTTTTCTTCAGGATTCCTCTGCCGGAAGACTGCCTTCCCGCCGCAATTTTCTGCTTCCTCCTCTGCTTCCCTTTCCGCCTTCTTTGCCCTGCTTTCAAAAACGTCCCAGTCTTCCTGCCCAATCCTGTCAACCGTCCTCTGTTTCAATTCACAGGCAAGATTCGGTGCAAAAGGGAAGAGGCAGCGGACCAGAGAAAAGATCAGAAATTCTGTTTCACTTTCAGAAAGCCCGGTCCCGGAACGCAGAAGCGTCCTTTTTATTTTTTTGCATCCCAGAATGCAGCCTGCCGCTGCCCTGTTATAGTCATTTGTCCTGTAAAAAAACGTTTCCATCCGGATCCAATCCAAAGCGGGCTGAACGGTTTGTGTAAAATGAGACACCTCTGTACTCTCCTGACCGAACCGGCGGATCTGTTCTGTCACCAGGCAGTACAGCCGGTTGAGGCCGTTGTGGATTCCGGCGATTTCGTCTTCGTTCCAGTTCAATGCATGCCCTTTGTAACGATAGGTTACATACAGGTGGGCTGTGTCCCAGCCATAATTATCAAGCAGATCCTGCGGACACCGGTTCAAAACCGGCTGCAGCCCGGGGATCCGGGAAGTTTTAATTTTCCATCTGTTTTCGATAAGTCTGTAATTGTATCTCACAGAAACGGCCATGGCAGCGTCTTTCTCCTATTGCTGAATATGTTTCAATAAACGGAGGGCAGTTTCGCATTTAAATGCTTCAATGGTTCCTTTTTCCTGCGTCCATTATCTGTAATTCGATATGATGATCTGCAGGGAACGCAGGGAGCGATATTCACTTACCTGCGGATAGTAGGTGATACTGAGGGTGACCCGGCTGGGCATGCCGGCCATCATCCGGTCAACCTCGTCCCTCCCGAATTTACCGGTGAGATATTCCATCATTTCGTCCGAATCTCCGAAATAAATGGCGTTCATCGTGCCATGTACCGGATCCGCCAGACGGAACCGGATAAAACGGCGAACCTGCCCGATAAATCTGGCACCCTTCACCGGAACATTCAGCTGTCCGAAAATTGGTTTGGTATTTCCATTTCCACAGGGTTCGATCAGGTCCAGCTGCCTGATCAGCTCCTCGGAAATATACCCCAGCGGCAGCGGCACATCGATCAAAATTCTGGGAATGAAATTTTCCGGCTTCAGTGTACACTTTTCGTTGAGAGCCTGGCGAAATGCTTCCAGCGCATCTTCCCTCAGCGTAATTCCAGCCGCCATTTTATGACCGCCGTATTTCAGCAGATATTCCGAACACTCCTCCAGCGCCTCAAACATGTTGTACGCTTCGATGGAACGTCCGCTGCCCTTGATCGTACCCTCCTTGTCCGATTTTGTAAGAACAAAGACAGGATGATTATATTTTTCCCGGATCTTGCCGGCAATCAGCCCGGCAATACTTTCATGCATATCCGGCAGATAAACAACAAAAACCTTATCGTTCTTCCTCCCGGCTGTCTCAATCTGCCCGATCGCCTTCTCAAGGCCTTCCTCCGTCATCAGTTTTCTCTGATTATTGAGAGAAACGAGAGTCACCGCCTGTGCCCGGGCCGCCTCCGGTTTCTTCTCCAGCAGCAGTCTCAGTGAATCGCACGCGGTGCTCAGCCGCCCGGCTGAGTTGATGCAGGGACCGATGACAAATCCGAAATGATAAGCACTCAAATCACGGTTTTCCAGTCCGCTCTCGCAAATCAGCGCCCGAAGTCCGATGTTATCCGTATTCTGAAACGCTTTCAGACCGTACTTTACGATAATACGGTTTTCATTGCGAAGTTCCATGACATCCGTCACCGTTGGAAGTGCTGCAAACGGAAGGTATTTTTTATACCGTTCTCTAAGGGAATGGGTTTCATCATCCATCTCATCATAAAGGAGGGTGACCACTTTCCAGGCAACCACCGCCCCGCAGATTCCGTCGAAAGGATAGGTGTCGCCCGGAATTTTAGGATCAATCAGAGCATCGGCCTTCGGAAGGTTCTTCGTTTGTACCTCATGGTGATCGGTCACGATCACCGTCATTCCCTTATTTTTGGCACATTCAACCGGCCCGGCGGCTGCGATTCCGTTATCACAGGTAATGATCGTATCCACGCCGTCCGCTGCGGCCTGATTTACAATCCGCTCATTCAGCCCATAGCCGTCCCTGATTCTCTCGGGAATATCCCAGCTGACATCGCCACCCAGTTCTTTGATAGCCGTAAAAAGAATGTAGGTAGAACAAACCCCGTCGCAGTCATAATCGCCGATGACACGGATTTTCTTCCTGCTTCTTATTTTTTCCGCCAGTATAGCGGCTCCTTTTCCTGCGCCTCCCAGAAGATGCGGATCATGAAGATCCTCCAGCGTACCGTTCAGATATCGATTAATCTCATCATCGCCAATGATATCGCGGTTTCGGATGATCCTTGCGATCACCGGGCTGATATGATATTTCTCTCCAATTTCCTTAAAATCAGCCTTCTTAGCGTACACCCGCCAGTTCTGTTCCTGCATAAAATCTCCCTGATAAAAAGAGGGAGACAGCTGTCCCGGCAGCCATCTCCCCCAGTGATTCATCTGCTTTTCTATTACTGCTTTTCTATTACTGCTTTTCTATTACCGCTTTTCTATTACCGCTTTTCTCCTGTCCTGATCTCAGGCCTTCCCGGAGGATGTCTTCTTTTCCGGCTTCTTTCCGGATTTCTTTCCGCTTTTTTTTCTTTCCCTGGCAGCAGCTGCCTGACGGGCATCGGACCTTGAGCGCATGATATACCACAGGGAACCGGTCAGAAATACGGATGAAAAACCGCCGGCGACGATACCTGTCATCATAGGCAGTGCAAACTCCCTGATGGAAGCCACCCCGACGATAAACAGGGCAAAAATGGAAAGGAACGTTGTCAGGGAAGTATAAATACTTCTGGTCAGCGTCTGTGTGATGCTTCGGTCAATCAGTACAGCCAGGGACTCTTTCTTCAGGTCGCCCAGCTTCAGGTTCTCGCGGATACGGTCAAAGATAACGATGGTAGCATTGATGGAGTATCCCACAATGGTCAGCATGCAGGCAATAAAGGTGTTGCCGACGGAGATACGAACCAGCGCGTAGCAGGCAAATACACCCAGCACATCGTGGCACAGCGCCAGAACCGCGGCTGTTGCAAAACGGATGTCACTGAAACGGAACCAGATGTAAACCAGCATCAGGCCGACCGCTATGATCACGGCGACAATGGCATGCGATCTCATTTCGCTGGAAATCGTGGAAGAGATCGTCTCAAAGCTGATGCTCCTGGCTGTCGTTCCGTCATCGGTCTTGTATTCTTCAATTCCGATCTCTTTATCCAGCGCATCCTGCAGTTCTTCACGCTCCTTCAGAGTCAGAACCCGGGTCTTGAAGATAACCTCGTTGCCGCCGGCAACCTTCTGAGCCTGAATCTCGGCATCTCCCGTTACATCCTGAATAACCGGCTTGATCTGGTCATCGATTTCTTCAATCGTATAATTTTTAGTGAAGGTAACGTCGGTAGACGTACCGCCCCTAAATTCCATGCTCAGGTTCAGCGCACCCTTCCCGGCCGCTTTGTTGATCATCATGGAGCACGGTCCAACCAGGATCGCACAGATGGCGACAATGAACCAGATTTTCCTCTTCTCAACAAACGCAATGGGTTTGCGTTCCGGAGCAGTTCCGTAGTATTTCTGATCCTTCATGCCCAGCGTATAAAATGCGTTGACAATCAGTCTGGAAATAATCAGCGCTGTGAACATGGAAAGGATAATACCAAGCATCAGTGTCTGGGCGAAGCCTTTTACGGTACCGGTTGCCATGGCGTTCAAAACGATGGCGGCAATCAGAGTTGTAATGTTTCCGTCAAGGATGGCGGACAGCGCCTTCTTAAATCCGGTATCGATGGAAGATTTCACAGAATTTCCGGCGGTGATTTCCTCACGGATACGGGAGTAAATGATGACATTCGCATCTACCGCCATACCGATGGAAAGGATAACACCGGCAATACCGGCCAGCGTCAGCGTCATGTTAAAGGCATTCAGCGCCGCCAGCTCAAAACCGGTATACAGAACCAGTGCAATTCCTGCAATAACGCCCGGAACCTTATAAACAATGATCATCAGAATGATAACAAGCGCAAGTCCGATGATACCGCCGATCAGGGAGGTGGAAAGTGCCTTCTCGCCAAGCTGTGCTCCTACAACGTTTGAACGGATTTCCTCCAGCTTAAGGGAAAGAGAACCGATACGGATATAGGAGGCAAGATCCTGCGCGGTATTAATCGTGAAATTGCCGCTGATCTCACACTTACCATCGGTAATAGCCTCGCGGACGGTCGGCGCGCTGACGACATCCCCATCGTAAACGATCTTAATCTGCTCACCGACATGATTGGTTGTGGCATCCGCAAATGCCTTCGTACCTTTATCCGTGAAGGTAAGTTCTACGACGTACTGGGAATTTCCCATGTTATCCTGCGTGGAGGCAGCTCTTGCATCGGATACTTCACTTCCGTCAAGGATAACGGTTCCGTCGGAGAGTTCAAAATCGAGGGAACCCGGCTTGCCCAGTTCCTCCAGAATCTGATCCGCGTTGGTGACGCCGGGGATTTCAATGTTGATCCGGTTATCGCCTTCCTGGTATACAGAAGCTTCGGTACTATAGTTTGTGACACGCTGCTGCAGCTTATAGATGGTATCATCCATATCTTCCTGCGTGTAATCCTGTCCTTCCTTTACCTGATAGGTGATGGAAACACCGCCGGACAGGTCCAGACCGAGCTTAATGTTTCTGGCAGAGCCGGTGTGCGTCGGTCCCCAGCCGATGGATACGGTGATAAGAGTAAGGACCATCAGCGCAGCCATGAAGGACACGACTATTTTGGCTTTCTTCTTCGTCATCTCTTTCTTCTCCTTTATTTCTTTTATCTTCGCCCTTGCGAAAAATTCTATTTATCGGCCTGTGCCGCCTTGATCATCAGCGCACATTCCACCCTCTTGCGCTGCAGCTTACAGCCGATATCATAGGCCTCGTTGATGGATCCGTGAAAGTTCCAGGCATTGGCAGCACAGCCGCCGCTGCAGTAATATCTTGCCCAGCAATCCCTGCATTTCGGCTTTGTGTACACATTGCACGCCTTAAACTCATCCACAATTTCCGGATGGACAATGCCCTCGTCCACATTTCCGAGAAGGAACTCCTTCTGCCCGTCAAACTGATGGCATGGATAAAGCTCTCCGGTCGGAGCAACAGCCAGATATTCGGTCCCGGATCCGCAGCCGGACATGCGCTTGTAAACGCACGGTCCTCCTGTCAGGTCGATCATAAAATGAAAGTAAGTCAGCGGATGGCCTTCCTTTTCCTTCTGAAGAAGGAACCGGGCCAGCTTGTCATACTCTTCCATAATCTTCGGAATATCTTCCTCACGGATGGAATAGTCCGCCTGCGCAGGGGCTACCACCGGTTCCATGGACATCTGTGTAAATCCGAGAGCGGCAAAATGCTCCACATCGGACTCAAAGTCAAGATTATTCCGCGTAAAAGTTCCGCGTACATAGTATTGCCTGCCGAGCGCCTCGCGCTGCTTTGCGAACTTCTGAAATTTTGAGACAATCCTGTCATAGCTTCCGGTTTTGTTCGGGAACGGACGCATCCTGTCATGAATCTGCGGCCGACCGTCCAGGCTGAGGACAACATTGGACATTTCCCTGTTGCAGAAATCCATGATTTCGTCATTCAGAAGAACGCCGTTGGTCGTCAGCGTAAAGCGGAAGTTCTTGTCATACTTCTTTTCCTGTTCTCGTCCGTAAAGGACAAGATCATGGACCACCTGCCAGTTAAGAAGCGGCTCTCCGCCGAAGAAATCCACTTCCAGATTTCTTCGGTTTCCGGAATTGGCAATCAGAAAATCCAGTGCCTTTTTGCCGACCTCAAAACTCATCAGGGAACGTTTTCCGTGATACTCTCCTTCACCGGCGAAGCAATAGCGGCAGGCCAGATTGCAGTCATGGGCGATCTGAAGGCAAAGAGCCTTCACAACGGTCTTGCGTTTTTTGAAGTCAAAGACTGAATTTTTATATATATCTTCGGAGAAAAGGAGATTCTGCTCCTTCAGCTCCCGGATCTCATTCAGAGCTTCCGAAATATCCCTGTCCGGATACTTTTCTGAAAGCTCTGTCCGCACCTGGTCTTCCTTTCTTTCTGAATCGAGAAGAGCAACCGCATCATAGACGACGTCGTCCACAACGTGAACGGAGCCGCTGTGTACATCGAGAATTATATTGTAGCCATTATTTTTAAATTGATGAATCATCTGTCTCCTGCCTGAATACCTGTGTATGGGATCGAATATGTACGGCGCGCAAAAAGCAGCGAACTTTTGCTGTCCGCTGCCCGGCGTTTGTTAGTTGTTCTTATTTTCGCAGATCTGATTGCCTACAGTGCAGGATGTCTTGCATGCGGACTGGCATGATGTCTGGCATTCACCGCAGCCGCCCTTTTTCAGTGTTTCCTGAAGAGGTCTGCTGTTAAGAGTTTTGATGTGTTTCATGTCTTTTGCCCTCCTTATTGTTAGCATAAACAACTGTAGGTCTGGACAAAAGGTCCAAACCTACAGCATTATAACACACTCACTTATTATTGAAAAGAGAAAATTATTCCTCCGTCTCCGCTGCTCTTGCCTCTACCTCACGTTCCTGAACGTCCGCCGGAGCCTGCTCGTAGCGGGCGAACTCATATTCAAAGTCGCCCGCACCGCCGGTCATGGAACGAAGGGTGGTGCTGTATCCGTAGATTTCCGCCTGCGGCACATCCGCGTCAACAATGGTGTTGCCGTGATGATCCGGATTCATGCCAAGGACTCTGCCGCGCCGCTTGTTCAGATCCCCCATGACATCTCCGGTGTACTTGTCCGGAACGGTAACCTTCATGTTGACAATCGGTTCCAGGAGGATCGGAGAGGCTTCCATGAATCCCTTTTTGAAGGCCATCGAGGAAGCGGTCTTGAAGGCCATCTCGGAAGAGTCTACCGGATGATAGGAGCCATCGTACAGCGTCGCCTTTACACCGACAACCGGGTATCCGGCAAGCGGTCCCTTCAGGCAGGATTCGGCGATTCCTTTTTCAACAGCCGGGAAATAATTCTTCGGAACAGCTCCGCCGACGACAACCTGCTCGAATACATACGGTGTGTTGGTATCACCGGAAGGTTCGAAGCGCATTTTAACGTGACCATACTGGCCATGACCGCCGGACTGTTTCTTATATTTGCTGTCGACATCCGAATTTTTCCGGATGGTCTCGCGGAAGGCTACCTTCGGTTTTTCCAGGTTCATGCCGACTTTATAAGCATTTTCAACCTTGCTGGCAATGACCTCCAGCTGCTGATCGCCGATGCCATACAGCAGTGTCTGCCGATTTTCAGAATCGTTGACAACCCGGATGGTCTGATCTTCCACGGCAATCTTTGCCAGCGCCTGCGCTACCTTGTCATCCTCGCCTTTCTTCTTCGGTGTGAATGCCTTGCAGGTATACGGTTTGCTGAATTCAAGCAGGTTATCGTAGCGAACAGGAACTGCCTTTGTCGCAAGGCTGTCGCCCGTCGCCGCATCAAGCTTGGCCAGCGCGCCGATATCTCCGGCGTTCAGTCTGGCAACTTCAACCGGTTTATTGGCGATCAGCGTGTAGACCTTGCCTACGCGGAATTCGTTATCATTCTCAATATCATACAGCGTATCCGCACCGCTGATCGAACCGGACGCAACCTTGATCAGGGAATACTTTCCGATGAACGGATCTGCAATCGATTTGAAGATAAATGCAGATTTGTCCTTGCTGCTGTCATAATCCGCATGGAATGTTTCTCCGGTTCTCGTATTTACTCCGGCCAGTTTTCTTTCGCCCGGTGCCGGGAAGTAATTGATGATATCATCCATCAGAAGCAGAATACCCTGCAGATTGACGCTGGAACCAATGCCGACCGGAACCAGCTCGCCATCGCGGGCGCTGCTTTTCAGTGCCGTATAAATCTCATCCAGCGTAAATTCGTTGGAAGGATCATCGCTGCTGAAGTAACGATCCATGAGTTCCTCGGAACTTTCGGCTACAGAGTCAAGCAGTGCTGTTCTGCAGGTCTCATAGGAATCCATAACGTTATCCGGGATCGGAATCTCAACCTTATTCTGCTTATCGATAAACTTTCTGGCTCTTTGTTTAACAATATTTACATAACCGATATACTTTCCGCCGTCATGAACCGGAAGATAAATCGGAGCAACCTTGTTTCCGTACAGTTCCTTCAGTTCATTCAGCGTCTTCTCATAATCCGCGTTCTCCGCATCCATGTTCGAGATAAAGAACATTCTCGGAAGGCTGTACTTCTCGCACAGATCCCAGGCCTTCTGGGTTCCTACTTCAACCCCGTTTTTACCGTTTACAACGATGATAGCCGCTTCTGCCGCTGCTACCGCTTCCTCAACTTCACCTACGAAATCAAAATAACCGGGGGTATCGAGAACATTGATCTTGTAATCATTCCAGATGACCGGTACCAGGCTGGTACTGATTGAGAACTTTCTCTTCTGCTCCTCTTTGTCGTAATCGCTGATCGTTGTTCCATCTGTAATGTTTCCAAGTCTGCTTGTTAATCCTGACAGATTTGCCATTGCTTCAACAAGGCTCGTCTTTCCGGCACTGCCGTGTCCGAGAATGACGACATCTCTGATTTTATCTGTCGTGTAAACGTCCATAGTATTCTCACTCCTCCAATTAATAGAATTCCCGATTAAAATCCGGTTTTGAATATACCGTCAGAAAATCGTTGATCTTATTTTACTAAATATGCAAATATCTTTCAAGTATTTTTATCAATATTTACCAAACCTTTTTTCATATCCGCAAAATATCAATGCAAAAATAGCCAGAAAATTAATCAATTATTACTATTTGAAGAAATATAAAAAAATCAGACAGAAATTCTGCCTGATTTTTTTTGAATATTAAGTTTTACGGTTTTTCCTTTAAATCCGGTCGGTGAGGCTGAAAAGGTCTTCATAGAAGGAGGGATAGGAAATGCGCACACAGTCCGCATTTTCGATTTCCGTCTCCCCCTCCGCACAAAGTGCTGCCACGGTGAAGCTCATGGCGATGCGGTGATCCAGACAGGTATCAATCCGGGCACCGTGAAGTCTTCTGCCCTCGGAACCGCGAATGATCATTCCGTCCGGGATGGCTGCCACATCGGCTCCCATCCTTTTCAGATTTTCCGTCATCACCTCAATCCGGTCCGATTCCTTGACTCTTAATTCCGCCGCATCCTTAATCACGGTCATCCCTTCCGCATGGCAGGCGATCACCGCGATCACCGGAAGTTCATCAATCAGCGTCGGTATGATGTCTCCACCGATGGTAATTCCCTTCAGATGAGAGGTTCGCACAAGCAGATCCGCCATTTTTTCGCCTCCGGAGGAATACTCCCGGATGGTCTCTATGTCCGCTCCCATCTGCCGGCAAACCCGGAGAATTCCGTCCCGTGTCGGATTGATTCCGCATCCGCGGATGAGAATCTCGGAATTGGGCACCAGCAGAGCCGCCGCCAGAAAATAAGCGGCGCTGGAAATATCGCCCGGCACCTGCACCTGACAGCCGTGAAGAGTCGGGTCCGGATGAATTCGGACCGTATTGTTACTGCCGGCCACCTCAGCTCCGAAGCAGGAAAGCATAAGTTCGCTGTGATTTCTGGACAGTGACGGCTCGGTCAGCTCCGTGACACCATCCGCATAAAGGCCGGCCAGAAGTACACAGGACTTTACCTGAGCGCTGGCGACCGGTGAATCATAGTGAATCCCGTGAAGTTTTGTCCCTCTGATTGTAAGCGGTACACAATTATTATCCCGAAGGCTTTCAATATCCGCCCCCATCTGACGAAGAGGCGTCATGATGCGCTTCATCGGTCTGGTTCTGAGAGATTCATCTCCGTCCAGGGTGCTCTCAAATGACTGACCGGCCAGAATGCCGGAAAGCAGCCGCGTAGTCGTGCCGCTGTTTCCGGCATTGAGGATACCATCCGGGCGGTGCAGGCCATGAAGCCCTTTCCCGCGGACTATAATCTTATCTTTTGTTTTTTCTATATCGATCCCCATCCGTCGGAAGCAGGCAATCGTAGAAAGGCAGTCCGCGCTTTCCAGAAAGTGGGTAATTTCCGTAGTGCCTTCCGCCAGAGATCCGAGCATCACCGCACGGTGCGAAATGGATTTGTCGCCAGGTACCGCAATTTCGCCGTGAAGGCCACCGGCTGCATGAATTTTCATCTGTTTCATCTCCCGCTGATCATCGTGCTTTTTGTTGTTATGTTTCCCAGACGCGGTAACGATGCTGCCGCAGTACAGCCGCCGCCCGGTCAGCCTGTTCTCCCGTATAGAATTCGATGCTCAGTGCGCCTTCCTCAAATTCCCGGTTGTGAACAATTCCGATATTTTTGATGCTGATCCCATTGACAGACAGAATCGTCGCAATCGTTGCAATGGCTCCTGCTTCATCAACAACATCACAATAAATACGGTGTACCTTTTTAATAGAGCCGAGACTGCGGTCCGTGAAGGTACTGCGGTATTCTCCGGAATCGGCGAACATTTTATGAATATACACGGCGTTGCCTTTGTTCATGTTGTCGCGCGCCTCCATCATCAGGCGGATAAATTCATCCATGACCCTGCTGATGTTTTCGTGATTATCCACGCAGATCTGTTCCCACATCTCCGGCGAGGAGGAAGCAATCCGGGTGATGTCCTTAAATCCTCCTGCGGCAATCATCTTCATATGCTCTTCGCTGTTATCCAGATTATGCACCGTATTTACAAGGGAGGAGGCAATGACGTGAGGCAGATGAGAAACCGCTGCAGTTATATAGTCGTGTTCCTGATAAGTTAAAATCAGAGGAATGGCCAGAAACGAAGCAACAAGCCTCCGGTAGCGCTCCACCCACTCCCCGGGTACACTTTCCGTCGGTGTCAGTATGTAATAGGCATTCTCGAAAAGATGATCCGTCGACGCACTGTATCCGCTTTTTTCCGAACCCGTCATCGGATGTCCCCCGATAAACCGGCTGCCCAGTCCCAGTTCCTCCACGGCCTTATGCATGCCTGTCTTTACGCTGCCGACATCGGTAATCAGGCAGTCCGGGGACAGAATATCCTTCATAAGTTTCAGCGCTTTCGCGTTCGTACTGACCGGAGCACATAAAAACAGCATGCCGCACTCCGAGAATAGCGGATCCGTCAAAGAAGAAGCCGCTTCATCAAGAACGCCCTCCTTCTTCGCCTGCTCCGTTGCATCCGCCGTACGGGTATAGGCTATGATCCGGCAGTCTGGCTGCACTCTTTTCAATGATTTTGCCAGCGATCCTCCGATCAGTCCCAGTCCTATAAAACCATATGTCCCACTCATGGAGTTCATCCTTTTCATATACACAATATTTTTAAGACCATCCTTCCGTTTTCTGCCCTGCCCGGATTTTAATCAGACATTTTCCTCCGTACTCAGAAGAATTCGGTCGTTATCAAGCGATTTCCCTGCATTTTGAGCAAATTGCTGCAGCAGGTCTTCCACCTTCATGTGGGAGCGCTCTTCTCCGTTTACGTCAAGAACGATGCGCCCGTCCGCCATCATCAGTGTCCGGTCTCCCAGTTCCAGCGCCTGCTTCATGTTGTGCGTAACCATCAGACACGTAATATGCCGCTCACGGACGATTTTTTTCGTAAGCTCCAGCACCTTGGAAGCCGTGGCCGGGTCGAGAGCCGCTGTATGTTCATCCAGAAGAAGAAGCTTCGGAGTAACAATCGTCGCCATCAGAAGTGTCAGCGCCTGCCGCTGACCGCCGGACAGAAGCCCCACCGGACTGGACATGCGCTCCTCCAGCCCCATATTCAGCATTTCCAGCTGTTTGCGGAATAATTCCTTTTCCTTTTTGGAGATACGGCTGAAAATGCCTTTCCTTCCTCCGGAAGCTCTCAGATAAGCCACCGAAAGGTTCTCCCCGATCGTCATGTTCGGAGCTGTTCCCATCAGCGGATCCTGAAAAAGACGGCCGATATAACGGCTTCGTACATGTTCCTTTTCGAACGTAATATCCCGTCCATCCAGCTCGATAAAGCCATCATCCGTATAAAAAGTGCCGGCGATGGCGTTGAAAAGTGTGGACTTGCCTGCTCCGTTTGAGCCGACAATGGTTGCAAAATCTCCATCGGCCAGCTCCAGCGAAAGATCGCTCAGCGCCTTTCTTTCATTTACGGTTCCGGGATTAAATGTCTTGGAAATATGTGAAATCTTAAGCATTTTTCCGTTCTCCCTTCTCCTTTAATGCCGCGCCGGCTCTGCTTTTCAGCGCTCTTCTGCGATGGCGGCTGAACATAATCATATTCTTTGCCTTCGGGGCGATCAGTGCAATGGCAACGATTACGGCAGAAACCAGCTTGAAAGCTTCCGTCGGCACATTCAGGCGAAGAGCCAGGGAAATGATGAAACGATAGAGGCAGGATCCGAAAATAACGCCGAATATTCTCCAGCCCATGCTTCCTCTTCCGAAAAATGTCTCGCCGATGACCAGAGAAGCCAGTGCTATGGTCACCATGCCGGTGCCGAGATTGATATCACTCTGTTTATTATACTGGGCAATCAGGCAGCCGGCCAGTCCGGTAAACGAGTTGGAAATGCAAAGTCCTACCGTTACCGTGAATGCCGGATTAATGGAACTGGCCCGAACCATGGCCGGACTGTCCCCCGTGGCGCGGATGGAAAGTCCCAGCCGCGTACTCAGAAACCAGCGCACAAACAGAGCCGCAGCAAAGACAATGCAGGCCAGCAGGATCAATTTGTACCAGCTTTTCCACATTTCTGAATCCCCAAGTCCCTTGAACAGTGTAAAAATTGTATCGGTTCCGAAAATAGAGACATTGGATGAAAAGCCCATCACCGCCAGGTTGACCGTGTAAAGGGCGGTATTCACAATAATCCCGGCAAGAATACTCTGAATACCGAACCTTGTCTGCAGAAGCGCCGTCATAAAACCGGAGCAGGCGCCGGCTCCCATCGCAGCCGGAATGGCCAGGATCGGATGCCCTGCCATCGTGCACACGGCACCGACAGCACACCCGAGCGTATAGCATCCATCCGTGGACAGATCGCAGATGTTCAGAATACTGAATGATAAAAACAGCGATAACGCTATGAGTGAGTAGATGAGACCGACCTCAAGAGCGGTCTGCACAATTTGAACCGTCAATTTACTTTCCCCTTTTACTGCAAAATATTCCGATCCGGAATGCGGCGATCGTGATCTTAGCTCCGGACCTTAAAAAGGGGAGAAACGCCGGCGCGACATCTCCCCCTCCTTGTTTCGGATTATATGATCCGCCTATTTCCTTTCAGTCGAAGTTTTCCTTCGTTGTTGTTTCTACTATGGAAATATCCGCATTATAATCCTGAAAGGCCTTCTCAACTGTGTCAACATCCATGCCGAGAGCCTCCGCTGTCTCTGTATTGATCGTCGCAATGCCGCTGTCCAGCGTAACAACCGGAAGCGTTGCGGGATCCTTGCCGTCAGCCAGAACCTGCTTAACCATGTTCGCTGTCTCTACGCCGAGGCTTTCATAGTTTACACCATAGCCGAGAAACGCTCCGTTCAGCGCAAACGAATCTGCGCCGCAGTATTGAGGAATTCCTGCATCCGTGAATTTTTCGTAGATGGAAAGCTCTGCCGTCATAACCGTATTGTCCGTCGGCGTAAATACGGCATCCACCCCCTCCGCAACAAGTGCATCCACAGCGGCAGATATTTCATCGGTCGTGGTTCCTGTTTTCTCAATATACCGGATCCCCTTATCCTCGAGAAACGCCTTTGCATCCTCAATGGCTTTGGTGCTGGCATCCTCGCTCTTGGAATAGAGCAGCCCTACATAATCGGTATCCGGGTTCGCTGCAAGGATCAGATTCATCACCGTGCCGGTATCCAGGGCATCGGAAGTCCCGGTGATCTTAGAGCCGGGGGCATCCAGACTTTCTACAAGTTTTGCGCCTTCCGGATCCGTTACGGCTGAAAAGATAATCGGAATATCCGTATCCTCGGTTACGGACTGCATAATCTGTGCGGTCGGGGTGGCGATTGCTACAATCGCATCAACATCGTCCGATACCAGTTCCGCTCCGATCTGGTTCAAAGAGGAAGCGTCCGCCTGTCCGTCAAATTCATAATCCTTGTAATTGAAAGTGCAGTTTTCCTGTTCTCCCAGGATGTCCAGCTGTCCTTCCACGCTTGTCATGATCTGATTAAGAGAAGCATCATCAACATATTTGACAATGCCTACCTTATAGGCGGCTTTCCCGCCCGCCTCGGTTGTGTCCTCAGCTGCAAACGCCGTTGTCATCGAGAGGGCCGTCAGGCCGGATAATGTGATTGCCAGTACCTTTTTTCTCATAATACTGCTCCTTTTGCTTTACCGATTTATAGTTATGACGTGTCAAAGACTAAGGAATAGCTGCCGCACTGTCTGGCGCTGCATCCGGCACTTCAGTGCGGCAGCTTTGATCAGGCTGTAAGCATCAGTTCTTGGTAGAGGTTCCCTTCACCGGTACTTTATTGGCCTTCTTATCGGTTTTCTTCCCGTTTTCCTTTGTTTCCGTTTCTTTTGTTTCAGTTTCCGTTTCTTTTGTTTCGGCTTCCGACCCGGCATCTGCTTCTGCAAGCGCAGTCTCTTCCTTATCTTCCGTTGCTGCTTCTGCCGTTCCGGACGGTGTTACCGTGATGATATGCGGATTCGCTCCCTCATACCAGTACAGATACCCGGTCATATCGATGACATCGCCGATTTTCAGATTTTCAACTGCTTTGTAAACATCCGAATCCTTGTCGGTCAGATAGGACTCCACCGTGAAGGTATAGGTTGCGCCGTCCTTTGAGACGTTAAAGTAAAGGTCATCACCCTCGCTTCCGGATCCGTCATAGTTATAAAGGAAAGCGGCATCCTTTCCATCTGCGTCCCCGGAGGCCTCCACCGTCATGCCGGTGAAGGATACATACTGGTTCATATGTTCCTCCAGCTTGTCCTCATCGGAAAGCAGGTCTGTGACATCCAGCGGTTTGGCGATATAAGTTCCTTCACCAATTTCATAGCTTTCGATGTCGCTGATTTCAATTTCGCCGGACCATTCTGCTTTATATCCGGTAACGGTAATCTCCGTGCCGGCTTCAAGTTTATTGTAATCTTCCTCGCTGATCGGCATGTTATACAGGAAATAAGCTCCCTCTTCGTTCTGGGTGTAGATCGAAGCCATGCCTTTGCCCTTGTCTTCATACCAGGACTGCTTGTTCTGGACGTAAGTATCAACGGTAACCTCATCGTCAACAGCCGCGGCCATAAACTCATCATACGTCATGACGGCCGGCGTCACTGCTGTGGTTTCCTTTTCCGTGGCTATTTCCATGCCCTCAGCTGTGCTTTCCGTAGCAGCTTCCTCAGTCTGAGCTGCCTTCTCCGTTACAGCTTCGGTAGGCTTTTCCGTCTTTGCTTCCGTTGCCTTCTCCGTTACAGCCTCGGTTGCTTTCTCGGTCTTAGCCTCCGTTGCCTTTTCCGTTACAGCTTCGGTTGCTTTCTCGGTCTTCGCCTCGGTCGACTTCTCCGTTACAGCTTCGGTTGCTTTCTCGGTCTTAGCCTCGGTTGCCTTCTCTGTCTTCGCTTCGGTTGCTTTCTCGGTCTTAGCCTCCGTTGCCTTCTCCGTTACAGCTTCGGTTGCTTTCTCAGTCTTAGCCTCGGTTGCCTTCTCCGTTACAGCTTCGGTTGCTTTCTCGGTCTTCGCCTCGGTTGCCTTCTCTGTCTTCGCTTCCGTTGCTTTCTCGGTCTTAGCCTCGGTTGCCTTCTCTGTCTTCGCTTCCGTTGCTTTCTCGGTCTTAGCCCTTCGCTTCCGTTGCTTTCTCGGTCTTAGCCTCGGTTGCCTTCTCTGTCTTCGCTTCCGTTGCTTTCTCGGTCTTAGCCTCGGTTGCAGCTTCCGCAGCAGCACTTGTCTGCGCTTCCGTTTTTGCTTCTGTCTGAGGTGCCTCCGTTTCCTTGTTCGATGAGCATCCGCTTAATACAGCTGCCGTCATGGACGCTGTCAGAAGAACAGCCATTGCTTTACGTTTCATGTTCGGTCTTTCCCTCCTCTTTTTTTTAAAAAAACGCCTCAGGTTTATAACCTGAGGCGTCAATGCAACCTGACGTTGTACCACTCAAATTACCGCGCAGCCACGCAGTTCCGGTCTTACGATCCGGTATCCGTCGCCCCTACTCGAAGTATCGGACCTGAAAAATTATTATTTAATTCTCATCGTCCTGCTTCTTTGGGTTTGCCCTCAAAAGTCCATTCAGTCTGATTCCGGATACTGCATTTCCACCGTCTGCAGCTCTCTTACATCCTTTTTCAGCTTACTTCTCTTTCTCATCGGTTTCCTGTAAATTTGATTTAACACTACCCCAAATCGGGCAAAATGTCAACATAAATTACTCTTTGCAGTCCTTGATGGAGAAACTGTAACGTCCCATTTTATCCTTGCCCAGGCAGACAACCTTAACGGTGTCGCCGAGGGTCAGCACATCTTCCACGTGTGCAATGCGTTCTTTTGCGATTCTGGAGATATGCACAAGGCCTTCCTTCCCGGGTGCGAATTCAATAAAAGCGCCGAATTCCTTGATGCTTACAACCGTACCGGAAAGTACTTCACCTTCGTAGAATTCTGTTGTAATGATCTTGATCATGTGGATGGCTTCATCCATCTTCTTCTGGTCGGTACCGCAGACAGATACTTTTCCATCGTCATCGATATCAATCTGTACGCCGGTGCGCGCGATGATCTCGTTAATGGTCTTGCCTCTCTGTCCGACCACATCGCCAATCTTGTCCGGATCAATCTCAAACATTTTGATCTTCGGAGCATATTCGCTGACCGTCGGTCTCGGCTCGGAAATACACGGTTCCATAATGTCATTGAGGATATACTCTCTGGCTGCCTTCGTACGGGCGATCGCCTCCTCAACGATGGGGCGGGTCAGACCGTGGATTTTGATATCCATCTGTATAGCGGTAATTCCATCATGAGTTCCGGCCACCTTAAAGTCCATATCGCCGAAGAAGTCTTCAAGACCCTGGATATCCGTCAGAACAATGTAATCGTCATCCGTATCTCCGGTCACCAGACCGCAGCTGATACCGGCTACCATCTTTTTGATCGGCACGCCGGCGGCCATCAGAGCCATACAGGAAGCACAGATGGAGGCCTGAGAGGTGGATCCGTTTGACTCAAAGGTTTCGGATACGGCACGGATTGCGTATGGAAACTCTTCCTTACCCGGCAGTACCGGAATAAGCGCTTTCTCTGCCAGCGCTCCATGTCCGATTTCACGGCGTCCCGGTCCTCTGGACGGTTTTGTCTCGCCTACGGAATAGGACGGGAAGTTATACTGATGAACATATCTTTTCTCAACAATGTTGTCGTCAAGGCCTTCAATCTTCTGCATCTCAGAAAGCGGTGCCAGCGTAACCACATCGCAGATCTGTGTCTGTCCGCGGGTAAACATGGCTGAACCGTGTGCACGGGGAATGATATCAATTTCAGCAGCCAGCGGCCGGATCTGTGTGATTTTGCGGCCATCCGGACGTTTGTGATCCTTCAGAATCATCTTCCGCACGGTTTTCTTTTCGTACTGATAGATAGCCGCGTCAATCATGGCGAGCCATTCTTCATTATCGGCAAACGCTTCTCTGCATCTTTCGGTAATCCGGCGGACATTTTCCTCCCGCACCTGCTTGTTGTCCGTGAAGACAGCTCTTTCCATCTCTTCCGCCGGAACAATCTGTTTGATCGCCTCAAACAGTTCCTCCGGGACGGCAAAGCTTACATAGGGCTTTTTCTCCCTGCCGCAGTCAGCCACAATCTGGTTAATGAAGGCAATAATCTGCTGGTTTACATCGTGTGCCTTGTAAATCGCTTCAATCATCGTTGCTTCCGGAATTTCCTTCGCACCGGCTTCGATCATGATGACCTTTTCAGCGGTGGATGCAACGGTCAGCTGAAGATCTCCTTCATCCCACTGTTTCTGGGACGGGTTGACAATAAACTCTCCGTCACTCATACCGATCTGCGTCATCGCGCACGGACCTGCAAACGGGATATCCGAAATGCAGGTGGCAATAGCGGAGCCGAGCATAGCCACCAGTTCCGGACGGCATTCCGGATCGACGCTCATAACCATGTTGTCGAGCGTAACATCGTTGCGGTAATCCTTCGGGAACAGCGGACGCATCGGACGGTCAATCACACGGGAAGTCAGAATGGCGTTCTCGGAAGCCTTTCCTTCACGCTTGTTAAATCCTCCCGGCATTTTTCCCACTGCGTACATTTTTTCTTCGTATTCAACGGAAAGCGGGAAGAAGTCAACCCCCTCTCTCGGCTCTTCGGATGCGGTTGCCGTCGAAAGAACGGTTGTATCACCGTAATGCATAAATGCAGCTCCGTTCGCCTGTGCAGCTACTCTTCCGACATCAACGGAAAGGGTTCTTCCAGCCAGTTCCATAGAATAAGTTTTGTACTCTTTTTCAAGTTTGGTGCCGAATGTTTCTTCCATGTATATTCTCCTTTCAAAATAATAGTACCGTCAGCACGGAGTAAAACATGTCCGAAACGACTGAACCGTCCGCCAAAATCCCGAAGGTTTCACGGATGCTTCAGTAGCTTCGGTATGTTTTATTCGTTTACCGGCACAGGTGGTTCCTTTTCTAGAGTAAACGGACTGCTGCAAAATGCAGCAGTCCGCCCTTTAAAAAGCCAATATTATTTTCTGATTCCAAGATCTGCAATCAGCTGACGATATTTCTCAATATCTTTGGATTTAAGGTACTCAAGAAGGCCTCTTCTCTGACCAACCATCTTCAAAAGACCTCTTCTGGAATGATGATCCTTCGGATTAGCCTGCAGATGTGCGGTAAGCTCAGCAATTCTCTCGGTAAGGATGGCAACCTGAACTTCCGGTGATCCGGTATCTCCTTCTTTTCTTCCGTATTTCTGAATAAGTTCCTGCTTCTTTTCTTTTGAAATCATGTTCTTTTCCTCCATAGAAAACTTTATATTTCGCCGTCAGCCGGGGAGCGGTCGGAGTGATCCAGGCTCCTGAGCAGCGGACTCATACTGCAACACTATATCATAAGAAAATTTCCGCGTCAACAATAAATAACATCCCTCAGTTTCTTGTTGATGCAAAACAGATGAAAAACATAATCCCCGCCGCAATCAGCGCAGCCCCTGTAATTTCAAGATAAACCGGTATGTCCTGATGTCTGTCTTTTTCTTCCACATGATACACCGTCGGATTTTCAGGATCATATTTTAATTTTACGTCATCGCCGATCTCGTATCGGCTCGGCATCCATCCCTTTGGACAGATTACCTTATAAAGCACCCCGTCTGCATAAAATTCAAATACAGGGTGCCAGACATTGCTGTAGGGCTTCTCCCCTTCCGGCTTTTCATTCTTTCGCAGGACCAGATCAACAACCTTCGCTGTGACGCTCGCGGAAAGTCTCTCCCTGCCTTTTCGGTATGCCGATAAAGCCACTGCAGCTGCAATACAGATAAGACCAAGCAGAATCAGCAGAAGGCTGACTGCCCAAAGTCCCTTATTCACCGAAATATTCCCTCCCCAGAGAAATATCTTTCTGTATCTGCTCTTTCAGTTGTTCAATGCTGTTAAATTTTATCTCCGGACGTTCAAAATGCCGCAGGGCGACCTTAATCCTTTTCCCGTATAGATTCAGGTTTGCCGCATCAATATACGTTTCAACGCCCCGGAATTTTCCGTTGACGGTCGGCTTATAGCCGACATTGGTAAATCCATGGTAAATATTTCCCTCCGCCAGGACATCGGAAAAATATACACCATCGGGCGGCAGAAGCTTTTCCGGGGTTGGTACCAGATTAGCGGTCGGCATTCCCATGCCGGTACCAATGTGACAGCCGTGCACAACCGTACCGCTCACGTAAAAAGGCCGTCCCAGAAGTTTTGCAGCCGTCTCCATATCGGCCGTCTCCAGGATTTCACGGATGTAGGTACTGCTGATTTCACGTCCGCGATATTTCTCCTTCTCAACAATGTCAACCTGAAAACCAAACCGTTCCTCATTTTCCTTCAGAAACTGCGCGCTGCCTGCACGGTTATGCCCGAAATGGAAGTCTGTTCCTACCGCAATGTAGGCGGCATGCAGCCGGTTAATCAGAATCCCCTGAACAAATTCTTCCGGTGTCATCGTATAGATCTCCGGAACAAACGGACAGTCGATCAGAACGTCTGCCCCCATATTTTCCAGGAGCTCTCTCTGTTCTTCCCGTGTCAGGATAAGATATTTTTCTCTGCCATTGATAGCAAATACTGTGCTGAGAAGTCCCTCGTGCTTTTTATCCAGAATTTTCAGCATCAGTTTTTGATGTCCTCTGTGTACCCCGTCAAACTTACCCAGTGTGACTGCGGATTTCCCGTCCAGCCGGAAATCCGTGGTTCCGTGAAAATAGATCATATAAACATTTTCTCCGGCCAGTACAGGCCTTTATCCTTTTTATAAGTATAGACAGCGGCAAATTGCCCCTGCGCCGTATACAGGCGAATTTCATCTGGAAGCGAATCCTGCTCGTACCCATTCTCCCCCGGCAGCGGAAGAATATCCCGTACCGGCAGCGGATTTCCGTTCCGAAGTAAAACCTGATCCTCCTCCGGAACACCTGCCCTGGGAACATCCGGGAAAAAGCTGTCCGCCGGGATCAGAATGTCTCCCAGTTTTCCGTCACGGACACTCTGTTCAATCTGAGACAAAGTATGAGATTCTTCTTTTATAAACGGTCCGGTTCGCGTCCGTTCCAGACTTTCCATGCAGGCACCGCAGCCAAGGAGATCGCCGATATCCTGACACAATGTCCGGATGTAGGTTCCCCGGGAACAGGATATCGTCATGGAAACCAGAGGAAGCTCCAATTTTTCAATTTCAATCGAATAGATCGTAACCGGGCGTGCTTTTCGCTCCACCGTTTTCCCTTTTCTGGCAAGGTCGCACAGTTTCTGCCCATTCACCTTCAATGCCGAGTACATAGGCGGAAGCTGGTCATAAACTCTGGCGAAAGAAAGAACCGCCCTCCGGACCTCTTCTGCAGAAGACTCTACCGGTTTTTCGGACAGAACTTTTCCGCCGATATCCTGCGTATCCGTGGTAATACCAAGATGCATCCGGGTGCGATAGGTTTTATCTTCCCCGGTCAGTATGCCGGCCAACTTTGTCGCACCTCCGATACAGACCGGCAGGACACCGCACGCATCCGGATCCAGCGTTCCGGTGTGCCCCATCCTGCGCACTCCGAGGATGCCGCGCAGGCGGGCGATCACGCCGAAGCTTGTAATTCCCTTTTCTTTATATACATTGATTACACCGGATATCATTCTGTCATGACTCCCCGTCTGTCTGCGCTTTCACCTGCTCCAGAAGTTTTTCAAACACTTCGCTCTCTGTGCCTGCAACATCGCACCCGGCTGCCTTTTTATGCCCGCCTCCCCCAAAACAGGAAGCAATCACCGATACATCCACGGTATCGTCGGAGCGCATCGAAACCTTGAAGTCCTCCGGTGCCAGCTCGTAGATAAAAATGGACAAATGAACACCTTCGGTATCCCGAAGCTGAGCGGAAATTCCGTCCAGATCGCTGACTGCAGCGCCGCAATCTCTCCTGTCCTTCATGGTAATTGAACTGAGAATGACGCTCCCGTTCATGACCAGCTGCGCCTTACCGGCTGCCCGGCCGAAAGCTTTTTGCTGGGCGAAAGTCTTCGTAAAAAAAGTATCCGCTACAATACGGCTGAACGGGATGCCCTTATCCATGAGCGCTCCGGCCAGCGCCATTGTGTGGCTGCTGGTGCAGGAGTACTGAAAAACCCCTGTATCATGAACCATCCCCAGATACAGTGCCTGCGCCATATCATAATCAATCCGGTCCGTCCCGATTAAATCTGCAACCAGTTCCGAGGTGGAACTGGCTTCCGGTACAATCTGGTTGTACATGGCGAATGCATTGTTGGTTATATGATGATCGATGCAGGCGGTCTTTTCTGCCGTGTCCGTAAATACCGCATTCGCTCCAAGCCGTCCGGGATCGCCGCAGTCCAGACAGATAAACAGATCATACTTCTTATCCCGGCTGCCGGCGCTGATAATTTTATCGGATCCCTTCAGGAAACGATATTTCTCAGGTATTTCTTCCAGATAAATGTCTGTCTCCACGGAAGGATAATATTTTTGAATAAACAGATACATTCCCAGGCAGGAACCGATGCAGTCGCCGTCCGGACGAATATGGCCCGAAATGCCAACGGAGGAAACTTCGGAAAGAAGCATATCAAGATTCAGCATCTGTATCCTCCTGATTGTCCTGTTCCGTCAGCGAATCCTCTCCTCCATCCTCCGCAATGTCCGGCCCTTCGGAAGTGTCTTCCTGTGCGTCCTGCGAATCTGTTTCCTTTTCCTTCTGCTCATCGTCGCGGACAATCTCATCGATCAGATGCGTCATATGAACACCATATTCGATGGAATCATCTTCGATAAAGCGGAGCAGGGGAGTGTTGCGAAGATTGACCGTGCGGGCAAGCTCACGGCGAATAAACCCTTCCGCACTTTTCAGCCCGGCCATGGTGTTCCTGCGTGCTTCCTCATCTCCATATACACTGATCCAGACCTTGCATGTTTTCAGATCCGTGGCTACTTCACAGCCGGTAACGCTGGTCATGGGCGCGATGCGCGGATCCTTGATTTCATGTTGGATAATGTTTGAAAGCTCTCTTTGTACTTCCTCATTGATCCGTATATTTTTAATACTGTTTTTTCTCAAAATCTGTTCCCCTCCAAATATCCGCCGTCCGGATAAATAACCGGGCGGCGGCTCTTAAAAAACTCAGGCAGAGGCACAAATACCTTACTGTCTCGGCACTTCAACCATCTTGTAAGCTTCGATGGTATCGCCTTCCTGAATGGCGTCAAAGCCGTCAAAGACAACACCGCATTCATAACCGGCCTTGACAATCTTAACATCGTCCTTGAAGCGCTTCAGGGAAGCAACATTCCCTTCAAAGATCTGATCCTTGCCGCGGGTGATCCGCGCCTTGCAGCCACGCTCGATGGTTCCATCCAGAACATAAGAACCGGCAATGCTGCCAACGCCGGATGCCTTGAAAATCTGGCGGATTTCCGCATGACCGATGACCTTCTCCTCATAAACAGGCTCCAGCATACCCTTCATGGCTCTCTCAACGTCATTGATCGCATCGTAGATTACCTTGTAAAGATGGATGTCAACACCCTCGTGTTCTGCCGTTGATTTAGCGATGCCATCCGGACGGACGTTGAAGCCGAGGATAACCGCGTTGGATGCGGATGCCAGAACCACATCCGATTCGTTGATGGCACCGACACCGCTGTGTATTACCTTCACCACGACTTCGTCATTGGACAGTTTCAGAAGGCTCTGCTTCAAAGCTTCCACCGACCCCTGTACATCGGCTTTGATAATCAGGTTCAGTTCCTTCAGTTCACCTTCCTTAATTTCACTGAAAAGATCGTCCAGCGACATCTTCTTGCGGGTATCGGCAATCAGGCGTTCCTTATTTTCCGTGATAAAGGTCTGCGCAAAGTTTCTCGCATCCTTCTCGCTTTCCGGAGACACAATGATTTCACCGGCATTCGGAACACCGTTCAGACCGACAATTTCTACCGGCATGGACGGGCCGGCTTCCTTAACCGTTCTGTGCTTGTCATCGCTCATCAGACGGACCTTGCCGAAGAACTGTCCGGCTGCCACCGGATCTCCCGTATGCAGCGTACCCTTCTGAATCAGAACAGTAGCTACCGGACCGCTTCCTTTATCCAGCTTTGCCTCGATCACAAGACCTCTTGCACGGCGGTCCGGGTTCGCACTCAGCTCCATAACGTCCGCTGTCAAAAGGATCATATCCAGAAGGTTGTCAATACCCTGTCCGGTTTTCGCAGATACCTCGCAGAATACGGTACTGCCGCCCCACTCCTCAGGAATCAGTTCATACTCGGAAAGCTCCTGTTTCACACGTTCCACATTGGCGCCCGGTTTGTCGATCTTGTTGATGGCAACAATGATCTCAATATTGGCTGCCTTGGCATGGTTGATGGCTTCCACGGTCTGCGGCATGACACCGTCGTCTGCCGCTACGACAAGGACTGCGATATCGGTGCTGTTGGCACCGCGCATACGCATGGCGGTAAATGCCTCATGCCCCGGGGTATCCAGGAATGTAATCGTACGATCGCCGACCCTGACGACCGAGGCACCGATTGCCTGTGTAATACCGCCGCTCTCACGGTCGGTTACATGTGTATGACGGATAGCATCCAGAAGGGAAGTCTTGCCGTGATCGACATGGCCCATCACGCAGACAACCGGAGGACGCGGTTTCAGATCCTTCGGATCGTCCTCGATATCCTTCAGAAGCTCTTCGGTTGCAGCAACCTTTACTTCCTTCTCACAGAGAATATCGTAATCAATGGCAATCTCCTCCGCCGTCTCAAAATCGATCTCGTCGTTGATGGTGAACATCTTGCCCTGCATAAACAGTTTTTTGATAATCTGTGCCGGCTGAACCTTCATCTTGTCCGCCAGTTCCTTCAGCGTCAGAGATTCCGGAATGATAATGCTCTTGATTTTTTCTGCCTCCGGCTGTACCTTCGGTGCTGCCGGCTGCGGCTTCTTATGGCTATTCTTGTTGCTGCGGGTAATGTTCTGCTGCCCGTTACGCTCCATGCGGTCAAACTTATCGGTACGGTCATTGCGCTTCCGGTCATTGACATGGCCGCGGTCATTACGGTAACGTCCCTCTTTTTCCATCGGTTTGTCGGCTGCAGCCGCACTTCCGCGGACCGAAGACTTCCCTGCTGCGTTTCTGCGGTCATTTGAACCGCCCTGATAGCGGTTCTGCCCCTGTGAATCGCCGCGTCTGAAGCCATTTCCGGATCCTTCCGTACGCGTTCCAAAGCTTGTGCTGCGATCGCCGTAACTGCGTCCGCTTCCCTGTCCGTTTCTGTCCGTATAGGTGCGTCCGGAATTCTGTCCGGAGCGGTTTCCCTGATAGCTGCTGCCGCCCTGAGAGGAACGGTTCTGATAGCCTCCGCCCGGCCGGCTCTGGTTTTCATATCTTCCCTGACCCGGACGGACACCCTGACGTGCGCTGTCACCGGTACGCTGTCCGGTTCGTCTTGCCTGACCTCTTCCGGTTCCTGCACCTGCATCGCGGCGTGTTCCTGCTGCCGAAGCACTGCGGTCGCCATAATTTCTGTTTTCTGTATTCCGATCGGTTCTCTGACTGCGGTCAAAGGACTCTGATGTCTCCGCATTTTTCGCCGCAAAGGCGCTCTTCTGTGCCGATGGTGCCGGCTGGGAAGCCGTTTTTTCCGATGACGCTTCCTTTGCCGGATTTTCTTTTGCGAAACTTTCCTTTTCCGTGCCTGCCTTTACCAGGCTTTCTTTTCCTTCATCAGCAATCTTTCCTGCCGAAGCGGCTTTTTTGTCCGCTGCCGCTTTTTCTGCCGCAGCCGGCTTTTCCTCTGCTGCTTTTCCCGCAGGAACGGTTTTTTCCGCCGAAATCTTTTCCGGTGTTCCCTTCTGCACCGCAGGTTTTTCCGCCGGAGCTGCTTTTTCGGCAGACACTTTTTCAGTGACCGGCTTCACACCGCTTCCTGCCGGTGCTTTTGCTCCGGCTGCCTCTTCTTTCTTTACCGCTGCTGTCTCTTCCTTCTTTACCGCTGCCGCTGTCTCTTCCTTCTTTACCGCTGTTGTATCTTCTTTAACTGCAGCCGCTTCCTGAACTTTTTCAGAAGAAAGAACAGCCTTCTGTATCTGCTTTGCCGCCTTTTCCGTTTCCGCCGCTGCCGCAGAAGCGGAAACCTCCGGACGTACCGTTTTTCTGGTTTCTTCCGCAGCATGTTCCTGCACGGATCCGTTTCCCGCCGGGCGCCTCCTTACCGGACGTGCTCCTTCGGGACGCGGACGATGGTGCTCAGCACCCGGACGCTGTGTCTTTACAGCACCGGTCTTTGAATTCTGAGGCCTGAAAAGACGAATGATATTTTTCTTTTTGGGCTTCACAGCTTCCCCGTTCTGTTCATTTCTATTTTCTGGTTCGTTTGCCATATTTACAAAATTCCTTCCTGATTCGCTCACTCACATTGCTGGCTCAGGTCCGCTTCGCTCTGCGCAGCTTTACGGACACTCCCCGCCAGCCCCTCGTCTTCTACGGATATACTGGTACGGACCTGGCATCCGATGCATCTTCCCAGATCTTCTTTATTTCCGTACTGTACACAGGGTACTTCGTAGTAAGAACACATATCGGCAAATTTCTTTTTCGTATTATCGGAAGCATCCCCGGCAATTACCACCAGAAAGCTTCTCCCTGTTTTTACAGATTTCTCCGTTGAAAATTCACCGCTTCTGACTTTACCTGCCTTCCTGGCAATGGAAAGCATAGAGTAAACCTTACTGTTCTTCAATATTTTTAATCTCCTCTTCCAGTGCACCATAAATTTCAGCAGACACGGATGTACCCAGAGACCGCTCCAGCGCCCTTGCCTTTCTGGCTCTGTTCAGGCAGTCCATCGAGGGGCAAAGATACACACCCCTGCCGTTCCTTCTTCCGGTTGTGTCCATCTCAATTTCCCCTTCGGGAGTACGGATCACACGGATCAGGTCCTTTTTTTCTTTCATCTGCTGGCATCCGGCACACTTTCGAAGTGGTATTTTTTTTACTTTTGCCATGTTAGATCACCGGTTCAATCCCGGGCTGCGCCGTCCGTAACCATTTCACTGTCCTGTTCCGGTTCTGTGCTGTCCTCAGAAACTGTCTCCTTCTCCGTGTCCGCATCATCTCCGGCAAATTCATCTCCATCTCCCGATTCGTATTCATCTGCACCGGTCTCATTTTCATCATCATACTCTTCCTCGTCCTCATCATAATAGTCATCTTCATAGTCGAGGAGTTCTCCGGATTCACGGGCCTGTGTTTCGTTTTTAATATCGATCTTGAATCCGGTCAGACGGGCAGCCAGGCGTACGTTCTGGCCTTCCTTGCCGATCGCCAGGGACAGCTGGTAATCCGGCACGACAACTTCCGCCGTCTTCTCATCCGGGTCAGCCATGACATAAATGACCTTGGCCGGGCTGAGCGCATTCTCAATAAGAAGGGCCGGGTTTTCATCCCAGTTGATGATGTCAACCTTCTCGCCGCCCAGTTCAGCAACAACCGCATTGACACGGGAACCATTCACACCTACGCAGGAACCGACCGGATCCGCATTCGGATTATTGGAGTAAACCGCCATTTTTGTACGGCTCCCCGCTTCACGGGCGATTGCGCGGATTTCAACCGTACCGTCGCGAACCTCCGGAACTTCATTCTCAAACAGCCGGCGCACCAGGTCCGGATGAGTTCTGGATACCAGAATTCTCGGTCCCTTGGTAGCATTCTTTACCTCGAGCACGTATACCTTGATGCGCTGGGTCATCTCGAACTTTTCAACCTGAACCGTTTCCCTGCCGTCCGGTCCCTTCACCGTCGTATGGATCATTTCATTTTCCATCAGCATGGCATCGCAGTGTCCGAGGTTTACGCTGACATTGCGTCCGACATAGCGCTGGACAACGCCGGTAACCACCTGGTGCTCTTTTTCAACATACTCGTCGTAGAGGGATTTTCTTTCTTCCTCACGGATTTTCTGAAGAATAACGTTCTTGGCATTCATGGTTGCAATACGTCCGAACTGTTTTGAGTTGATCGGCTTTCTCACAACATCGCCCAGCTGATAGGACGGATCAATCGCTCTGGCATCCGCCAGGGAGATTTCCTTTAAGCTGTCCTCCACCTGCTCAACAACCGTTTTCCGTGCATACACCTCAAAATCACATGTTTCCGGATCAATGTTTACAACCACATTGTCCGGATCTTCTCCGTAATTGTTTTTGCATGCCTGAAGCAAGCTCTGCTTTATGGCGTCAAGAAGAGCTTCCTTTGGAATATTCTTCTCTTTCTCCAGCAGATCCAGAGCCTCAAGTAACTCGCTATTCATTTTTTGATGTCCCTCCTTAGTTAAAAATCCACCGCTTCCCGGATGAGCGCCAGATCTTTCCTGTTCAATGTCATTTCTCTGTTATCTTCCAGAATAATGGTCACCTTGTCCTCATCGTACGCTTTCAGCGTTCCTGTAAATTCTTTTTCCTTTTCGACCGGCTTGTAGGTTTTCAGTTCAACTTCCTTTCCGAGGCACCGTGCATAATCCCTGTCTTTTTTCAAAGGTCTGCCCAGCCCGGGAGAACTTACCTCCATCACGTAGGAATCCTCGATGAAATCCTCCTCGTCCAGCCGATCTGAAAATTCACGGCTTACTGTCTCGCAGTCATCTACCGTAATCCCGCCGGGCTTGTCAATGTACGCCCGAAGGTACCAGGTGTCGCCTTCCTTCACGTACTCCACATCCACCAGCTCGAAATGATATTTTTCGATGATGGGCGTGATCAATGCCCCGGCTCTGCTTTCATATGTTTCTCTTTTTGACATCCGCAGACCTCTCCTGTGCTTATAATCTGTCCTTCCGCCTTCCTCCCGGAAAACGATGCTGTACTGTGCCCGCTTTCTCCCGGCGCATACAGCAAAGAAGAACGGCCTTCCGGCCGTTCTTCCAAGGTTTACTATTTACGCTGTCATCATATCATCCGGACAAAAAAAGTTCAATATAAATTTATCTATATCCGTCATCTGTGTCAGCGTTTTGTTCCTCTGGTTCCTCTTCCGGCAATGCGGAGCCGGTTCAGCGCAACTTTCTTCCCATTCATTTCGATTTCTGAGGCAGGATCCGTTCCGGTCCCCAAATCTGTACCGCCGGTCAGAAGATAACACTCTTCTACCTCATCGCTGTCGCCCAGGCGGATGGCATGGACCCCGGCAGCCGCCTTTTTCTGTACCGGAATATCCGTCACTTTCAGCCGGAGCAGATAACTCATTTTCGTCCGCAGAACAATCTGATCCTTTTCATCGGCCATACGGATAAATACAATTTCATCTCCATCGGCCAGTCTGGTTGACTGAATGGTGCGGCGGCTGACGTCAAACTCGCTGCCGCTTACCCGCTTCGCCATACCTGTCTTCGTCACGAACAGAAGTTCCGTATCCAGGATCTGCTTCAGGGCGAACACCTGAATAAAGGTTTCTTTCTTGCTGTCGTAATTGCACAGATTATCGATCGGCGTTCCCTTGTCACGGAATTTTCCGTAGGGGACATCCGAAAGTTTCAGAAGATGCTGCTGCCCGCTGTCCGTAAATACGCACAGCTTTTCCGAATTCATGGCATGGATCACATAGATATTCTCACTGTCGGCAGCTTCCTGATTCTTTTCATAGACGGACTCGTCCACGGTGCGTGCATAGCCAAAGCGGTCCATCAGGAATACGACCGGAAAATCCTCCGGCTGTTTCTCTTCAATGATAATATCATCCTCATCGGTAACCTGCGTCTTGCGGGGAACCGCAAACTCCTTCTTATATTCCTTCAGCTCCTCCACAATTACCTGCGCCATCGAATCATAATTATCCAGTATGTCGCGATAACGGGCAATGTTGGCCAGTGTCTTCTCATGCTCGTTCATCAGGGCATCTATTTCCAGGCCGATCAGCTTGTACAGACGCATCTCCAGAATGGCATCCGCCTGCGATTGTGTAAAGTTAAGCCGGGCTGCCTGCGCCTGGGATTTCTTCGTTTTGAACTTAATGCCATCCGTAATGCCATAGACCAGACACTTTTTCGCCATCTCCCGGTCACGGGATCCGCGCAGAATCTCAATAATAAGGTCAATGACATCGCAGGCACGAATCAGACCTTCCTGAATTTCTCTCTTTTTATTCTCCGCCTCGAGAAGATTCTGGTATTTCTTTGTTGCAATCTCAAACTGAAAGTCGATGTGATGTTCCAGAATCGCCTTCAGGCTCAGCGTTTCCGGACGGCCATCCGAAACGGCCAGCATGTTCACACCGTACGTATCCTGCAGCCGTGTTTTCTTGAAGAGCAGATTTTTCACTGCCTGTACATCGGCACCCTTCTTCAGTTCAATAACAATCCGGATTCCTTCCTTGGAGCTTTGGTTGGATATATCTGTAATATCTGTCGTTTTTTTACTTTCCACCAGATCCGCCACATCGTTCAGAAATTTCCCGATATTCGCTCCGAGCATGGGGTAAGGAATCTGCGTGATAACGAGACGCTGTTTTCCGCCTTTTTCCTCTTCCACTTCCACCCTGCCGCGGATTTTGATCTTTCCGGTTCCTGTCCGGTAAATTTCCGGCAGATCTTTTTTGTTTACGATAATGCCCCCGGTCGGAAAATCCGGGCCCTTGACATACTTCATCAGCTGCTCATTTGTCAGAGCATCATTGCGGATCAGTGCAATGACAGCATCAATCACCTCCCCCAGATTGTGCGGAGGAATGCTGGTCGCCATACCGACGGCAATACCCTCGGACCCGTTGATCAGAAGATTCGGCACCCGCGCCGGGAGTACCTCCGGCTCCTTTTCCGTTTCATCAAAGTTCGGAACAAAATTGACAACCCCTTTGTCAAGATCGCTCAGGAAGGCTTCCTGTGTAATCCTTGCCAGGCGGGCTTCCGTATAACGCATGGCAGCCGCACCGTCCCCCTCGATGGATCCAAAATTTCCATGGCCGTCCACCAGCACAGTGCCCATCTTGAAATCCTGCGCCATGACTACCAGTGCTCCGTAAATGGAGCTGTCGCCATGCGGATGATATTTACCCATCGTATCACCGACAATCCGGGCGCTCTTCCGGTAAGGCTTGTCATAGCGGATGCCCAGCTCATACATATCGTACAAGGTGCGCCGCTGTACCGGTTTCAGTCCGTCGCGAACATCCGGGAGGGCCCGGCTGACAATAACCGACATGGCATAATCTATATAATTTTTCTGCATCAGCTCCGAATACTCGGTGCGGATAATCTGCTCTTCCATTCAGTACCTCTTTGTATTCACTATCTTCCCTGCATGCCCTTCCGCCTGATTTCATACATCCAGTTCGGCCGCGCCGGCATGGTCATGAATAAAATCACGCCGGGGAGATACGTCTGTCCCCATCAAAAGTTCCGTTGTATCCGAAGCCAGCCGGGCATCCTCAATCTGCACCAGCCTCATGCGTCTGGTTTCCGGATTCAGTGTTGTTTCCCACAGCTGCTCCGGGTCCATCTCACCCAGACCCTTGTACCGCTGCAGTGTAAAGGGTCCCTTATGGCGCTTCCGATATTTATCCAGCGCGGCATCGTCATAAAGATATTCTTCTTTTCCATGGGACGGCATGGCCTTATACAGTGGCGGCATGGCAATATAGACATGCTCTTCATAAATAAGCTCCGGCATGAACCGGTAGAAAAGCGTCAGCAGGAGTGTCGCAATGTGGGCCCCGTCGACATCGGCATCGGCCATGATGATGATTTTATTATAGCGCAGCCTGGCAATGTCAAAGTCATTCCCATATCCCTCGGAAAAGCCGCATCCGAATGCATTAATCATTGCCTTGATCTCGGCGTTGGCAAGGACCTTATCAATACTTGCTTTCTCCACATTCAGGATCTTGCCCCGGATCGGCATGATGGCCTGATAATTGCGGTCCCTGGCCGTCTTGGCACTGCCGCCGGCGGAATCTCCCTCGACAATAAATATCTCACATTTTTCAGGATCACGGCTGATACAGTTGGCCAGTTTTCCGTTGCTGTCGAAGGAAAATCTGGGTCTGATCAGCATGTTGGTCTTCGCCTTTTCCTCCGTTTTACGTATTTTGGCCGCTTTTTCCGCGCAGCCCAGAACCGCTTTCAGTTCCTCAAGGTTTTTATCGAAGTAGCGGACTACTTCCTCGGACGTCACCTTCGCCACCGCCCGCGACGCATCCTGGTTATCCAGCTTTGTCTTCGTCTGCCCCTCGAAAGCCGGATCCGGATGATGGATGGAAATCACGGCAGTCATGCCGTTCCGTACGTCCGAACCGGTAAAGTTCTGATCCTTATCCTTCAGAATGCCGATCTGACGCGCGTACGTGTTCATAATCTGCGTAAATGCTGTCTTAAAACCGGTCAGGTGGGTCCCGCCTTCGGCATTGTAAATATTGTTGCAGAATCCAAGTACGTTTTCATGGAACTCATTGATATACTGAAATACGACTTCGACCTGAATGTTCTCACTCTCGCCCTTAAAATAGATCGGCTCGCAGACAGGCTCCGCGTTTTTATTCATGTCACGGATATATCCGATGATGCCTTCCGGCTCATGGAACTGAGCTGTTTCCTCACTTCCCTGACGGCGGTCTTCAAAATACAGCGTCAGATTCGGATTCAGATAGGCGGTCTCATGCAGACGGTTTTTGACATCGGAACCGGAGAAATTTGTATTCTCGAAAATTTCCGCATCCGGAAGGAAGGAGATCGTGGTCCCGGTTTCTTTGGTTTTCCCGATTACCGGAAGCAGCCCGTCCTTCAGCTCCTGTACCGGAATACCACGGCTGTAGCGGTCGTGGAAAATCTGCCCTTCACGGCAGATGGTAACATCCATCCATTCGGAAAGCGCGTTGACAACCGAAGAACCCACGCCGTGCAGACCGCCGCTTGTTTTGTATACATTATTGTCAAATTTTCCGCCCGCGTGCAGCGTTGTCAGAACGACCCGTTCCGCGGATACGCCCCGGGCATGCATCCCGGTCGGAATGCCGCGTCCATTATCCCTGACGGTGCAGCTTCCGTCCGCATTCAGCGTGACGCTGATACAGGTACAGTATCCGGCCAGATGCTCGTCAACTGAGTTATCTACAATTTCATAGATCAGATGGTTCAGTCCTCTTCTGGATGTACTGCCGATATACATGCCCGGCCGGCGCCGCACCGCTTCCAGTCCCTCCAGGACCGTTATGGAGCTGGCGTCATACATAGCCGGTTTTGAATTGTTTTTTACATTATCTGAAGCATTTGAAGCCATTGAATAACCTCGACACTTAAATTTCTAATTCATGGTTTGCTTTATACCTGCGATTGAATACAGCCGCCCGAAGCAGCCCAGGCTGTTTCCGACGGCTTTTCAGAATGATCGTTTCAATCTTCCTCGTCAATCTTTTCAACAATCTCGCCCTGCTTTTTATAGATCGAATGTGCCGGTACTGCCTGGCGCACCGAAGAGAGCGGATAGATGTTGGTGTATGGTCCGACGACGGTACCCGGATTCAGGACCGAGCCGCAGCCGACTTCCACACCGTCGCCGAGCATGGCTCCAAACTTTTTCAGTCCGGTCTCATATCTTCTTTCTCCGTCCTTGACAACAACCAGTTTCCTGTCGGACTTGACATTCGAGGTGATGGAACCCGCACCCATGTGAGAGCGGTAACCAAGAATGGAATCCCCAACGTAATTATAATGCGGAACCTGTACATGGTTGAAAAGAATAACATTCTTAAGCTCGGTAGAATTTCCGACCACGCAGTCATTTCCGACGAGCGCATTGCCGCGGATAAAGGCACACTGGCGAACCTCCGTGTTTTCACCGATGATTGCCGGTCCTTTGATGTAAACCGTATCAAAAACGGTTGCGGATTTTGCAATCCAGATATCTTCGGCGCGTTGTTCATACTTTTCCGGATCAAGTGTCGGTCCCAGTTTCAGGATAAAATCATGGATCTTCGGAAGCACCTCCCACGGATAGACACAGCCCTCAAATATTGCCGCAGCGACTGTTTCATTCAGATCAAACAGATTTTCAATTCTGCATATCTCATTTTTTTCCATTGCTTTCTCCTTTTTTCGAGCTTGAATGCTTTTCGTTATTCCAGGTGCTCGTCGGTTTCCACTGCTTATAGTATTTCGCTTCCGAATTGAAAGCCTGCCGGAGCATTCCCTGATTATTCAGTTCCTTCACTGCATTGGTGCGGCGGATTACAAATCCGGTCAGTTTATCCATATACTCTTCCGGTGTGATGCTGCCGTCGGAAACATAGTTCAGCCCTTTTTCCCAGCTGGCCGTCAGATCCGGACGCAGCAGCGGCGCGATGGAGCAGGAAACTACATCATAGATCATTTCCCCCAGCTGCGTCGGCGTCAGAATCTGCGTCTTCTTGTTCAGTGCGATATATCTGTTATTGACCAGTTTCTTCAGTATATCGGCGCGTGTTGCCGAAGTTCCGATTCCGGCGCCCCGGATCTGCTCCCGCAGGCTCTCATCTTCAATCAGCGAGCCTGCATTTTCCATCGCCAGAATCATGGTTCCCGAATTATAGCGTTTCGGCGGGGTTGTCTCGCTCTCGCGGATACGGTATCCCCGGACATCGAGCCAGCCCCCGGAGCGAAGCCTTTCAAGTGCCTGGAGAAGCTGCGGATTTACCGATGCACCCGCCGTGCTGTCCGCGTTTTCGGAAGAGGAATCCGCCCCCTCCGCATTTTCCGGATTTTTTGCACGGTCCTTATTTTCGGAAAGATCCGGCTTTTTATACTGTGCTGCCTTCAGATAGCCTTCCTCCGTCAGCACGCGGAAATTTGAGAAAAACTGCTCTTTCCCAATCTGAACGGTCAGGGCAATTTTCTTATACTGTGCCGGAGGATAAAAAATGCTGAGAAAGCGGCGGACTATGCACAGGTACACCGCATACTCCGTGGAATTTAGTTTTCCAGTTTCATTCATCCCCTGTCCGGTCGGAATGAGCGCATAGTGATCCGTGATCGCTTTATCATTTGTGTAACGGGTACTGCCGATTTTTTTCCAGGCGTCGCCGGCCAGGATTTCATTGATATAAGAAGAAACCGGCCCCAGTTTTCCAAGCCCGGCAATATTGTTCCGGATCACCTTTGCCACAGCGCTTGAAAGCACACGGGCGTCGGTTCTCGGGTAGGTTGTTAATTTATGCTCGTACAGTGACTGCACGATGGTCAGTGTCTGATCCGGGCTGATATGGAACATGCGCGAACAGTCGTTCTGCAGTTCCGCCAGATTGTAAAGCAGCGGCGGATTCTTTTTTTCCGTCTTTCGCTCAATCCGGATTACCTTTGCCTTCTGCGGATCAATTTTCTTCATTTTCTCAATGAGTGCCTGGGCATCCTCCTTTTTTCTGAAGCCGTTATCCTTATACAAAAGAGGAGAATTGAAATACTCCGATCCTTCCACAGCACGCCACTCACCGTCGAACGTCTGCGCTATTTCCTCCGTACCGTCCGCCGTACCCTCCTTCATGGAGGCATTACTGCCGGGTGACAGCGCCGCAGTTACCCGGTAAAACGGAGTTTTGACAAAGGTACGGATTTCCCGCTCCCGGCGGACGACCATGCCGAGGACACAGGTCATCACCCGGCCCACCGCGATGGTTACATGCTGCTCATTGAGATAGGAGGAGACCGCGTTCCCGTATTTCAGTGTCAGAAGTCTTGAAAAATTGATTCCCATCAGATAATCTTCTTCTGCACGAAGATATGCTGCGTGCGCCAGATTATCATATTCTGACTCGTTCTTCGCCGTTTTTATTCCTCTCAGTATTTCTTCTTCCGTCTGTGAATCGATCCAGACACGCTTCTGCGTCTTATCTTTAACATCCGCCATCTGGGCAACCAGGCGGTATATATACTCTCCTTCCCGCCCGGAGTCGGTACAGACGTAGATGGTATCCACGTCGTTTCGATTAAGAAGAGAGCTTACAATATGAAACTGTTTTTTTACATCCGGAATTATTTCGTACCTGTATTCTTTTGGAATAAACGGCAGTGTATCCAGACTCCATCGCTTCAAGGCAGGATCATAGGCTTCCGGATAGCTCAGCCGTACCAGATGGCCGACACACCAGGTAACCACCAGATTGTCTGACTCCTCGTATCCGTCATGCCTTGTCATCCGTTCTTTCAGTGCTTTGGCAAATTCTTCTGCAACGCTCGGTTTTTCAGCGATAAATAGGGATTTTCCCATCCAGTTCCTCCGTAAAGTCTCACTGACGACAGTGCCTATTATACTTTACTTTATAAGACAAATGCAATAAGGAAATTCCAAACATACGTTTGTTTTCCGGGATACCGTTTCCATGAATACCGTCGGACGCAGGACGGGAGAAAACCCGCCGTGCAGGTTTTCTCCCGTCCTTTCCGAAACACCCTTCAATTTTTCAAAATATTCCTGATGATGCTGGGGTAGAAACCCTAAGATCAACATCTTCTTTTATTTCTTTTCAATATACCCAAGGGATACCAGCGTTTCCGCACAAAGGACAGCTCCCCCGGCGGCTCCCCGTAGAGTATTGTGAGCAAGACCGATGAATTTCCAGTCATATACGGTATCTTCTCTCAAGCGGCCGATCGAAACCCCCATACCATGCTCATAATCAACATCAAGACGCACCTGCGGGCGGTCAGGTTCCTCACAGTACTGAATAAACTGCTTCGGCGCCGATGGAAGATTTTTTTCCTGCGGAATGCCCTGAAAATGAACCAGTTTTTCAATCAGCTCCTCTTTTGCCGGATGTTTTCTGAATTTTACGAATACAGCTGCCGTATGGCCGTTTAGAATCGGTACACGTACGCACTGGCAGGTGATCACCGGTTCTGCAGCCGGTATAATCTCACCCTTCTCAGGATCTACATGCCCCAGGACGCGCAAAGGCTCCCGCTCACTCTTCTCTTCCTCTCCGCTGATGAAGGGAATAATATTTCCCTCCATCTCCGGCCAGTCCTTAAAGGTTTTTCCGGCACCCGAAATTGCCTGATAGGTCGAAGCTGCAACCTCATAGGGCTCAAATTCTCTCCAGGCAGCCAGAGCCGGAGCGTATGCCTGAATCGAGCAGTTGGGTTTCACGGCAATGAACCCTTTCTGTGTTCCCAGCCGCTTTTTCTGATACTTTATGACCTCAAAATGCTCCGGATTGATTTCCGGAATGACCATCGGAACATCCGGTGTCCATCGGTGCGCACTGTTGTTGGAGACCACAGGGGTTTCATGCTTTGCATAATTTTCCTCGATCGCACGTATCTCATCCTTTGACATGTCAACCGCCGAGAAAACAAAGTCCACCTTTGATGAAACCTTTTCGACCTCATTGACGTTCATGAGCACCATATTTTTTACGCTGCCGGGAATCGGAGTATCCATTTTCCAGCGTCCGCCTACGGCTTCCTCGTAGGTTTTTCCCTCGCTCCGGGGACTGGCAGCCAGAACGGCAATTTCAAACCACGGATGATCTGCCAGAAGCGTTACAAAACGCTGTCCAACCATACCCGTTGCTCCGAGGATTCCAACTTTCAGCTTATCCATGTTGTAAACTCCTTCAATACCTTTATCATCGGGTTATGAATAAAACTATACCCGGTTTTATTATTTGTCAAGAATATTAAACGTTTCCAGCCACTCCTGCTCCGCATCACAAGCCCTGCGCATGGCTTCCGGCCCCGGCGCCCCGATGGTCAGCCGCCTGTCAACGCAGGTTTTCAGGCTGATGGCGTCGTAAATCCCCTCGTCAAAGGCAGGGCTGAACTTTCTGAATTCATCCAGGCTCAGATCATCCAGCGCACAGTTTTTATCGAGGCAGTACAGGACCATGCGCCCGATGATCCCATGCGCATCGCGGAAGGGAACACCCTTTCCCACCAGATAATCCGCTGCATCCGTCGCATTCGTAAATCCGTGCACGGCCGATCCGGCCATTACATCCGGATGAAATTTCATGGTCCGGAGCATACCCTCAAACAGGGCTATGCAGCCTTTTGTGGTATCCATGGCGTCGAAGGCAAGTTCCTTATCCTCCTGCATATCCTTATTGTAGGCCAGCGGGAGCCCCTTCATGGTCGTCAGCATCTGCATCAGCGCCCCGTATACCCTTCCGGTCTTGCCGCGCACCAGTTCGGCGATGTCCGGGTTTTTCTTCTGCGGCATAATGGAGCTTCCGGTGCTGTAGGCATCATCAATCTCCACAAAATGATATTCGTTGGTATTCCATGTGATGATCTCCTCACAAAATCTGGAAAGATGCATCATGATCATTGCCAGTGCTGACAGAAATTCAATCAGATAATCCCGGTCAGACACCGAATCCATGCTGTTGAGGGTAGGACCGTCAAAGCCGAGAAGGCAGGCCGTATATTCCCGGTCCAGCGGATAGGTGGTGCCTGCCAGTGCGCCGCTGCCCAAAGGGCAGAGATTCATACGTTTCCGGATGTCTTTCAGGCGCTGCCGGTCCCTTTTGAACATTTCAAAATAAGCGCCCAGATGATGCGCCAGGGTGACCGGCTGGGCCTTCTGCAGATGCGTGAAGCCCGGCATAAACGTATGAAGGTTTTCCTTCATAAGAGTAAGCAGTGTTGTCAGCAGACTTTTCAGCTCTTCATCCACCGCCGCGATCTCATCGCGCACGTAAAGCTTCATGTCCAGCGCTACCTGGTCATTGCGGCTTCGCCCTGTGTGCAGTTTCTTGCCTGCGTCTCCGATCCGTCGGATCAGATTTGCCTCCACAAAGCTGTGAATATCCTCATACTCGGAAGTTATTTTCAGCTTTCCCTCTTCCACATCGCGAAGAATTGAATCCAGCCCTTCCTGAATCTGCCGTCCTTCCTCCTGTGTGAGAATTCCCTGCTTTTCCAGCATTTTTGCGTGTGCCCTGCTGCCCTCGATGTCTTGTTTATAAAACCTCTGATCAAAACGGATGGATGCGTTAAAATCGTAAACAAGCTGATCCGTCTGCCTGGTAAATCGTCCGCCCCAAAGCTGTGCCATTCGTATACCTCCGCTTTCTTTTCTGTTCCCGCTATCCGGTTATTGAATTCGTCCGGTCAGGAAAGATCTGCCCTGCCGGTTCATCCTCTGCCTTCCGGCGTTTCTGCTCCTCCCTTTCCTTTTGAGAAAAAATGCAGCCGCAGTAATCCTGCCGGTAAAGATTATATTCATGGGAAAGCTGAATTGATCTTTGATATCCGCCCCGCTTTTTAAAATCAGACGGCAGATGCCGGACGCCGTATTCCCGCGCCAGTCTCTCGCCGATTTCATTGATTTTTCCGGCATTCTTAAGCGGGCTGATGGACAGTGTTGTCGTGAAATAATCGTACTTCCCCTCCGCCGCCCGGCGCGCCGATTCCCTCATACGCAGCTCATAGCACCGGAAACAGCGCTCACCGCCCTCCGGAATCTTTTCATATCCTCTGACGGCGCTGTAAAAATCCTGCGGCACATAGGATCCCTCCTCAAAGTCCACCGGATAGCGGGTATGCATCTGTGAAATCAGCCGCCTCAGCTCCTGTGTCCGATGCTTATATTCCTGCGGCGGGTAAATGTTCGGATTGTAATAAAAGTCCGTTATCTTAAAATACTGACTGAGATATTCCAGTACGTAACTTGAGCAGGGAGCACAGCAGCTGTGCAAATACAGCCGCGGCACCCGTCCGTCCGGGAAATTCCGGGGAATATCACGGATGACCCGATCCAGTTCCTTTTGATAATTTTGTACCTGATTTTTCTGCATGATATATTATATATTCTCTCAGTTCGCTCCGGTGGAACCGAAACCGCCGCGGTCCGTGTTACCGAGGGTTTCAACCTCATCAAAAACAATCCGGGGCTGATGCTCCAGGATCCGAAACTGGCAGACCCGGTCGTTCACATGAATTTCCGTATCACGGGTTGCCAGGACGGGCATTCTGAGCACATCATTGTCTCCGCAGTACGACTCATCCACAACGCCAATCGAATTCACCTGAATAATTCCCCAGCGCTTAAATGTACTGCTGCGCGGGGCGGTGATCATCTCGAAGCCTTCCGGAAGCTGTACGGATATTCCAAGATCAATAAGATGAAACTCGCCTGCTTTCAGGCTGACATCCTCCGCAGAGCGCAGGTCAATCCAGTCACTCTTGCCGTCAATATACTGAAGCTTTTCAATTTTATCACTGTGGTAAAGAATTTTTATGGTTTTCGTCATCCTGATCTTCCTCATTCATGTGCGGGGTGAATATTGTCCGTAATAAACATGGCATCGCCAAACGAGAAAAAACGGAACTTCTCGTCCACCGCCTGCTTGTAAGCATTCAGAATATTCTCCCGCCCTGCCAGCGCGGATACCAGCATCACCAGCGTTGATTCCGGAAGATGGAAGTTTGTAATCAGGCAGTCAACCATTTTGAATTTGTATCCCGGATAGATAAAGATGTCCGTCCAGCCGCTTCCTGCCTTCAGAATGCCGTCCCCGCCGGTCGCCGTTTCCAGCGTGCGGCAGCTGGTTGTTCCGACGGAAATAACCCGTTTGCCGTTTTTCCTTGTATTATTGATAAGTTCTGCGGTCGGCTCATCGACAATATAGTACTCGCTGTGCATATGGTGCTGCGTGGGGTCGTCAACCTTTACCGGGCGGAAGGTTCCCAGCCCGACGTGAAGAGTAACCTCGGCAATATGAACACCTTTCGCCTTAATCTGCTGCAGCAGATCTTTCGTAAAATGAAGCCCGGCTGTCGGCGCTGCCGCGGATCCATCGTGCTTCGCGTAAACAGTATTATAACGGTCCTTATCCTTCAGCTGGTGCCGGATGTACGGCGGCAGCGGCATCTGTCCGAGTTTGTCGAGAATTTCCTCAAAAATCCCGTCATACTCAAAATGGATCAGACGATTTCCATCCTCCACTTCATCTACAATCTCTGCTTTCAAAAGCCCGTCTCCGAAATCAATTCTTGTTCCGACCCTGCATTTCTTTCCAGGCTTTACCAGTGTTTCCCAGATATCGTTCTGCTTCCTTGTCAGGAGCAGGACCTCGATTTTCGCTCCCGTTTCTTCTTTTACGCCGATCAGGCGCGCCGGGATAACCTTTGTGTTATTGATAACCAGCGTGTCTCCCGGGTTCAGATAATCAATGATATCGCGGAAATGGCAGCTGCTGTCTGTCTGTCCGGTCTTCTTGTCAAGCAGCATCAGGCGGGAAGCACTGCGGTCCTCCAGCGGATCCTGCGCAATCAGTTCTTTTGGCAGATCATAGTAAAAATCCGAAGTTTTCATGTTTTAATCTCTTTTCTGATAGTAAGTTGTTTTCTCTATGGGGGTATTCCCGGATCAGTAATAAACCACATCCGTCTTTTCCAGCTTCCACTGGCCGTTCTCCTGAAGCGACGCAATGGATACCGCACAGTTCGCGGGTATGCCGGGCCCCCAGTAATCGCGAATGTCCGTTTTATTGCAGATGTTAAAAAGCAACGCTCTGGAAGCGCAGCCGTGGGTAGAGACAAGAATGTTCGCATCGGGTGCTTCCCGACCTGCCTTCGCGGCAAGATCACGGAGAAATTCACCGGTGCGTGCAATGATCTGCTCAAAGCTCTCTCCCTCCGGCGGGACTGCATATTGATCCGGCCGGGAGATAAAGTAAAACTTTTCCTTTTTTCCGTCCTCTCCGACGATATCCTCCGGCGGCAGGAATTCTCTTCCCTCCCAGGTGCCAAAGCTGATTTCCTCCAGCCTCCGGTCAATGACAATTTCCAAATTTCTGCCTTCCACAGCGAGCCTGGCTGTCTCAAGTGAACGCCTGAGCGGACTGGAATAAACCCTGTCAAAGGGAACATCCCGAAGCCCTGCACCGGTTTTTCTGGCAAGCAGGATTCCGTTCTCATTCAAAGGAATGTCCGTTTGCCCCTGGAGCTTTCGCAATGTATTCCAGCTGGTCTGTCCGTGTCTTAGTATGTAAATTTTCATGTCAATCTCTCAGATTCCTCAAATTCATTCTCTTTCCGGTTTTTCACCGGCACAGTATAACACGTCTTTGACGGCGCGTAAACATCGCCGTCTTTCAACCTTTTACCTCTGCAGCTTTTTTCGTCTTAAAAATGCACGAACTTCCGTATACAGCGCACATGCGGCCGCCGGAGTATTGAAAAAACAGGTGCCGGAGGCAGACCGCTTCCTCTGCAGTCCGATTCCGGCACCCCTCTTCAGTAATTCACCTGTTCATCTATTCTTATGTTCACATCCGCTTCCGATATGCTCTGAGCCATCAGCTTCTCAGCTCAATTTCCATGGATTTAAGTCCGTTGAGAACTTTCTTCATGGCCGCATCGATATCCGCATCCTGAAGCGTTCTGTCCTTTGCGCGGAAGGTCAGACGATAAGCCATCGACTTAAAGCCCGGCTTTACCTGAATACCCTCATACAGATCGAACAGTTCTACATTCTCGAGGATCTTTCCGCCGCGCTGTTCCAGCATAGCCTCGATCTGCCCGTTGGAAATGTGTTTCGGAACGACCATGGAAAGGTCACGCTCCACCGCCGGGAATCTTGCAATTCCCTCGAATTTTCGGTCGAAATCAGCAAAGCGGCAGACGGAGGGCATATCCAGCACCGCTACATACGTGCGCTCCGTCATCCCGTAATTTTGCAGAACCAGCGGATGCAGTTCGCCGAGGTAACCGATTTTCGTCTTTCCGATAAAAATATCCGCCTGGCGGCCTGTATGCAGGAACGGTTTCTTTTCCGCCGGGTCATAGACCGGCTTTTCTTTAATGTGCAAAGCGTCGAGCAGTACTTCAACCGTACCCTTCATCTGGAAGAAATCATAATCTCCGTACGCACCCAGCGTCAGCTGCTGGCGTTCATCCGGCAGTTCGGTCAGCGGCAGTGCTTTCGGAAGATAAATCTTTCCAAACTCATACAGACGTACGTTTTTGTTGCGGTGATTCTGATTGAATGCCAGGCTGGTCAGCATGCCGTTCAAAGGGATCGTTCTCATGATGGAGAAATCCTCTCCCAGCGGATTGCTGATCGTGATGGCATTCCGAATCGGATCCCCCTCTGGAATACGCAGCTTGTCATATACCTTCGGGCTTTCGAACGAGTAGCAGAAAGCTTCCGAGAACCCACAATACCGGGCTGCCGTACTGCACATTTCCTGTACCATCAGTTCTTCCGGTTTTCCGCCCTGGGTTGCCTCTCCTTTCGGAAGCGTGGTGGGAATGCGGTCATAACCGTAAAATCTTGCAACCTCCTCCGCAAGATCGCAGGTACGGTGAATATCCTGGCGAAATGTGGGAGCTGCAATCTCATTGGTATCCTTATCGTAGCGAAGTTCAATCTTCGCAAAATACTTCAGCATCTGCTCCGCCGGAATGTCCGTACCGAGAAGCTGATTGATTTTATCCGGTTCAAACGCAACCCTGGATTCCTCACGCTTTACCGGATAAATGTCGATCATACCGCCGACTACTTCCCCGGCGCCCATTTCCTCTACCAGCGCACAGGCACGGTTGATCGCTTCAGCCGCCAGGTTCGGATCCAGCCCTTTATCAAACTTGCGGGAGGCGTCTGTCTGCAGGCCGATGCGCTTTGCGGAAAGACGGATGTTGGTCCCGTTGAAGCAGGCGGCCTCAAAAAGCATTGTTTTGACATCGTCCGTGATCATGGAGTTCTCTCCTCCCATGATCCCTGCAATTCCAACCGGGCCTTCTGCATCGTTGATCATCAGAACATCCTTATCCAGATGGCGCTCCTGCCCGTCCAGCGTGGTATACACTTCTCCGTCCTGAGCACGCTTTACGATGATCTCATGTCCGGCAATTTTGTCGTAATCGTACGCATGCATCGGCTGTCCGTATTCTTCCATGACATAGTTTGTGATATCCACCAGGTTGTTGATCGGACGAATACCGTTGGCCGCCAGCCGGCGCTGCATCCACTTCGGGGACGGAGCAATGTGAATGTTCTTCACGACTCTGGCTGTATAGCGCGGACACAAGTCCGGATCCTCTACGCGGACCTTCACATAGTCGTTCACGTCTTCCTCATTCCCTGTCTTCGGCACTTCCGGCTTATGAAATTCCTTATGGAACGTGGCTGCAGCTTCCCGTGCAATTCCGATAACGCTGTAGCAGTCCACACGGTTGTTGGTGATTTCATATTCCACATTGGTATCATCCAGCCCCAGCTCGTGGACAGCGTCCGCGCCGGCCGGAACGTCGTTATCAAATACGTAAATGCCGTACTCCGGAGCCTCCGGATAGAATTCGCGGGAACTTCCCAGCTCCTCAATGGAACACATCATACCGTTCGACTCAACGCCGCGCAGTTTTCCGGCCTTGATGGGGATACCGCCCTGCGTCATTTTGCCGTCATGATTGCCGGCAACTTTTCCGCCGTCCAGCACAACCGGAACCTTCTGACCGACGGCAACATTCGGAGCGCCGGTTACAATCTGGATGGTTTCTGTTCCAATATCCACCTGGCAGATTACAAGATGATCCGCGTCCGGGTGCGGCTCGATGGACATAATCTGTCCAACGACAATCCTGTCAAGATCGCGGTCATATTCCGTATAGGTTTCAACTTTTGTTCCGCTCATCGTCATGGCGTTGGCGTATTCCTTCGCCGTACAGTCCAGATCCGGAACATAAGCTTTAATCCATGAAAGTGTTGTATTCATTCTCTATTCTCCTAACTTAGAACTGTTTCAGGAAACGATAATCATTTTCATAAAGCAGACGCATATCATCGATTTCGTACTTCAGCAGAGCAATCCGCTCCAGACCTACGCCGAAGGCAAAACCGGTGTATTCTTCCGGATCAATGCCGCACATCTCCAGTACGTGCGGATGTACCATTCCGCAGCCGAGGATCTCAATCCAGCCTTCCCCCTTGCAGAAACGGCATCCTTTGCCGCCGCACTTAAAACAGCTGACATCCATCTCCGCCGACGGTTCGGTGAAGGGAAAATGATGCGGGCGGAACTTTGTTTTTGTATCCGCCCCGAACATCTGGCGGGCAAACTCAGCCAGTGTCCCCTTCAGGTCGGAGAACGTAATGTTTTTATCAATAACCAGGCCTTCAATCTGGTGGAAGGACGGTGAGTGCGTTGCATCAATTTCATCCGCGCGGAAAACGCGTCCCGGGGAAATCATACGGATCGGCAGCTTTCCCTGTTCCATAACACGAGCCTGTACCGGGCTGGTCTGCGTACGCAAAACGATATCCTTATTGATGTAGAAGGTATCCTGCTCATCCTTTGCCGGATGATTGGGCGGAATATTCAGTTTGGTGAAGTTATACTCGTCATACTCAATTTCCGGTCCCTCGATCACTTCATATCCCATTCCCGTGAAAATCCGCTCAACTTCCATCCTGGCAATGGTGTTCGGATGAGGATGGCCGACAGCAATCTTTTTGGCCGGGAGTGTAACATCGATTTCTTCCTTCTCAAGCCTGGCTTCCAGAGCCTTAGCCTCGAGTTCTCTTTTGGTTTCTTCTATTTTCTGTTCGATGGCAGCACGGGCCTCGTTTACCCTCTGTCCGAACTTAGGACGATCCTCCGGTTTTACAGTTCCGATACTCTTCAGAACACCGGTTAGCTCTCCTTTTTTCCCGAGAAATCTTACGCGTATTTCGTTGAGCTTCTCCAGGGAATCCGCCTGGATCAGGCTCTGTCTGGCGCTGTCTCTGATCTCATCGATTTTGTC
>ONLK01000019.1 GCA_900318615.1 uncultured Eubacteriales bacterium
AACATAGGCGGCATTTCCGCCTGGAAAGGTCAGGTGACAGCGCGATGAAGGTTGTAATTGTCGGAGGAGTTGCGGGCGGGGCTACGGCTGCCGCCCGGATACGGCGTCTGGATGAAACGGCGGAGATCATTATTTTTGAGCGTTCCGGATATGTCAGCTATGCCAACTGCGGTCTGCCCTACTATATTGGCGGTGTGATCGCGGATAAGGATGATCTGACGCTTCAGACCCCGGAGAATTTTCTGGAAAGATTTAATGTGAAGGTTCACGTACACCATGAGGTGACGGCCGTTCATCCGAAGGAAAAGAAGGTGACCGTGCGGAATCTGGAAACGGGAGATGTATTCGAACAGTCGTACGATAAACTGCTCCTTTCCCCGGGAGCTCACCCCAACAAGCCTCCGCTTCCGGGTGTTGATTCGGATAAGGTATTTACACTCCGGACCGTGGAGGATACCTTCCGTATCCGAAGCTTTATAGATAAACATCACCCGGAATCGGCGGTTATTTCCGGCGGCGGATTTATCAGCCTGGAAGTTGGGGAAAATCTGAGAAGGCTTGGTATGGATGTTACGATTGTTCAGCGCTCGCAGCAGCTGATGCCTCCCTTCGATGCCGACATGGCTTCTCTGATCCACGCACAGCTTCGAAAACATGGCGTCCGGATCCTGTTCGGGAGCACGGTGGAAGGATTTGAGGAGAAGAACGGGGGGATTGATGTGCTGCTGAAGGATCATGCCCCGGTTCACGCGGATATGGTTTTGCTGGCGATCGGTGTACTGCCGGAAAGTACGCTAGCAAAGGAGGCCGGACTCGAGCTTGGCGTCAAAGGTGCGATTGCGGTCAATGACCGTATGGAAACTTCTGACCCCGATATTTACGCAGTTGGAGATGCTGTTCAGGTCAGACATTTTGTCACCGGTGAGAATACGGTGATTGCACTGGCAGGGCCGGCCAACCGGCAGGGCCGCATCGCCGCCGATAACATCTGCGGAGGCGACAGCCGTTACAAGGGAAGTCAGGGAAGCTCCATCCTTCAGATTTTTGATCTCACCGCTGCAGCGACCGGGCTCAGTGAGAAAGCGGCCGCCCGGGCAGGCTTGAAGACAGACAAGGTCATCCTCTCCCCCGCCAGCCATGCCGGCTATTACCCGCACAGCCGTGTCATGACAATAAAGGTGATTTTTGAAAAGGAAACCTTCCGCCTCCTCGGCGCGCAGATCATCGGAACGGACGGCGTGGATAAGCGGATTGATGTAATAGCTGCCGCCCTTCGGGCCGGTTTCAGGGCTTATGATCTCAAAGATCTTGATCTTGCCTACGCACCTCCCTATTCATCCGCTAAGGATCCGGTCAACATGGCCGGGTTCATCATCGATAACCTGGCCGGAGGTCTTTTGAAACAGTGGTATGTGGAAGATGCAGCCGCTCTGCCGCGGGACGGCAGCGTGACACTGCTGGACACCCGGACTCCGGAAGAATATGTTTCCGGTCATATTCCGGGATTTCGCAATATTCCTGTGGATGAAATCCGCAGCCGGCTGGACGAAATTGAAAAGGAAAAACCGGTCTATCTGATCTGCCAGAGCGGCCTTCGAAGCTACATTGCAGACCGGATTCTGACAGGCTATGGTTATGACTGCTATAATTTTGCAGGCGGCTACCGCTTCTATGAAGCGGTTCAGAATGACCGCTGCCCCGCTGACCTTGCTGCGCCCTGCGGAATGGAGAAAGCAGTCCCTCAGAGATGACTCCAGGTCTTTAAGCGATAACTAAAGATCAAACATTATTCTGGCCGATGCCGCTATAATCTGTGCGCACTTCTCAACCCCGAACACACTGGTGTCCAGGATCAGATCGCGACAGGCGAACGGACCTGAGATATTTTTTTCATAGCGACGGCGATAGCGGTCTCGCGCCAGATCCACATCATGGATCATTTTCCCGGCAGTCATTCCGTCCATCTGGAGCTGATCAATGCATCTTCGGAGGCGCCATTCGTACGGTGCATGGATATAGACATTCATTTTACGGACATGGTCACGCAGAACATACTCCGCACAGCGGCCAACGATGATGCAGTCCTCTTTTTTGGCCTGATCGAGAATGATGTTGCTCTGCGCTTCGAAAATTTCATCTTCAATCGGCTGCGGACCGATCCCCAGCGGAAATTTCATATAGATATATTTGTTTCTCGCTGTCTCCTCCTGGTTCCCGATCTCCGATACCGGGAGTCCCATCCGCCGGGCCGTCATTTCTACGATATCCCTGTCCATAAAGTATATGCCCAGAATCTCTGCTGTTCTCTTCGCAACCGGCCGCCCCAGCGATCCAAACTCTCTGGAAATTGTAATTACATAATGAGGCTTGCTTTCGTTTTCGCTCATAACTGCACCTCCGCCCGGTCACGTTATTTTCTTTCTCAGCTTTCGAACAATGACGGACAGCATGAAATCGATAATGAAATATATCAGAAACGCAAATCCGAACAGCACAAAGACATCGCTGACATTGATCTGTCCCAGCCCGTTGTAGTTATACGCTCCGGACAGCACCTGTCTGGTCCGCGCCATGAGCTCGATAACTGCAATATTTGCAAGAAAAGAGCTGTCCTTGATTGTCGTAATTACCTGTCCCAGCAGGGTGGGAACAATGTGATGGAATGCCTGCGGAAGTACGATGGATGTCATGGTCTGGACCGTAGAAAACCCCTGCGAGTGTGCCGCCTCAAATTGTCCTTTGGATACGGCATTGAGTCCGCCCCTCACAATCTCCGCCATCACGGCTGCGGTATAGATAATCAAAGCCACACAGCCTTTATACAAAAGTCCGGCTTCCACGCTGGAAAGTCCCCACATTTTCCTTTTCATGAAGGACGGTGCCGAAACAAAAATCAAACAGACAAAAATCCAGAGCAGCAACGGTGTATTGCGGAAAATCTCAATATAAGCTGTCGCCAGAACCTTCAGAATTTTCGCCGGTCCTCTGCCATAATTTCTCAGCAGTGCCAGCAGCGATCCGATCATCAGGGATACCGCCACTGCGATCAAAGAAATGATGAGCGTAAATACCGTACCCTTCAGCAGATATATTAAAACATTCCGGTTTGTTATTATTTGGATACTGCCCTGAAATGCCGACATACGCTTACACTCCTTTGATTTCTGCTGCTATCAGCACCGCACACGCACACCCTCCCGAAAGCCACCGGCTGCTCCATACGAATTCACGCTCCTCTGGTTATCACGGTTGTCTGCTCTTTCTTCTTCAGGCGGGCCTCCCATGTCGAAGCCAGGCGGGATAGCGGGAAACAGAAAGCAAAAAACAGAACCCCGCACAGAAAATACGCCGGAACATAGGCTCCTCCGGTTTTCTCACCGGTCACAAAACTGTAGGTTACAGAAATAAGATCGCTGCCTCCTATGATATAAAGAGCCGCCGTGTTTTTGGTTAAATTCACAATCTGGTTCACCAGCGGGGGCAGAATGATTTTTACCGTCTGCGGCAAAATAATGATCCGCATCTCATCCATGTAACTAAAGCCCTGCGACTGTGCCGCCTCAAACTGACCTTTCGGAATGGCTTCAATGCCGCCGCGGAAAACTTCTGATACATACGCACCATGGTAAAGTCCCAGTGCGATTATACCCGTCGGGATAATACCGATACTGTTGCCTGAAAAAGCAAGTGCGTAATAAAGGAAACACACCTGCAGCAGTATCGGCGTATTCTGGAAAAATTCCACATACACTCTGGAAATCGCCCGCAGAATCTTCTTACGGCTCACCGCCATCAGGCCAAAAATCATACCAGCAACGAGCGCCATCAGGATTGCAAACAATGCCGTCAGCAGCGTCGTCCCCAGTCCTCTGAGAAAACCGCTGCGGTAATTCCATATTTTATACCAGCCATAGGCATCGAATAATGCGCTCATATCAAACCTCCGGATGTCGGATCTGATTCACTTTGTCAGTCGAGGCCGTTCTCTTCAATCAGACCGGAAATGGTCCCGTCTGCAAGCCATTTATTAACTTCGTCATCGCAGAATTTTGAAAGACCGGACCCTTTGGTGGTTGCAATGCCGTATTCCTGAGGTGCGAATTCTTCCTTGATGTAGTCGCGGTCATCTGTATGATAGATCGCAAGGATGGATTTATCTACACAGAAAGCATCTACTTCGCCTGCGGAAAGCGCGGTGGAGATAGCCGGATAGTCATCATACTGACGGAAGGAAATGCCCTCTGTCCAGGTTGCCGGGTCAAACGTTGACGGATCAAAATCGGCAGAATCAAGAACGCCGTTATCTACCATGGCGGTTACCAGAGACAATGCGGAGGTAGATCCGGAGGATACGCCGACGGTCTTGTCCAAAAGTCCGGACAGATCCGTGATGCCGCTTGCCTTCTCAACCAGGACACCTACATGATCGGTATAATACGGAGTTGTGAAGTCCCAGCTCTTTTTTCTTTCATCCGTAATCGTAAAGGTTGCCAGGACACAGTCGATATCTCCGGAATCCAACAGTTCCGTTCTGGTGGCTGCGGTTACGGTCGTAAATTCCACATCCACGCCCAGATCCGCGGCGAGATCTTCTGCCAGTGAAATTTCAAGTCCGCTGTATTCCCCGGTCAGTGTATCCTGAAAACCGAAGCCCTTTACGGCATTCTTTACTCCGACATGAAGTGTTCCGCTGTCCATGATTTTCTGCACATCATCGCCGTAGGATGCCGGGTCACTGGTATCACCATAAGGTGTATATTCCGCAGCTGCTTCTGTTGCTGCTTCTGCTGCGGCTGCCGGGACAAATCCTGCTGCCGTCACAGCGGCTGCTGATAGAATACTGATTGCGCGCGTAAATTTTTTCATATACCAATTCCTCCTTTTTCTTTCCGGTTCTTTCGAACCATCCTGCTTGTCCTTCCTTCACCCTTCAGGCAGCTCACTGTATTTGCATACACCGCCTGCTGAAAGTTTTATCATCAGCATTCCCGGCACGGTGCCGGTGAAATGTGCATGATCCTCCCGGGCCTGCCAGATCCTCCGGTTTGCATTTTCAGGCTTTAGCGTATGATCTTCCCCAGAAACTGACTGACTCGCGGACTGTCCGGGTGCGTGAAGAAGTGTTCCGGTGTGCCCTCCTCGATAACCCTGCCGTCCTCCATGAAAATCATGCGGTCGGCAACCTGACGTGCGAAGCCCATCTCGTGTGTAACAATCACCATCGTAATGTTCTCCTTCGCCAGTTTGACCATAACATCCAGTACTTCCTGGATTGTCTCCGGGTCCAGTGCGGATGTCGGTTCATCAAACAGAATTATTTTGCTTCCCACGCAGAGCGCCCGGGCAATGGCGATTCTCTGCTGCTGTCCTCCGGAAAGCGCCGCCGGATAAGCCATTGCTTTATCGCGAAGTCCCACCACGTCCAGGTAGTGATACGCCGTCTCCTCTGCTTCCTCCCGGCTCTTGTGATGAAGCTTCATCGGCGCCAGTGTCAGATTTCTCAGTACCGTCAGATGCGGATACAGGTTAAACTGCTGAAACACCATGGAAATATTATCGCGGATGATGCGGCGCGAATTTTTCGAAGTCATTTGTTCTTTGCAAATGTAAACTTCGCCGTCTGTCGGCTGTTCCAGGAAATTCATACACCGCACGGTTGTTGACTTTCCGGATCCGGAAGGTCCGATAATCACAAGCTTTTCTCCCTCGTTCACTGTCAGGGATACATTTTTGAGGACATGCAGATCACCGAAATATTTGTTCACATTATTCAGCCGAATCATTTCTCCCATAAAATTATCCCTTCCTCTCACTAATCCCGTCGTGCAGAAAATGCGCTGCCGTTTCCGAATTGTCTGAGTCATACGGTATCACCGGGTACCTCCGGATAAAATAATGCGGAAATTAAAATGAAAAGCGCCATGCAGAAAAAGCTCTGCATGACGCCATTGTCATATTTCATATCCGATTTATTCTGATATCTTCTGTTGCATCTATTATACCGTAGCTGTCTGAAAATTCAATTTTCGATTTTTCAGCAAATTACCTGATATTTTTGAATTAATTAAGCCTCCCGTTTGCTTTTTCAGATTTCTGGCTGTATTTATTGTCTTGAATCGGAACCTTTTCGGATCAGCGGCCGTCCGGTTTATCATTCCGATATTTAAGCGAATTACGGTATTCGTTGGCACTCATGCCGGTGATCTTTCTGAAAGTCCGGGCGAAGTGAGCCGCATCCGTGTACCCGACCCTGTCGCATACATCCGACACCCGAAGTTCCGGATCCCGGAGAAGTTCCTTCGCCTCCCGGATTCGGATTGTATTCAGAATATCGTAAAAGTTTTTCTGTGCATACTTGTTCAGCAATTTCGAAAGATGCCACTGCGAGACAAAGCAGCTGTCGGCTACCTCCTGCAGACTCAGCCTGCTTTTATAGTTTCTTTCCATGTAGGCGACCGCCTGGTTGACAATAAAACTGCCGGCGCGTTCCATATCCGCGGCCTGAGAATTATCCTCCGGCTCGTCCTCCGGATCGCTGATTTCCGGCGGCAGTTTATCCAGCCGCTCCACCATCGTCTGCAGCGCTTCGTTGATCTCATCCATCTTCGAGGGTTTCAGCAAAAAACGGGTTACGCCCAGATGAATTGCCTGCTGTGCGTAGCCAAATTCCCGGTATCCTGTCAGCACTGTAATCTGCATGTTCGGGAACTCGGAGCGCAGACCGGCAATCATAGTCAGTCCGTCATCTCCCGGCATCCTGATATCGGTAATCAGAATGTGCGGTTTCACGCGCCGGATCACTTCAGATCCTTCCCGCCCGTCCGATGCAGTCCCCGCCACCTCGCAGCGGTGATCGGACCATTTGATTACGCGGCGCAGTCCTTCCAGAATGATTGCTTCATCGTCTATCAATACTACTCTGTACATACGCTCACCCGGCATCCTTCCCCTCAAACATAAATAGCAGGGTGCCGCCGATACCAGCTCCCTGCTGCCTTATTCTACTCTCTATTTAACCCCGCCCTTTTTTGTTTGTCAATGCCACCTGTACTCAGCCTTTGACTGCGCCTGCCGTCAGTCCCCGCATGATGTTCTTCTGAAGGAACATGTAAACCACCAGAACAGGAATGACTACAAGAACAACGGCTGCTGCCATCAGTCCGTAATTCACACCGGCCTGAGAGCTGATCTCATTGAGCAGGCCGGTGATGGCTCTGTCACGGGGATAGCGCAGGAAAAACGACTGCGTGAATAGATCATTGTAGCTCCACAGGAACGAGAAGATCGCTACGGTTGCGAAGGAGGATTTCGCCGTCGGTATAATTATGCGGAAGAAAATCTGAAAAACGGAAGCTCCGTCCATGAAAGCGCTCTCTTCCAGTTCAATGGGAACGGACCGGATGAAATTCATCAGGATAACCATCGCAAAGCATAAGTTGCCGGCCACCTGTGGAAGGATGGTGGCCAGCAGCGAAAGCCACCGGTTGCCCGTTCCCGCAATTCTCATCATTACTTCAAGCCGGAATACCGGGATGATGGTCGAAAATACCGGGATCATCATTCCGGCCATCGTCAGCGAATAAAGCAGATTTCTGCCGCGGAAACGATATCTGGCCATACCGTACGCTGCCAATCCTGCCAGGAGCATAACGCCTATGGTTACGCTTCCGGAAATGATAAAGCTGTTGAGATAAGCATTCTTAAAATCAGCCCTCTCGCCGGCCAGCGCGTAGTTTTCAAGTGTAAACGCTTTGCCGGCCGGGATGGAAAAGGAATCCGAAAGGATCAGTCCCTTCTTCCGGAAAGAATTCAGCAATACCCAGATGAACGGGTATACCGTGGTTAATCCCCAGAAGATCAGGACGATATAGATGAAAATGACGGAAGGTCTGACTCTTTTTTTCATTTTCCTCATCCTCCTCATCAATAATCATCCGTCTGCCTGAACAGTGCCTTGCTGACATTGGACAAAACCACGCCCAGCACAACAATCAGAACAGCGATGGTTGAACCGTAATCAATGTTTGCCTTATTGAAGGTCTGGTCATACATATACGTACCGGTCAGCCAGCCGCGGTCCTCCGGCATACCCGCTCCGAACATAACCCAGGGAAGGTCGAATACTTTCAGTGCTCCGGTGACGGCCAGTACCAGGCAGGTACACAGCGTGTTGCGAAGAAGCGGAAGTGTAATATATCTGACCTTCTGCCATCCGCCGGCTCCGTCGAGCGATGCCGACTCAAAAACATCTTCGGAGATGTTGGAAAGTCCGGTCATCAGGATAACGAAGTAAAATCCAACATACTGCCAGATAACCGGCAGGAACATGGTCGTCATAAAATGGTCTTTATCCTTCCAGTCGATCCAGTCCACCACCATACGGCCGCTGGCCCGGGTCTCGGTGTGCAGCTTTCCCAGGGAAAACAGCATCTGATTTACCATCCCTCCCTTATAAAGGAAAATCAGATTGAACATCAGCCCCAGAGCGGTTGCCGAAATAACAATCGGAAAGAAGTAAATGGTCCTGAAAATCCGGGCTCCGCGGTGGATCGAATCAACCAGCAGTGCCAGAACCAGCGCTATGCCAACCTGGAAAACCACCGTACACAGCGTCAGAAGCAGCGTGTTTTTCAAGGCCGTGCGAAGCTTCGGATCACGGAGCAGTTCCGCGTAGTTCATATAAAACGGAGTATTGGCACCGTCCGCGGAACGCCCCAGACCGCCGATATTCAGAAAGGTGTTGATCACATTCTGGATAAACGGATAGAAAAGATAAACGCCGAGGAAAGCAAACGCCGGTATAAGGAAAACCAGCAAAGGTGCTTTTTTCTTATAAATCGTTGATGTTGGCTGCATAGTAAATCCTCTCACTGCGCGTCTGCTGCCCGGGGGGTTATCCGGTTGCTCCCTCATCCGCTGCTCCCGGATTTCCGTTGATTCTGATGGCAGACTTAACAGCATCTTCTGCCGTCATGGATCCGGTAACAACGGCTACAACATTTCCGAACAGATCGCCCTTTGCCTCGCTTGAAATGGTATCCTGTACAGCTCCCACAATGCCTGTGAGATTTGCGTTCGCCTCTGCTGCGGACTGCTGCAGAGAGTTCAGATCCGCCGGTTTTGCGCCATTGACAAGAGCGGTAACTTCGGTGGTCACAAATCTTGAAAGAACATCATCGGATGTCAGATACTCAACGAAGTCAACAGCAGCCTTCTGCCTGGCCGGATCATCATAGGCTTTGCGGCTGATGAAATAGCCCATGGAAATCCCGCCGATCGCATCGGTGGCTTTACGGTCACCCTTTGCAGGAACGTAAGCAACCGCATAATCCTCCAGATTATCCGGATAGTTTTCCGTGAAGTATCCAACCTTCCAGGAACCGTCAATCAGGAATGCGGCATCGCCGTCCCCAAACAGCTGAACCGTTTCAGCATCGGTTGCGGTTGTCGTGTTCTCCGGGAAAAATCCCCTGTCGTAAAGTTCCTTCATATCGTTCAGGGCTGCTGCCCATTTCTGTCCTGCCTCATCGAGACTGCCATCTGCCTCTACGGCCGGCAGCGTCAGCTGGCTGTCAAGGCTTCCGTTGTTCATAACGCAGAACTCGAACCAGTAATGCGGAACTTCAAACAGGGAGCAGGCAATCGGCGTATAACCGGCGTCTTTAATCGTCTGGCAGTCTTCAAGGAATTGATCCCATGTATAATTGGTGCCCGGCATATCAACGCCGCAGTCTTCAAGAACGGTCTTGTTTACAAAAAGGTTTTCCCAGAAGCCGGAGGACGGAACCGCATAATGTTTTCCGTCGGAGGCAGCTGCAAGCATGGCTTCTTTCATGTTGGTTGCATAATCGGGATAGGTCTCGCGGATTTCTTCGATGGAAACAACCTTGCCTGCGTCGATGATCGGATCCGCATCGGCGTTGGAGAAGAAGAACAGAACATCCGGTTCGGAGCCTGTCTCATAGTCTGTCAGAACCTTTGCCTTCCACTCTTCATCGGAAGTAGCAGAACCATCTTCCACCGTGTTGCCCGTCTTGTCTTCATATTCCTGAACGGCCTGCTCGAAGTTCCTGCGGTTTCCGTCATCACCGCCGTAAGATGTAACTACGCTTAGTGTAACCGGATCCGCAGCACCGGCCATAACTGCACCGGCTGCTGACAAGCCAATAGCTGCTGTCAGTGATAAAGCGATAGCTTTCTTTGTCTTTTTCATGTGAACCCTCCCTGTCTGTTTTCACTATATTCACAGTATTCACAATTGTTTTCGTTCCTGAAAGTGTGGATTTGTGCACTCATCCATATCTTTATCCATAGTTTAATTATTTATTGGTTTTTCTGCAATTGTTCCTCTTGCTCTTTTTTGACTTTTATTGTCGCTTTGCCGGTTCATGGCAATTTCAAAATGCTTTTTAAGTGCAAAACGGCAACAGGCCGGGAGTTCCGGAGTTTATGCCCCGTCTCCCGGCCTGTAAAGCCGATTTGCTGTATCCGGTCCGTTCTTTCCAATCAAACGTATGGTGTACGAATTTTCTGAATTCCTACGTCCCGGGTAAGGTGATCCTTGCCAGGATGGTTCCGTGGGTGGTCTGACGGATCTCTATCTCTGCCTGATCACCGTACAGAATTTTAAGCCGCTGGCTTACATTCTGTATGCCCACGCGGCCGGTAACGCAGCGTTCCTCTTTCGGATCCGGCCGGATTAAATGCTCAATTTTTTCCTTATCTTCCAGTGTCAGCGTGCCGTCGTGCTCCACCTCCAGCACAATATGTCCGCACTCTTCTTTCGCGCGTATCCACAGATTTCCGCCGTGCCGTGCGGAAAGATCATGTTCCACGGCATTTTCCACAACCGGCTGCAGTACCAGCCTTGGCACTTTGATTTCCAGAAGTTCACCCGGAATATCTTTGCTGATATGCAGCCCTTCTCCCATCCGCTGCCGGATGATATACAGGTAGGCATCCACATAACTCATTTCCTCCTGCAGCGTTACCTGTACTCTTCCGTCACGGTCCAGTGCGGCGTTAAGCATGGTGGAAAGAGCTTCAATCATAGCCGCCGCCGGGTCATCTCCGGCCAGACGCACCTGCCAGTTGATAATCTCCAGTGTATTATTGAGGAAGTGCGGGTTAATCTGTGACTGCAGCGCCTTCATCTTAGCTTCCTGTGTCGCCTGCTGTGCGAGGACCGTCCGCTCAAACTGGTTTTTCAGTTCCCTCGACATGGAATTGTAATGATCGTACAGGCTCTGAAATTCCCTGTTCGGCGCTGTACTTTCAATCTGGTAGCCTTCCTGCCCGCGGTCCTGAATGTGACTGCTCGCCTTCGTCAGTATATCCAGCGGCACGGATACATGTCGCCGGAACATGGATATCGTCAGATAAAGCAGCGGCACGACCATCAGGGCTATACAGGCAGCGCCCCCGCCGAACCAGGGATTTTCCTTCAGTACATGGTACTCCTCCGGCGTCAGAATAAGTACCAGCGGATGGCCGTCTGCCACCGCCGTATAGCGGTATTCGTTTTGGCTGTCCCTGTGCACGAAAGAGCAGCTGCCTTCCTCCTGCAAACCATCCGCCGGCAGCGGCGTACTTCCGGCTGCCGAAGTCTGTTCTTCCCCGCTGTCATCTTCCGCTGCCTGTGTCAGTTCTTCCCCGCTGTCATTTTCCGCTGCCGGTGTCAGTTCTTCCCCGCTGCCGTATACCGTTTCCTGCGCTGTGAAATTTCCTTCCGAATTCAGTGTAAAACTGCAATTGTCCAGGGTCAGGCCGGCGCTGTCAAACCGGTGGATGGATTTCATCGGCAGAAGAAGCCTGTCCGTGTCAATCATGCAGCTGACCGTAGCATACGGCACAAACCCGTCCATCAGATTGCGGCACATGTAAAACCTGCCATCCAGCGTCAGAAAATAGTTCTGCGTATCCTTCCGGGACATAATGTCAATGATCTTATTCATGCTGCCCAGATAACTTTTCAGAATCAAATGATTGGCTGTCCCGTTTGATATAACATGAGGGCTCATGCTTTCCCGGTCATTCCAGAAGGTTATGAATACTCCCTCATACTTGGAATCACGTACAAACTTTTTATTCAGATAATCATCCACGGTACGGTACAGTTCTGCACCGTTGCTGTTCTCAACATATGTCCGGTATGCCTGCCGGACATCTCCGTCGTAGGAGACGGACTTGGAGTCGTCAATGACATCTTCCAGATCCATCTGAATTTGCTGCATCACCAGCGTGGCATCCGCGTCCACACTCTCCCGTGCCGATTTGCGGTAACTGCGTCCCAAAAGGATAACACCCATCATCAGCATGAATATCATGGGAAGCATCCAGCACAGCAGCACGGTTGTGACCAGGCCGGATCGCAGGGATATCTGCTTTTTCTTTTTCATACTCTCATGTCTCACAGACCCAGGAATTCACGGAAGGTGCGGATATAGCCCTCCGTAGTTTCCGCACAATCCGATTCGGCGGCGAAACGAACCAGCGGTTCTGTGCCGGAAAAGCGGCAGATAATCCAGCTGCCATCCTTAAAGTACAGCTTAACGCCGTCCTCGTAGCTGATGTGATCCAATTCTTTTCCGTACTCCGGCAGTTTCTTTTCCTCAAACAGAAGATGCTGCAGTTCCTTCTTGCGCTCCGGGGTCATGGGAACAGCCGCATCGCCATACTCCAGACGGCCGTACCTGTCGAGAATATCGTTGTAAATTTCGGAAAGCGGTTTGCCGGCCGCCGCCAGCATCTCCAACAGCAGCGCAGCCGCATAAATACCATCCTTGCCGGAAATATGTCCCTGTATGGCCATACCGCCGGAGGACTCGCCGCCGATGATGGCGCCGGTCTCGGCCATCTTCGCGGAAACCCACTTAAATCCTACCGGAACCTCATAGCATTTCTGCCCGTGATCCTGCGCCACCCGGTCCAGCAGCGTGGTTGTCGAATTATTGCGCACGCACGGCCCCTTCCATCCGCGGTACTCCAGCAGATAATAATACAGCAGCACCAGCATGGCGTTCGGGTGAATGTATCTGCCCTTCTCATCGATGGCTCCCAGACGGTCGGCATCTCCATCGGTGGCAATACCGACATCACACCGGTCTTCCGTAACGTACGTGGAAAGCTGTACCAGTGCTCTTGCATCCGGTGCCGGCATACGGCCTCCGAACAGGGTATCGTGCTGTACATGAATGGCATCCACATCGCAGCGGCAGGTCATCAGAATAATCTGAAGACTCTGCTGTCCCACGCCGTACATCGGATCGATGGCTACGCGAAGATGCGCCTTTTTTATTTTTTCCACATCAATGGCTTTCAGAATACTGTCGATATAACCATTCAGCGGATTTTCTTCAACAATTTTTCCGTCCGCAAGCGCTGTATCATAATCCAGCGACCGGATATCTGCTTCACTGATCCGGGCGATCTGTTCCTCGATCTGTGCCGTTACCATGCGGTCCGCATCACGGCCGCCTTCTGTAAACACCTTGATACCGTTGTAGACGGCCGGATTGTGGCTGGCTGTCACACATAGGCCATAATGTGTCCTCCGTGAGCGCACCGTGTACATAATCAGCGGCGTCGGTGAGGAGCGGTTTACCATGTACACCGTAAAACCATTCCCGGTCAGCACCTCCGCAGCCCAATGCACCGATTCCTTGGACAGAAAACGCCGGTCATAGCCGACCACGACCTCACTGCCCTCATATCCCTGCTTTTTCATCAGGCGGCACAGCCCTGCCGTCAGCAGGCGGATGTTGCTCTTTGTAAAATCATCTGCAATGACAGCTCTCCAGCCGCCGGTACCAAATCTGATCATACGGATTCCTCCTGTGCTGTAAGATATTTATCTTCATTTATCCCATTATAACTTCAACTTTACAATTCGTCCCTGCTTTTTGCAGCCCAATTTCATGAACTTCCGTTCCGTTCACCCGAAGGCTTCGGACGCCCTTTTCAACGCCATCCGGATTAGCTACATGAATATAATAATCGGCGCCGCGCCACGTGCGTCTGACCTCAAATTCCTTCCAGTCTGCCGGAATACACGGATCCACGTCCAGGTGATGAAACTGCGGCCGGATTCCGAGAATATACTGGGTCGCCGCATAATATGCCCATCCGGCGGAACCCGTCATAAACGGATGCCGCGCGCAGCCGTAAGCCGTATGGTCTTTTCCGGCAATAAACTGACAGTAGCTGTACGGTTCCGCTTTGCGGATTTCAATCTTATCGTTCTGCAGTGCCGGGCACAGAGCATTATAAAATTTCATGGCGCGGCTGCCGCGTCCCAGAACAGCTTCCGCGCACCACGCCCATGGATTCGGATGTGAGAAGATGGACCCGTTTTCCTTTAGTCCAGGATACACACGGGTCACAAATCCGATTCCGTCGTCCGGTTTTGTGTAGCACGGGGCGTTCAGCATCAGCCCATACGGCGTATACAGATATTCATTCACGCTGTCCATAGCCGCCAGGCCATGTTCGCGCGATGCCGCCCCGGACACTACAGCCCAGGTATTGCTTTCCATGTGAACCTTTCCTTCTTTGTCCTGCTGTGTGCCGATCCTTCGGCCATCGGCTGTAATTCCGCGGATATACCATTTCCCGTCCCATAAAACGTCCTCACAGGTCTTCGCGGTCTCCTCCTTCCTCTCACGGTAATACCGGACATCCTCCTCTTCTCCAAGTTCCCCGGCCAGATCGATAAAGCTGTTTAGTGCCCAGCAAAGCAGAAAACTGACCATGGCGCTCTCTCCGCCGCCCAGATTCAGGCAGTCGTTCCAGTCGGCCCGCAGTCCCTTGCAAATTCTGTTCTTTCCGGTCTCACGCAGGGAGAAGTCCAGAATCTTCTTCATATGATCGTAAACCGTACCCTCCCCGCCGTCGGCGTAGGGGAGGGTTTCGCTGATAAAATCAAAATCGCCCGTCTCGCGCACGTATTGCACAATGGAGGTCACCAGCCATAGTGCATCGTCCGAACAGGCGTCCTCAACAGCGTGCACCCTCTGCTTTTTATCCGGAGTCGGGATAACCGTCGGCGATTTGAAGGATGAATGCTTCTGCTCCGGTTCGAACCAGCGCGGTTCAAAAAGATGCAGCCCGTATCCGGCGGCCGTCAGCGCCCTGAGAAGTTCAGAGAGCCTCTTCCGGCTGCCGTCCGGGTCCGCCTGAAGTACCATCATGGCATCCTGCGCCGTGTCACGGTAGCCAAGTCCGACACGCCCGCCCACCTCAATGAAGGAGGTAAAGCGCGAGAACATGACGTTAATCTCACTCTGGTACAGGTCCCAGATATTGATTTCCGTGTTCATGCCCTCGTTCGGCGTATTAATCTGTAATTTTGAAAGCCGGCGGTTCCAGAATTCATGCAGGCGCGCAAAATCCTCATCTGCGCGCTTCTGCGTATATTTTGCGCGCATCGTCTTCCCCTCCTGTGCTCCGCCTTCGCCCAGCAGAAACAGAAGCCGTGTTTCCTCCCCGGGCTGAAGCGTAATGTTCTTTTTCAGACAGCCGCAGTGATTGCCGCCTTTCATAAAGGATCCCCGGCACTGTCCGCTCTCAACCACCTGCGGATTGCGCTCCGTGCGGTACGGTCCGATGAAGGCATCCCGCACGCAGTCAAATCCGTCCGGTGTGAAATCAGATGTAAAGAACTGATAGCCATCCTCCTCATAGTGAAGGTCGTGAACAATCACTCCATCCTCATAGGAAGATCCGGCCGCATACAGGCTCATCTGAAAGTTCTGATTGTCCATCGGAACCTGGTGAAAACTGAATTCAAGATAGGAAAACACCGAAAGATGGCGCGGACGTCCGGAGTCATTGCGCAGGCGTACGTCTATGATTTCCACCGGATCATCCATGGCTGTGTAAAGCTTCTGCCCGGCTGAAATACTGCTGTAGTCGCACAGATACCGGATGTACGAAAGCCCGTGATGACAGGAGTAATGTTCCTTCGGCTTGCCAACCGGCTGCCAGGAAATGCACCAGTAATCACCGTCCTCGTTATCCCGAAGGTACACATAATGCCCAGGAAAATCCATTGGCACCCCGTTCGCCCGGAACCGCGTTATCCGGTGATATTCGGATGACTTATAGATCATATAGCCGCCGGCTGTATGATTAAATACACCGTACAGGTCCCCAACGCCAATGTAATTTGTCCAGGAAACCGGCAGATCCACCCGGTCAATCACGTATTCCCTGTTTTCATTGTCAAAATGTCCGTACTGCATTGTCTCACTCTCCCCAGATATAAAATATTCTTTCACGCCAAAAATACCTTGTAAAAATGCCTTGTAAGCCGCCCTGTGACGGATACTTTCTTTTCTGTGCTTCCGTTGATTAAATCAGGTATGACATGCAGCCACTCATCAGAAAAGCGCATCGTTTTACATTTACCTTACGTCAGTCTTTGCCTGTCAGGAAACACCTGCCGGCGCAGTTTATCAAATTTGTCGCAGACTCTGTCTTCTTTAGTATAAAAAAAGGCACCTTCCGCTTCCATGGCGGAAAGTGCCAATTCTTGATTTTAATTGTCAGCCTTATTCAGCGGCCCGTTTCCGGCACATCCGGGCAAATTCCCGGAAAATTTCCAGTCCGTCAATCAGCTCGCCGCTTTTGTTTTCCAGACACATGCGCTCCGGGTGAAACTGGGTTCCGATAACCGGAAGGTCTTTGTGGTGAACGGCTTCCACAATGCCGTCCTCCCCGCAGCGGGCATCTGTCCGCAGATCATGGGCGGTTTCCTTCAGAGCCTGATGATGGGCACTGTTCGTCATAAGCCGGGTCCCGTACAGATGCGACAGCCAGGATCCATTATCGGCGTAAACTTCATGGTTTACAAATCCATGGTTTTTAACCTCCGCATAATGGCCTTCCCCGCTTCCATCTCCCTGAATATAGCGGTCTCCGGTATGCCGCTCGAAATCCGGCAGATGCTGATAAATATTGCCCCCGAAATAAATATTGATTACCTGGATGCCCCGGCAGATCCCCAGCACCGGCTTTCCGTCCTCCACAAAGTCATCGAGGATGCTGAACTCGATGTCATCCAGTGCGTCCGCTATGCGCCAGCTCCCTGTATTTTCCTCGCCGAAGCGATGCGGATTGACATCCGGCCCGCCGGAAAGCAGCAGGCCGTCGAACTCATCATCATTGTAAAGTTCCCGGTTTTCCGGCGTCACATAGACCGACTCACAGCCGGCTGCCGCCAGTGCACGGATGTAATAATCCACGTTCCCGTTACCAAGCCCCGGTATTGCTATACGAAGTCCCATCTCCTTAATTCCTCCTGCCGCGTCAAAATCATTTTTACAGATCTTCCACATCTTTCACCCGAAAACCGTTTCCAATCAGAAGGTCGGCGGTTACGCCGTGTCTGGGAATTTTTCTTCCGGTAAAGGTTCCGTCATAGCGCTCTTTCACACCGCAGCTCGGACTCTGGGACTGAAGCACAATCAAATCCGGTTTCTCCTTCTGCGCCATCTCCAGACATTTTCGGGCTCCCTCGTGAAATTCGCGGGTCACCTTTTTCCCGTCCTTCATGTAAACCTCACCGTCCGGCTGAATCTCCGAGGGAGTCCGCGGTATCGGAAGTCCTCCCAGCACCTCCGGGCAGATCGGGATAATCGTATTCTCCGAATCTGCAGCCAGCTGCATCACCTTTTCATTGCGGTTATTTCCGCCGTTATACTTACAGTTTTCGCCCAGAAGACAGGCGCTGATCATAATCTTCATGCCGTTCAGACTGCGGAAACGGCCGTCCTTTCCGCCGCAGCCGGCCCCCTTTCTGTATTTTTACAGCCATTGTACCATAAATCCGCAAACACAGCGGCTACTATTTGCCGGGTTGTTCCCGGCTGAAAACATCTGCTCCTGCTGAATTTTCATATTCTTCAAACCTGAAATTTTCTGTTCTTCCCTGGGGCAGATATGTTACACTTATCCTGCTTGAATTGATTCGGTCTTCGGCGCCGGGCGCCGGGAAAGTGAGGATGGAAAAGGAATGGAAAAAGCAAAAGTTTATTTTACAGATTTCAGAACAAGGCTGGATGTTTCTCTTCCCACAAAACTTCAAAAACTGATTCGCCGGGCAGGCATTCAGGATATCGATATGGACAGCAAGCTGGTGGCGATCAAAATGCACTTCGGTGAATATGGAAATATTGCCTATCTCCGCCCCAACTATGCCAAAGCGGTAGCCGATGTTGTCAGGGAGCAGGGCGGAAAACCGTTTCTGACGGACTGCAACACGCTTTATCCGGGTTACCGTAAAAATGCGATCGATCATATGTACTGTGCGCAGGTAAACGGATTTAACTGGATGACAACCGGATGTCCGGTCATTATTGCCGATGGTCTGCGGGGCACCGATGATATTGCTGTTCCGGTCCGCAATGGTGAGTACTGTAAAGAAGCTTATATCGGCAAGGCTGTTATGGATGCCGACGTATTTATCACTCTGACCCATTTCAAAGGTCATGAGGCAACCGGTTTCGGCGGCGCTCTGAAAAATATCGGCATGGGCTGCGGTTCCCGCGCCGGAAAGATGCAGCAGCACAACAGCGGCAAACCGCATGTTATCACTGAAAAATGCCGCGGATGCCGGCGCTGCGCAAGAGAATGCGGTTCCGACGCCATTTCTTATGAAACCGGGAAGGCTTATATTAATCCGGACCTCTGCAAGGGCTGCGGCCGCTGCATCGGCGCCTGCTCCTTCGATGCCATCGAGAATGATAACTGGGATGCGAATGCTCTGCTTGACCGTAAAATGGCTGAGTACGCCATGGCTGTCTGTGACGGGAGACCCTGCTTCCACATCAGCCTCATCACCGACGTATCTCCGAACTGCGACTGCCACGGAGAGAATGATGCTCCCATCCTGCCAAACATAGGCATGCTGGCCTCGACGGATCCGGTAGCGCTGGACCAGGCCTGTGCGGACCTGTGCCTGGCGGCGGAGCCCATCCGCAACTCTCAGCTCGGTGACAATCTGGCCAAACCTGACTGGCATCACCATCACGATAACTTCCTCGACAGCAACCCGAACGTCGACTGGAAAGATACGCTGGAGCACGCCGAAAAAATCGGCCTCGGTACCCGTCAGTACGAACTGATCACTATGAAATAAGGATCGAAGTACAAGCAGCACAAGAATAAAATATGTCTGTTTGCCAGGTCAATATTAAGCAGATATAAGCCGAAACGCGAATAAAGCCAAAAAAGTTAACCTCCGGACTGCCAGGAAGCTATTCTGTCTGACAGCCCGGAGGTTTTCCATTTATTTCAGCGAATTGGCTGCATTGCAGGTCTGATTTGCAGCATTGTTGCAGCATTGTGTGCCGTTTCCCGGTGCCCTGTTCGATGCGCTGCCCGCTGCATGAAAGAGCGCCGCGCAGCCATTTCTGCTGACGGACATGATCAATTCTCAGTAGGTGTCCAGAAAACTGGTATGTTCATCCCCGCTGTGGTAGCCGATCACGTTGTGAAGGTTGATATCGGTTACGCTGTTAAAGATGTTCTGTGCAATGACCGGATTTTCTTCGCAAAGTCCTGCGATCAGTGCTTTCATTTCATCGCGCTTGGAAGGGTGATCTCCTCCGCAGCTCGCGCAGTTTTCTGTGAAACGGCAGGCGCACTGTATGAAGCTCAGACCGTTGTAATCGCGCCATGCCTTGATGTCCGCCTCGCGGATCAGATACATCGGACGGATCAGCTCCATCCCCTCAAAGTGCTGACTGCGTGCCTTGGGCATCATGGTTTCCACCTTGCCCGCGTACAGCATGCCCATCAGAATGGTTTCAATAACATCGTCATAGTGATGCCCCAGCGCAATTTTATTGCATCCCAGAGCCTGTGCTCTTGAATACAGATAACCGCGGCGCATTCTGGCGCAAAGATAGCAGGGACTTTTATCGATATGAACAACCGTGTCAAAGATCTGACTGTTGAATACGGTCAGCGGGATTCCCAGAATTTTTGCATTATTCTGAACAATTGCCCAGTTATCTTCATTGTATCCCGGATTCATACACAGGAACACGAGCTCGAATGGAATATTTCCGTGTTTCTGAATCTCCTGCATCAGTTTTGCCATGAGCATGGAATCCTTGCCTCCGGAGATGCAGACGGCAATTTTATCCCCTTTCTGAATAAGGTCATAATCCCGGCAGGCCTTCGTAAAACGCGACCAGAGCTGCTTCCGGAATTTTTTGATGATGCTGCGCTCCGCCTGCTGCGTGCGCTGCGCATAATTTTCGTTCCCGATCTCCCTTGCCAGCTGTGCCTTCAGCCAGGAGCGGAAACCGCCCCTGATATTGTAAGCGTCCCAGCCATGCTCCTCCATGTATTCCGCCACATCGGCACTGTGTTCTCCTGTATTGCACAGAATATAGACCGGTTTGTCCTTTGGCACAGAGGCGCAGAGCCTTTCCAGCCGGTTCATGCCGGTGCCTGCCTTTGATACACCTTCTGTCGCATCTTCTGCTATATTTGCAGATATACCCTCGACTGTGCTTTCTGCTATATCTCCCTCGCGGTCCATCCGGAAATTATCCCAGTTGATGGCACCCGGAATGGTATTGCTTTTGTAGCGTTCCGCCGTGCGAATGTCGATGATGGTCCGCTCCGCCGGATCTGTCTTTTCAAGTTCCTCAATCGTAATTTCCCGCATACTGTTTTCCCTGAAACTTTCAGCCCGGCATGGCCGGGCTGAACAGCTGCAGACTTTGAAAATGTCCGCTTGTTATTCCTCTGTTATTATGTAAGGCTTTTTATTACTCTTTCGCCCCGCTGCTTTCTTTTACTTCCAGGCTGACCTCCTCCATCTTTCCGTTGCGGAGCATGGAGAATTTATCCATCGGATAGTTCTGCAGATTGCTGAGAACCTTGCGCTTATCCGCCTGACCCAGCAGTTCCTGGCGGGCATTCTTAATTTCCATTTCCGTATGACGCTTGCCCGGTCCGCCTACGCATCCGCCCTCGCAGACCATGCCCTCCACAAAATCTTCCGGGAGGCGTCTGGCTTTCAGCAGCATCAGCGCCGTATAGCACTCCTTGCCGTTGCGGCACTTTCTGAGCTTAATATCCGAAGTATCCTCGCCGCGTTCCTGCATGCACTCCATAACAGCGCCGGCAACACCGCCGGAAGTAGCGAAGCCTTTGCCCCAGATCGAAGCTTCCTGGTATTCATCCTCAACCGGTTTCAGTTCGATGTCCCTCGATTTGAGGAGGGCAGAAAACTCACCGTAGCTCATAACATAATCCGCATTACCCTCAATGCCCATCTCCTGAGATTCGGATTTCTTTGCCATGCACGGTCCGATGAATACCGTAACGCAGCCCGGATGGACAGCCTTCAAATACCTGGATACCGCGCACATCGGAGATACTACCTCGGACATATTGTCCTTATATTGATCCGGGAAGTGTCTGCGAAGCATGTTGATGAACGCCGGGCAGCAGGATGTCGTAAGTTTCCTGCCTTCCCTGCGGGCCTGTGACCACTCCGCGCTCTCCCAGGCAGCCGTCATATCACCGCCGAGTCCGACCTCCACCATATCGGCAAAGCCAAGTTCCTTCAGGGCAGCGCGGACACTTGCCATTGTGATATCCTTGCCGAACTGACCTTCCGTAGCCGGTGCGCACATGGCAATGACTTCCCTGCCTGCCTTGATGGCACGGATAATCGGGAGAATGTAGGCCTTGGAGGCAATAGCTCCGAACGGACAGGAATGCAGGCACATGCCGCAGCGGATGCATTTGGCGCTGTCGATACGGCAGCGGCCATACTCATCGTAGGTGATCGCCTTTACCGGACATGCTTTCTGGCACGGACGGATCAGATGAGCGATAGCTCCGTAGGGGCATGCCTCTGCGCACTTACCGCATTCACGGCATTTGTTCGGATCGATGTGAGAGCGTGTTTCTGTCATGCTGATCGCTCCGAAGCGGCAGTTGGACTGGCAGGCCTTCCCGATGCACAGGCGGCAGTTATCCGTCACCGTGTATGCGGACAGAGGGCACTCCTCGCAGGCCGGATCGATGACCTGAATAATGTTATCCCCCGGCTTTTCCGGACTTCCGTCCTGTCCGCTCGCCAGGCGAATTCTCCAGCGGACGATCTCACGTTCCTTGTAGACACAGCATCTCCAGGTAGCCATCGGTCCCGGAGAAATTTCGTAAGGAATCTGGGCAAGTGTATCCTCATTGATATTGCCTGCCCACTCCAGTCTTGCCAGTTTTTCCTCAACCGCCTGTCGGATCTGAATAACACCCTTGTCGTTATTAATCATAACTTTTGAACCCCTCCCTGCGCTGCGACGCTCATACTCCTATTGGCGGCAGCATCCTTCTGCTCCTGTGAAAGAGTTTCATTCATACTGCCGGTTCGATACCCTCGCAAATCCATCGTAACATAAAGGAAACCAAATGACATCATTTTTCTGACAATCATTTCACGATTTTTCAGCAGCTTTTCGAATTCATCGGGATAGACCTCAATCCGGGCCAGATTTCCATGGATGCGGACACGAAGCTGATGAAATCCGAGCTCGCAAAGCAGCTGCTCTGACTGCTCTACCATGTGAAGTTTCTTTTCCGTAATTTCCTCCCCGTACACAAAGCGGGAAGCCAGGCAGGCAAAGCTCGGTTTGGACGCTGTCCTGAGTCCGAGCATCGCCGAAAGGTCCCGGATGTCCTGCTTGGTCAGCCCGGCATACCGCAGCGGGCTTTTGACTCCCAGCTCGGCCACAGCCTGAAGCCCGGGGCGAAAATCCCTGTTGTCATCCAGATTCGATCCCTCCGCCACAGCCGCTATGCCCTGCTCCTGTGCCAGCGCGATAATCTGCGTAAACAGCTGATGTTTGCAAAGATAGCAGCGATTAACCGGATTGGAACGAAAACCATCGATCTGAAGTTCGTCCGATTCCACGATAAACTGGCGTATCCCGTTTTCGCGGCAGAAATCCACGGCCTTCTGACGTTCACTTTCCGGAAAGCTTGCCGATTTTGCTGTCACGGCAATCGCCCGGTCTCCCAGAACATCCTGCGCTGTTTTCAGAAGAAAAGTGGAATCCACCCCGCCGGAAAATGCGACCGCCACGCTTCCAAGGCTTTTCAGATACTCCTTCAATCGCTCCTGTTTATCCAGTTGTTTTTGTGTAACTTTATTTATTGTTTCTTCCATAAATTCTCCTGCCCGTCTCAATCCGTAAGCGTATCCAGCGCGATCTGCTTCCACTGTATCCTGCCATATCGATCGTGCACCAGAATATTGGTGTGAGTAAACCCGCATTCGATGGCCTTGCTCACCGCCTGACCGAAAGCTCCGTTCAGCTTTTCTTTCTGATGCGCATCTGAATTAATCAGGATCTGTCCGCCCATCTGATGCAGATTTTTAAGGAGGAATGTATTCGGATACAGTTCCTTCTTGCGTCCGCGGTTGACCGCGCCGCAGTTAATTTCAAACGGAACTCCCTCGCTGACCAGATACTCCATCGTCTCCAGCGCCGGAGATGTGTAGCGCGGATCCGACTCATCCAGAAAATGCATGCTGTCGTTAAACCGCGTTACCAGATCGAAATGACCGATGAAGGTACAGTGAAGACGATCGTAAACATGAGCTTCCACCTCATAATAATTCCTTGCCAGCGCATAATAGTCGCCTCCGAAATACGTGTCTGCCAGCTCCTTCATCTGCTCCTCTGAGGCATCCACGGAAAGCGGATGCCAGGTAGTTTTTCCCTCTGTTTTCGTTTCGGCGGAAAGGTCCGGGAGGCTGCGGGAAGCGCCTGTCCGTCCGCTCCGTTCCAGGATGCTTTTGCCGTGCGTGTATTCCCGATTGCACGGTACATCATTCATATGTGTGGACCCGATGATGTATTCCGCCTCCGTCACAAGAGAGGGGTCAAACAGGGTATCCAGTTCGACGCCCATCAATATATCGATCTGATCTTTGTATTTGTTCTGCAGGCGGCGGATTTCCCGGCAGTAGGACTGAATATCCATATGGATGTCCGGGTCCATGTGACCGGAAAAGCCAAGATGCTCAAAGCCAAGTGAAATCGCCTGCTGCACCATCTCCTCCGCCGTGTTGCTTCCATCACACATGACCGTATGTGTATGATAATTTGCTCGCAGCATATTTATCCTCTCATCATTGCCGCCGGATCACTTCGCATAGCGTTCCACAATACCCAGAATTACTTTTACCACGAAGTCCATACCCTCGGCCGTGATGTGCTCATACGGACCGTGATAGCCGAAGCCGCCGGTTCCGAGGTTCGGGCAGGGAAGTCCCCGGAAGGAAAGCTCCGCCCCGTCCGTGCCGCCGCGCACCGGCGATGTATACGGTTCCCGTCCCAGAGAACGGATAACATCCTTTGACGTGTCCACTATATCCATGTGCGGTTTGATCTTTTCAATCATATTGGAATACTGATGATGAATCGTCAGTGTGACGGTTCCCTCCCCGTACCGCTCATTCATGATTTTCGCGATATGTTTCAGCGTTTCCTGGCGTGCCTCGAAAATGGCCGCGCTGTGATCGCGTACAATGTAATCGAGCACCGCGTGGTCCACGTCTCCTTCCATGTGCGTCAGATGGAAGAAGCCCTCGTATCCTTCCGTATCGCGGGGCGTCTCAGCCGCCGGCAGCATGGCATTGATCTGCATGCCCACGAGAGCGGCATTAACCATGGTATTTCTGGCATCTCCCGGATGAACACTGACACCGCGGATTTCAAACTTTGCACAGGCGGCGTTGAAATTTTCATAAACGATTTCCGTCTCGATGCCTCCGTCCACGGTATATCCGAAATCCGCGCCGAACTTCTCAAGATCCAGATCCCTGGCACCGCTGCCGATTTCTTCATCCGGTGTAAAGGCAATGCAGATTTTTCCGTGCGGACGGGCATCCTCTCCCCGCCCCTGCAGGAGCGCCTCCGCTGCCGTCATGATCTCCGCGACGCCAGCCTTATCGTCGGCGCCGAGCAGGGTGTTTCCGTCCGAAGTGATCAGCGTGCATCCTTTCATGGTCTTTAATTCCGGAAACATTTCCGGATCAAGGACTCTTCCGCTCTCTCCCAGCCTGACTGCGCCGCCGTCATAGTTTTCAATGATCTGCGGCTTTACATTTTCACCGCAAAAATCCGGTGCCGTATCCATATGCGCAATAAAGCCGATGGCCGGTTTATCCTCACAGCCCTTCGAAGCCGGAATGGATCCTGTGACATAACAATGATCATCCACCAAGGCATCCGTGATCCCCAGTGCCTTCATCTCTTCCACCAGCATCCCCGCCAGATCGAACTCGCGCGCCGCGCTGGGCACCGTGTTCGAATCCGGATCGCTGGTCGTATAAACCTTCGCGTATTTAATCAGTCTTTCGCAAGCTCGCATGGGACTGTCCCCTTTCCTTGTATTTATTTTCCTTCGTCCGTCCAAATCCTTTATCCTGTCGGGACGGACTTCCTGAGGGGATCGTCCTCAGGCTTTCAGAAATGCCGCATATCCTTTGGCAGCCTCGTAGATATCTGCTTTGCTGGTTACTTCGAGCGGAGAGTGCATGGAAAGGACGGCTACACCGCTGTCAATGACATCCATGTCGTATACGGCGCTGATGTAGGCGATGGTTCCGCCGCCGCCCGCATCTACACGGCCAAGTTCAGCTGTCTGGAAAGCCACGCCGGCATCGTCCATAACCCTGCGTACAAAAGCCACATATTCTGCGTTGGCATCGTTGGAACTGCTCTTGCCGCGGGCACCCGTATATTTGTTGAATACAAGGCCTTTCCCGAAAAAGGCGGAGTTTTTCTTATCAAAGCTGCCGGCGTACAGAGGGTCAAAGGCAGCGCTGACATCCGAAGAAAGCATCTTCGAGTTCTTCAGTGCCTGCCGCAGCATCAGGTCGAAGCAGGCTCCCTGGCCAAAGGCAGAATTTTCCGCCGCCTGTCCGGCTGCGTCCGGCCTGCAGGCATACAGCAGCTGCGCCACCGTATTTTCAAAGAAGCGGGAGGTCATGCCGGTTGCTCCGACAGAGCCGATTTCTTCCTTATCTACAAGCAGACAGCAGCCTGTATATTCCTGCACCTCATCCGTGTGCAGCATGGCATACAGGGAGGTGTAGGCACATACGATGTCATCCTGTCCGTAAGCTGCCACCATGCTGCGGTCAAATCCCATGTCACGGGCACGGCCGGCGGGTACAATCTCCAGCTCTGCGGAGATGAAATCGTCTTCTTCAATTCCGTATTTCTCCTTCAGCAGCTGAAGCGTATTCGCCTTGACAGCCTCCTTCACCGCCTTCTCATCTGCGCTGTCTCCTTCCTGCGTCATCAGCGGCCGGCTTCCGATCAGAACATCAAGGTCTTCTCCCTCAACCACCGTGCTTCCCTTCTTTTCCATCTGTTCTTTCGCCAGGTGGATCAGCAGGTCCGTCACACAGAAGATCGGATCATTGTCATCCTCGCCGATGACAACGTCAACAATGCTGCCGTCCTTTTTCGCGACAACTCCATGGATGGCCAGCGGAATGGTTACCCACTGATATTTCTTGATGCCGCCGTAATAGTGGGTATCAAAATAAGCCAGCCCTTCGCCCTCATAGAGCGGATGTTGTTTTACGTCCATGCGCGGGCTGTCGATGTGAGCACCGAGAATTCGCATTCCATCCGAAAGCGGTCGTTTCCCGATCTGGAACAGGGCGATTGCCTTCTTCATGTTTACAGCATACACCTTATCTCCGGGCTTCAGTTTCTGCCCCTCCCTAAGAACATCGTCCAGGTTCCGGTAGCCGGCTGCCTGAGCTTCGCGTACCGCCTCAGCAGCCGCCTCGCGCTCGGTTTTGCAGGTGCTGAGAAAATCCTCATACAGACCGCAAAGTTCATTCAGTTTCTTAAAATCTTCCGGGCTGTAGGAGGTCCATACCGTTTCGCCCGTCTTCTTCTGCTTATTCATCTTCATGTCCACCTTTTCAGTTAGCATATTTTCGAGTCACTCTCCTGTAAATTAATATAGTGCCGGCAGACCGATGGCTACTTCTCCGGATAAAACAGCAGATCCCGGTTGATGGTGCTGTAAAACAGCCGCCTGAACTCCTTTGGATCCTTTGTCTGTCCGAGGGCCCACATGGTCTTGGCAACAACCGCCTCCAGGGTCATATCATACGACTCCGGCAGGGAAAATTCATCCTTCATGACCTGTCCTACCTGATAAACCGACATGTCACTTCCTTCTTTGATTACCTGCGTTGCCATAATGATAAGCTTGCCGGCTTCGCTGTAGCGCCGGACCGCATCATAGTAGCTGTCATCCCCGTAGTTGGGCAGGCCGCCGACCCCGAACGACTCTATAATAACCGCATCGAACGAATCAAACAACCTCTCCAGCACTTTTCCGCTGCATCCGGGAATCAGCTTAAACAGAAAAATGTTCGGATCAAGCTGATGATAGAAGCAAAGGTTCCTCTGGTTCCGGTACTTATCATCAATATAGAACAGGATCCTTTTTTCCTGGATAACGGCAATGTCGGGGAAATTGATGGAGGCGAAGGCATTATAGGATTTGGTCCTTTCCTTCTTCGCCCGCGTTCCCGCAATCACATGCCCGCCGAACACGATATTAACTCCGTGGGCGCGCTCGTCCGACGCAAAGCGCAGTGAATCGGTCAGATTGGTGCGTGCGTCCGTCACCGCCAGGTCAATCGGCTTCTGTGCTCCGGTAATAACAATTGGCTTGTAATTATTCTGGATAAGATAGGAAAGCCCGGCTGCCGTGTAGGCCATTGTGTCCGTACCGTGGCAGATTACAAAACCGTCGTAGTATTCATATTCCCGTTCAATCAGCGCTTCCAGCTTCAGCCAATGTTCCGGGCTGATGTTGGTGCTGTCCAGGTTAAACGGCTGTACGCAATCCACATCGCAGATTTCCCTCACTGAAGGCACATACCCGAGCAGCTGATCTGCCGGAATCTGCGGACTCAGCCCTTCCTCTGTGTATTTGGAGGCGATCGTTCCTCCGGTTGCTATCAGAAGAATTTTCTTCATATCTGCCCCCTTCTCCATCGGT
>ONLK01000022.1 GCA_900318615.1 uncultured Eubacteriales bacterium
GTTATTACAACTCTCAGGCTCAAAATTTCTACCTCAGTAATACTATTCCAATGAATTATGCTATGCGAATTTCATGGGGAATTCGTTACTAACTAACATGTCCACTATTCGAACTCGATCGTTGCGGGGGGTTTGCCTGTGCAGTCGTACAGTACCCGGTTAACTCCTTTTACCTCGTTGACAATCCGGTCGGTTACTCGGGAAAGGACATCCCACGGGATTTGAGCGGCATCTGCGGTCATGAAATCGGAGGTATTCACTGCACGCAGTGCGATGGCGTAATCGTATGTCCGGAAATCGCCCATGACTCCGACAGAGCGCAGGTTCGTGAGGGCCGCATAGTATTGCGCCAGCCCTTTGTTCAAACCGGCTTTCCTGATTTCTTCACGCCAAATGGCGTCGGCCTCCTGAACAATCTTAACTTTTTCCGGTGTTACCTCCCCGATCACGCGAATGCCAAGCCCCGGTCCCGGGAACGGCTGCCGGTCTACCAGATATTCCGGAATGCCCAGTTCGCGGCCAACCTGACGGACTTCATCCTTGAAAAGATAACGCAGCGGTTCGACAATTTCCTTGAAATCAATAACGGAAGGAAGGCCTCCGACATTGTGGTGTGATTTAATCGTTGCCGATTTTCCCAGACCGGACTCGATCACATCCGGGTAGATCGTTCCCTGAACCAGAAAGTCAACGGCGCCGATTTTTCTGGCTTCTTCCTCAAATACACGTATAAAACCTTCGCCGATGATTTTTCGTTTCTTTTCCGGTTCGGTAACACCCTTCAGCGCATTAAAGAAACGATCCTGTGCATCTACGCGGATGAAATTAAGATCATACGGACCATCCGGGCCAAACACGGCTTCTACCTGATCTCCTTCATCCTTGCGAAGAAGGCCGTGATCAACGAATACGCAGGTAAGCTGTTTTCCTACCGCCCTGGACAGCAGGACGGCGGCTACCGATGAATCAACGCCGCCGGACAGGGCGCACAGTACCTTGCCGCTGCCGATCCTCGCGCGCAGTTCCTCAACGGTTGTCTTGACAAAAGAGTCCATCTGCCAGTCACCGCTGCATCCGCATACATCAACCACAAAGTGACGCAGGATCTTCTGACCTTCGCGGGTATGGGTAACCTCCGGATGGAACTGCACAGCATAGAATCTCCGCTCCGGATCGGACATGGCTGCCACCGGACAATTGGCTGTATGCGCCGTAATCCTGAAGCCTTCCGGGATGCGGGCAATATAGTCTGTGTGGCTCATCCATGCAACTGTGTTTTTCTCCACATCTGTAAAAAGAACATCCTGCGGATCATCGATGGTCACATCGGTATGGCCATACTCACTGACCGGCGCGGTTTTTACCTCACCTCCAAGCTTGTAAGCCATCAGCTGGGCACCGTAGCAGATTCCCAGGATCGGGATGCCAAGTTTAAAAATTTCATCGGAGCAGCTCGGGGAATCTTCCCTGTAAACGCTGTTGGGGCCGCCGGTGAAAATAATACCCCTGGGATTGATTTCCTTGATTTTTTCCAGAGAGGTGGTATACGGGAAAACCTCCGCATATACATGACACTCCCTGACGCGGCGTGCAATCAGCTGATTGTACTGACCGCCGAAATCCAGCACGATAATCATTTCTCTATCCATAACAACCTCCTGTCAGATAACACTTCACAGCAGTTTACTTTTCATCATCGCTCCTGCCGTCTGCCTGCTGCAATGTCATTTGCTGCAACATCATTATTCCTGCTGCCTGTCCTGTGTGCTGCCCTGCACAGCCAGCCGGTTTATCTGCGTTGCCATGTAACCGGCGCCGAATCCGTTATCAATATTCACCACGGCAATACCTTCCGCACACGAATTCAGCATGGTCAGCAGCGGTGCTATTCCATTCAGATGAGCGCCGTACCCGATGGACGTCGGGACAGCGATCACCGGTTTATCAACCAGTCCGGCTACCACGCCGGGGAGTGCTCCCTCCATCCCGGCTACGGATATGACCGCATTGGCACGGCGAATTTCCGGCAGACTGGCAAGGAGCCGGTGAATTCCCGCGACTCCGACATCATAAATGCGCTCTGTGCAGCTGCCGAAAAACTCTGCCGTCTGTGCCGCTTCTTCCGCTACGGGAATGTCCGAGGTCCCGCCCGTGCAGACGGCTATACATCCGATCTGTTTTTCCGGCTTTTTCCGCTGCAGCTTCAGAATGTGTGAAACCGGATCATACTGAATGTCCGGAAGCACGGCTTTAACAGCCTCATACTGCTCCCCGCTCGCCCGTGTTCCCAGTACGTTGGCTTCATGCTGTGCGAAATGCTGGTAAATGGATACCAGATGATCCGTGCTTTTTCCGGCGCAGTAAATTACCTCGCCGAAACCGCTGCGCAGCGCACGATGATGATCAAGCCGGGCATATCCGAGATTTTCAAAAGGAAGATCCTTCAGTTCCTTCTCTGCCTGATCCACATCCATGCTTCCGTTTTTAACATTTTCCAGAATCTCTTTCAGCTCCATGTCCTTTACTTATCCCGCTTTCTCATAAAAAGGGCGGCTTATCCCTGTTTCACATCCCTTTCCGTATCAGCTTTTTCTTTATTTCCCTATGAATTATCACACAACTTTATAAAATACTCAACAGGAAAGACAGGCAGCGATTTTGTTTCCTGCATCGGAAGATACAAGGGGCAACCCCTGCCATCCTCGGAAAATATATGTTAAAATGCTTTCAAAGTATCCGGGGCTGTGCTCAGGCGGTCCCGCACACAGTAACTTTAAGATACTAATTTCAGGTTCGATAAGGAGATCAGATAATGTCCTCTAAAATATTATATTTAGACTGTTCCAGCGGTATCAGCGGCGATATGACCGTTGCCGCTCTGCTTGATCTGGGAGCAGATGAAAAAAAGCTTCAGGATACGCTCGCTTCCCTGCCTCTGGATGGATATCACATTGAGATCAGCCGTGTAACCAAATCCGCCGTCGGGGCCTGCGACTTCAATGTAGTCCTTCATGACGGTATAGAAAATCACGACCATGACATGGCCTATCTGCATGGAGACGGGCATCGGCAGGAGGAACATGATCATGAGCACACGCAGGACGAACACGATCACGCGCCCATGCAGGGCGGACACGATCATGAGCATATGCAAAACGGGCACGATCACGCACCCATGCAGGGCGGACACGATCATGAGCACACGCAGGACGGGCACGATCACGCGCCCATGCAGGGCGGACACGATCATGAGCACACACAGGAGGGACACGGTCATGAGCACCATCATCACGGCCGCAATCTGAACGATATTACGCAGATCCTGACACATGGGAATATGACCGTTCATGCCCTTGATCTGGCGCTGAAGATTTTCCGGATTGTTGCCGAAGCAGAGGCTCACGTACACAATAAATCGATCGATGAAGTTCACTTTCATGAGGTTGGCGCCGTCGATTCTATTGTAGATATAGCCTCTGCGGCTATCTGCCTGGATGATCTCGGTATTGATCAGGTCATTATACCGCAGCTGACAGAGGGCCAGGGGCAAATCCGCTGCCAGCACGGTTTGCTGCCTGTTCCGGTTCCGGCCGTTTCGGCGATCGCCGCCGAATACCATCTGCCGCTCCACATCTCCAGGGTACAGGGAGAACTGGTTACACCAACCGGCGCGGCCATTGCGGCAGCCGTATGTACAAGCCGGCAGCTTCCGGAACGGTTCCACATTGAAAAAATCGGCATAGGAGCCGGAAAACGCGATTACGCCTGCGCCGGGATTCTCCGTGCCATGCTGATTGTCCCTGAAAGTGAAAGCAATGAGCCGCCGACGCAGGACGGGAGTGCGGACAGTACCCCCTCGAAAGTCTGTGTAATGGAAACAACGATTGACGACTGCTCCGGCGAAGCGCTTGGTTTTGTCATGAATGAACTATTTACGGCCGGAGCTCTGGATGTATTCTGCCAGCCCGTTTACATGAAAAAAAACCGGCCGGGTGTTCTGATGACAGTCATCTGCCAGCCAGGGGACCGCAGCCGGATGGAGGAAATCATCTTCCGTCACACGACAACCATCGGTATACGGTGGAGACTTTCGGAACGGACACGGCTTGACCGCCGCGAAATATCTGTCGATACCGAGTGGGGGCCGGTTCAGGTGAAGGTGTGCACCTTCCGTCAGGAAACCTACTGCTACCCTGAAAGCGAAGACATCGCCCGCATCTCCCGTTCATCCGGACTTAGTTTCACGGAACTTTACAGTATAGTGAAGCAGGCGGCAAAGGCAATGATCCGGTGATCAGGATATTCTGTTTCGCAATAGTCAAACAGGCAGAGGCTGCGGATGGATAAAGCCGATATCTTACAGCAGATATGGTTTGATAAGGGACCATTCCGCAATCAGCTGCTCCAGAGAGCAGGCGGCATTGGCAGGGCTTGTCGACGGAAGACCTGTGGAAATGAAAGAACAGCTCTTCTGCTGATATTTTTCAAACATACGAAGTGAAGTTTTTCCATTTGAAAAAACAGCCTGAATAGACGCGTGATCGAAAATGCGCGACAGGTCTGTCGGCACGGCGTTCCGGATGCTGCTGTCCGAGGATCCTTTGATGTCACAGGAATATATGACATCCCACAGCGCAATGCCATGCCGGTGAAGCAGCACCTTCTTCTGTCCGATGGTCTGTGGGGTTTCCTCCTCCGTAAGTGCTGCCATCACCTTCCAGAACCTGTTCTGTGGATGACCGTAAAAAAATTTCTGTTCCCTGGACTTTACGGAAGGAAAAGAACCCAGAATCAGAACGCGGCTCTTTTCATCGTAAAGAGGTTCAAACGGATGAATAATATGTGTGTATTCCATGGCTGACCCCTGCTGCTGAAAAAACAGCATCCTGCAGGTTTTTCCTGTGGGATGCTGTTTTCTGTTATTTTGTTTTTGTTATTTTGTTTTTATTTTTTTGTTTTTGTTCTCTGTTTTTGTATGCCGGCTGTCCCTGTTTCAGACGGTTTCTGTCCCGGCTGCTTCGTCAGCCGCCTTCTGAGCGGCTTCATCTGCAGCTGCCTTAGCCTGAGCGGCAGCCTGGCTCTGCTGAGCCTTCATCCTTTCCAGCTCCGCCTCCGTTTCCCTCAGCTTTGCTTCCATCTCTTTCTGCTTTGCTTCGGCCATTTTCAAATCAGCTTCTTTCGCTTTTTTCTCCGCCTCTTTTGCTCTCTCTTCCGCTTCCCGTACCTTTGCCTCCGCTTCCTCGGCTTCCTGCTTCTTCTTCTCCTCCAGCTCAGCTTCCTCCATCCCTTCCTGGAACTCCTTTGAGCTCTTCCGGAATGTCCTGGTAAGCTTCGGAATCTGTGACGGTCCGAAGATTAAAAGGATGATGATCAGGATAATGACTAGTTCTGATGTTCCCATTCTCATTAGGCAGATTTCCTTCTTTCAATAATATTATTCTTTATCTATTATTCATCATAAATGAAACGCTGGAATGAAATAACTGCACCGCCGTTTCTGGCGAAGATGTTCACGGCACGGTTGCCTGCTTCTGTAAAATCACCGTCGGCTGTGTCAAGAATCAGACCTTCCTCTGTAATTTCAGCGACTGTGACATAATCAAGTGCATTCAATTCCTTCTCGATTTCCTGTTTGTCCTCGTCACTTATTTTTTTTGAAATACTATAAAGACGTTTCATAATGCTTATACCCTCTTTTTTTGTTTTCGCTGATAGCTGCTCTTTCTTATAGCACAGACTAATCTGGCGTAAACATTATAGCACAGACTAATCCGGCGTAAACTCAAACTTTTTCTTACAGGCAACGTTTTATGCGGTCACATCTCAGTTCTTCTGTTTGAACAGCGTGCTCATAAGGCCGCGGCCGAGAGATGCCCCCAGATTTCCTCCGAGTCTTCTTCCGAAGCTTCCGCCGACTGTCCTGCCCACATTGTTGCCTATTTCCCGTCCGATGGTTCCGGCTACCGTATTGCCTATCTTATTCATCTCCGACTGCATCTGTTTCTGCTTTTTTTCTTCCGCTTTCCGGGCCGCCTCCTGTTCCCTCAGTGCCTGCCTTTCCGCTGCCTGCTGCTCCTTCAGCGCCTGTTTTGCAGCCGCCTGTTCTTCCTTCAGGCGCTGTTTCTCAGCCGCCGCCTCCGCCTTCATGCGTTCTTTTTCTTCCGCTTCCTTTTTCAGCCGATCTGCTTCCTCGGCATCTTTTCTCAGCAGAAACTCGTATGCGCTGTCGCGGTCAGTCATGGACATATATTTCGGATACAGCATGCAGGACTGAATGAGACCGGAGCGGACATTGTCGTCAATCGTCCCCATCCTGCTTTGAGGCGGAAGGATCTTTGTCTTTTTCACAATGGTCGGAATTCCCTGCTCATCCAGTACAGATACCAGTGCTTCGCCTATTCCGAGCTGTTCAATGGCTTCAACGGTATCAAACTCCGGATTCGCCCGGAAGGACTGAGCCGCCGCCTTTACCTTCTTCTGCTCTGCCGGAGTATAGGCATGCAGCGCATGCTGAATTTTATTGCCCAGCTGGCCGAGAACTTCGTCCGGAATGTCCGACGGATTCTGAGTGATGAAATAAATACCGATTCCCTTCGAACGGATCAGCTTTACAACCTGCCCGATTTTTTCGAGCAGCGCCGGCGACGCCATATCGAAAAGAAGATGCGCTTCATCAAAGAAAAAAATCATTCGCGGTTTTGCCATGTCTCCGGCTTCCGGCAATGTCTCAAAAAGTTCAGACAGCATCCACAGCAGGAAGGTGGAATACATCCGCGGGTTCCGGATCAGTTTCTGACAGTCCAGAATCTGAATCATGCCGCGGCCTGTATTGTCCGTTGCCAGCCAGTCGGTGATGGAAAGTGCCGGCTCTCCGAAGAACTTATCTGCGCCCTGCGCCTCCAGTGCCATCAGGGACCGCTGGATGGCTCCCAGACTTGCCTGTGCGATGTTCCCATATTTTAGTGAATATTCCTTCACATTTTTGCTCACATACTGAAGCATGGAACGCATATCTTTAGTATCGATCAGAAGCAGTCCCTCATCATCGGCAATGCGGAATACCACTGCTAAAACATCCATCTGGGTATCGTTCAAATCCAGAATTTCTCCCAGCAGAAGAGGCCCCATCTCCGTAATGGTCGTGCGCAGCGGCATACCTTTTTCGCCGTATACGTCCCAATAATTCGCCGGATAACTCTTATAGGCAAATCCATTTTCTGTCAGAGCGAAGTGTGCGATTCTTTCCTGCATGTCCGCATTGTCCAGTCCGGCCTGTGTCATTCCGGACAGATCTCCCTTGACATCAGCCATGAATACCGGAACGCCCGCGTCGCTGAAAGACTCTGCCAGCACCTTCAGTGTGACAGTCTTTCCTGTTCCGGTCGCCCCTGCGATCAGTCCATGACGATTGGCCATCTGCGGAAGAATGCAGATTTTCTCATCTCCCGACTTTCCAAAGTAAATTTTATTCTCCAGATACATCCCGTTCTCCCTCCTGAAAAATAACCCGCGGGTTATCGTTTGTATGCGTACATCACTGGCTTTCTTCTCCCTGCAGATGGTACCGGCAGATATCGTTAAGGACACATCGGCTGCAATATGGTTTTGTGCGGGCGGTACATACCTCGCGGCCATGCCATACCAGACGATGGCAGAAAGCACTCCCTTCCTCCGGCGGTATAATCTTCCATAATTCCTTCTCAACCCTGGCAGGTTCCTTCAAATTGTCCACAAGTCCGATCCGGTTGCACAGACGGATACAATGCGTATCGGTAACCATCGCCGGCTTTCCGAAAACATCTCCCATGATAAGATTTGCACTCTTACGTCCCACTCCGGGAAGTTTCAGAAGCTCATCAAAATTGTCCGGTACCTTCCCTCCGTACTTTTCCTTCAGCATTCGCATGCAGGCGCTGATGTCCCGCGCCTTGCTTTTCCCAAGTCCGCAGGGACGTACGATTTCTTCGATCTCCTCCGGCGCGGCCGATGCCAGCGCATCCACATCCGGAAATTTTTCATAAAGCTTTTCCACGACCACATTAACTCTTGCATCGGTGCACTGTGCCGCCAGCCGGACCGAAACCAGTAATTTCCAGGCTTCATCATAATCCAGCGTACAGTCCGCATCCGGATAAGCTTCCTTCAGCCGCCGGATCGTCTCCAGTGCCAGTTCCTTCTTATCTTTCAGCGTATCATCTGCTGCCATCCTGTTTTCCATCTCCAGGTTCCCTCTTCATCTGCCTGTTCAAATGCTGAAAATGCTGGAATTTCCGCATTTCTGCTTTTTTCTCGTTCTGTCTCTATTATTATACCAATGGTCCCGGTGAAACACAATTGAAACAGCTTGGACTGTCAGTTTGTGAAGTATGACCCGACCGCTCTGATTTCTTCCGGCAGATCCGCCCGATAGATGGGCGATGCCGGATCGAGACTGTTGATGGTAACGCCGTCACTGCCGGCTGCGGCTGTAGAATGAATGTACTCCTGATTTCCAAGATACATAGCGACATGTCCCGGGAAATAGATGAGATCTCCTTCTTTCATCTTGTCCATCGTGATGGGATGAATCGGAAAATCATCCTCCATATGCGAATCCCGGAAAATCCGAATGCCATTGAGAATGTAAGCGGTATGGCACAGACCGGAGCAGTCGATCCCGGATGGGGTTTTGCATCCCCAGCGATAGCAGGCACCTTTATACAGCCGCGCGGTTGATGTTATGCGGCGGCGAAAAATCTCTTCCGGGTTTTCGCCCTGTGACAGCCATGCGCTCCTCCTGCCGTCCTCCGTCAAACTTCCGTCCGGATTGATCAGCGGTCTGGCATAATAATCTCCGAGAATGCCTTCCGGAATGTATCCTTCTCTTCCATCCGGAAGCTTCACCTTCTGCCAGGACGGATGCTCCGCTCCGGATGGATCGTCTGCAATCTCCACTCTGGCTCCGCGGGGCAGGCTCCGGATCACGGCGGACGCCTTCACCGAAGGTCCGGAGAGCACATCCGCAAAACTTTTGTTTAAAATGATTTTCACCCGGTTATTGTCAGGGTAATCCGACAAGGCTTCCGCCAGGTCCAAAACGCAGGACGATGCTTCTGTTTCTTTTTCCCGGGAATAAAATGCGCAGTCACCCCGCCGTACCCAGCCTTTGTACCGGTATTCTGTCATGACCGGGATCCAGCCTTCTTTTTCTTCACCCTCTGCACACAATCTCATTCCGAAAAGCACTTCATCTTCTACACAGGAAAGGTCCGGACGGGCTGCCTGCTCCTTTGGTGAACGCCTGATTTCTGCGGATGGTACATTGACAATCAGTTCCATATTTCTGCTCCTTTGATCTATTCCGTTGCTGCATCAGACGGTTCCGTTCGGGTGATTTCCTGCCGGCTTTGCCGTACTCACAGATTTTCTCCGAAAAACCGTTCTGCGTTTGCATGAAAAATTTTATCAACCTGCCGCTGGGTAAACCCTGCCTTCCTGAGTCCGTCGGCCAGAAGCGGCATATCCTGGGCGCCTTTTATTTCCAGATCCCCGTCAATTCCGTCGAAATCGCTTCCAAGCGCCAGAATGTCCTCGCCTCCGACATCGAACATGTGGCGGGCATGTCTTGCCATATCGATAATCCTCGATTTAACTGCCGTCCGGTCCGGATCAGGATCAAGGAACTGGGCACAATAGTTAAGTCCGATCAGTCCCCCGCGCTCCGCCATGGTGCGGATCATCTCATCGGTCAGGTTCCGGGCGTGACCGGTGAGAGCACGGCAGTCGGAATGACTGGCTGCAAACGGCATTTTCGAGTATCGGGCCACATCACGGAAACCGCCGTCGGAAAGATGTGACACGTCGATGATCATGTGAAGGCGGTTCATCTCCTCGACAAATTCAATGCCTTTTGATGTAAGCCCCTGTTCATTTCCGCGCATCGGCCACTCTTCTGTTTTCTGCACGGCTGCGAAACTGCTCCCCTGTCCGCCGGCTGTATTTGAGTTCGGATCGCCGGCGGAACCGGCTTTCTGACCGGAGTCCGAATTCCGGCTTTCCGTGCTGATGGGCGTATTCGGGTGTGCCAGGCCGTTATCATAATTCCAGGTCAATGTCATCATGCGCACCCCCAGCCGGTACAGATCCCGGAGAACGCGCACATCATCGAGGCATACGGCGCCCTCCTCCACGGTCAGCATGGCGCCGATCTTTCCGGAAGATTTCAGTTCCCGAATATCCTGCGGTGTCTTTATCTGCATCAATTCCGGATACTTGTCCAGCATCCGGTAGAAGATATCGATCATCTCCATACAGGCTTTCAGAGGATTTTCATTTTTTCGCCCCAGATTGACAAAGCATCCGAAGCACTGAAGCAGATAATCTCCCTCTTTCATGCGCTTCAGGTCCATCATCAGCCCGTTTTCTTCAAATGACACCGGGTGGCCGCTGTTTTCCGCATACCGAAGTTCGGAAAGGGTATCACAATGTAAATCCCAGACTTTCATAGCTACATTTCCTTCCTCATCCGTTTTATCTGCCGCGGCGAAGCGATTCTCCTGAGACTGATGCTTTCGCTGCCCCGCGAAGCGATTCTCCTGAGGCAGATGCTTTTGCTGCCGCACAGATATTCTTTCAGAATCCCGGCACCTGTGTGATGCCAAGTCCCGGCGTGTCATTCATGATAATCCCGGGGCCATCGTAGACCGGACCGCCGGTGTACGGATCTGTCCTGCAAAGACTCGGTCCGTCCAGGTCGATTTTGGTTACCACCTTTTTGCCGGCGGCCAGATGAGCCGCCGCGCTGACGGAAATTTTACTTGAAAGCATGCAGCCGACCATGCACTGAACTCCGTACAGTTCCGCCAGAGTACAGATTTTCAGCGCCTGATGTATGCCGCCGGTCTTCATCAGCTTAATGTTCAGAAGATCGGCCGCATGCATCTGAAGAATTTTCAGAGCATCCGATGCACTGAACATGCTCTCATCGGCCAGAATCGGCGTATGAACCTGGGATGTTACCAGCTGCATTCCTTCCAGATCCCAGGCGGGAACCGGCTGTTCCACCAGTTCCAGATCAACGCCTTCCTCTTCCATCATGCGGATATAGTGAATAGCGTCTTTCGCCGTCCAGCCCTGATTGGCATCGGCACGGATGACAATGTCTTTTCCCACCGCCCTGCGCACTTCCTTCAGCCGTTCCACATCCTCACGGCCGCCCTTGCCGACCTTGATTTTCAGAATATGAAATCCCCGGCTGACCGCATTCAGGGCATCCCGGACCATCACATCCACCGGATTTACCGAGACGGTCAGATCCGTTTCCAGTTCCCGGCGCGCCCCGCCAAGGATCTGATAGAGGGGTTTCCCGCAGCTTTTTGCAAACAGATCATAAACCGCCATATCCACGGCTGCCTTCGCGCTGGTATTGTGGATCATGCTTTTATCGATGATTTCCTCAATATCCTCCAGATCGTCGATATTCAGGCCGATCAGCGCCGGCGCAATATAATTTTCAATCGCATCCCTTATGGATGGAATCGTATCCCCGGTAATAACAGCCGTCGGCGGTGCCTCTCCATACCCTTTCGCTTCCGTGTCCGTATCAATGCAGACCAGAACATCATTTACATTGTATGCTGTACGCAGCGCCGTCTTAAACGGTGTACGCAGAGGAATTTCAATGGTTGCTGTCCGAATTCCGGTAATCTTCATTACTTTCTGTTCCTCCTTAGATAATAACTGCATCTTCTTGCAAGGACGGTCCTTTGCCGCTATTATAAACGTAAGAGTCCGGCTGTCGGACCCGTTTTTCAGTATTATACAGCACTTTACGCATAAAAAAAATATTTCCGGTCAGAGGAAAACCCAGGGCTCTCCGCCTTTTTTCTTCCGCCGGAATCGGAGTGAACCTTATGAACGAAAATATCATTTATCTTCCTGTCCCTCAGATTCTTCAGAATCCCGAGCTTCCAAACGGCTGCGAAATCACCAGTCTGTGTGAAATTCTGAATTTTCTCGGCTTCCCGGCTGACAAATGTGATCTGGCTGATCACTATCTGCCCCGCAGTGAAAAATGGTACGGTACAGATCCCGATTTATTGTACATGGGCAACCCGCATCTGGATGATGCTTCCCCGGAGACAGGCTACTACTGCTTCGCCGGCCCCATCGTAACGGCTGCTGATCGCTATCTTTCTGAACGTGGTTCATCGTTTCGGGCGCATGATCTCACCGGAGCTTCGCAGGAGGATCTGGAGCATCAGCTGAAAGCCGGACGGCCTTTTATTTTCTGGGCTTCGCTTCATTTCGATGACATTCAATATGACGAGTGCGGCAGCTATCCGCTGCCCGGAGGCCGCAGCCACCGCGTTTTCCGCCAGCTTCACTGCATGGTATGCCGGGGCGAAACGGAAAAGGAATTTTTAATCGCTGACCCGCTGGATTTCAACACGGCTGTTCCAAAGGAACAGTTTATGAAAATATACCGCCAGCTCGGAAGCCGGGCTGCGGCGATCTGGTGATATCGCAGAAAAAGGACGTGTGAATGAGCGCTTTCTCATTTCACACGTCCTTCCTTTTACTGACTGTTTTCAGTTTTCGTCCGCCCCGCCGGATGGGCAGCGGACTTTTCTTTTACATTATTCGGCTGCCGTTTCCGTAGCTGCCTCGGTTACGGCTTCATTTGCCGTAATTTCCTCGCCGTTAACATACTTTGCTGCATTCTGGCCTGCGATGCGTCCGAATACAGTAAAATCTGCAACCGCGTTGCCGCCCAGACGGTTTGCACCGTGTACTCCTCCGGTAACCTCTCCTGCTGCGAACAGACCCGGAATAATGCTTCCGTCTTCTTTTTCTACCTGAGCCGCTGTGTTGATTACAACACCGCCCATCGTATGATGGATACCCGGAGTTACCTGAATTGCGTAGAACGGAGCCGTATCCAGCGGATTAGCGAAAGCGGTACGTCCAAAATCAGGATCACTGCCGTTTGCTGCGTACCCATTCCATTTATCCATGGTTGCCGCAAATTCATCGGCCGGAACGCCCATCGCGTCTGCCAGTTCCTCATACGTCTTTCCGGTTACGGTGAAGCCCTTGTCAATGTATCCCTGAATAACCGCTGAAGCATCCACCATCGCCTGATCAACGATCAGCCATACGGTAGAACCGGTCTGCGCGATTTCTGCCGCGGAAACAGCATCACGGGTTCCAACTTCGTCGGTGAAACGGTCGCCTTCTGCGTTCACAAGGATGGCTCCGTCGCCGCGGAGTCCTTCGGTAATCAGAGAAACAACGCCGTCCTGTACATGTACCGTCGGATGGATCTGGATCTGATCCATATCAACCGTGGCCGCGCCAACAGCGGTAGCCATATCAATACCCTGTCCCAGAGCTCCCGGAGCGTTGGTGGTTACAAATCCTTCCAGATCCGGTTTATACTTAACAACCATATCAAGGTTTGCTCCGAAACCGCCGGTAGCCAGAACAACCGCTTTTGCATTGACCGTAACCTTATGTCCGTCCGCTGCCTCCGCTTCGACTCCGGCTGCAGCGCCGTCAGCATCCGTAAGGATCTGCTTTGCCGTCGTATTCAGAAGAATCTGAATGCCTCTTTCTTCCACGTTCTGTTCCAGGATCGGAACGAGGTAAGATCCGACCGGAACAGTCTGTCCTTCCTCATTGACCGGACGATGGATACGTTTTACAGAAGCACCGCCGAACTGAGATACGTTGTGCAGTTCTGCTCCGATGGTATCAAGCCAGTCAATAGCGTCCGCGCTGTTTTCTGCGAGTGTCTTTACCAGTTCCGGATTGTTGACGCCATGACCGCCGATCATGGTATCCAGTTCCATCAGTTCAGCGGTATCAAAATATCCTTCCGGATTTGCCTGATAAGCATCCCACTGCTCTTTTACGGTTGCTGCAAGCTCCGTGATGGTCTTGTTATCTGCATAATCAGAGGCAGCTGCCGCCAGCGTTTTCTCCACACCGGCAGCCTCGTCAAATTCGTTGGCATCCTGCCACCTGGTATCCGCTGCGTTCAAACCTCCGGTAGAACGTACAGAGTTTCCGCCAACCAGGGCCTGACTTTCAAGAATGATAACGCTCCTGCCTGCATCACTTGCCTCAATGGCAGCGGTCATGCCTGCACCGCCGGCTCCGATGACAGCGACATCAGCCTCATAGGTTTCATCCTCCGCCGGTGCTTCGGAAGCCGCCTCCGTAGTGCTTTCCGTTCCCTCGAACGCAGCCGGATCCACGCCTGCGTCTTCCAGAGCCGCCTTCACGGCATCCTTGATTCCGGTAGAGGTAACCGTAGCACCGGAAATGTTGTCTATATCAATGTTCTGTGTCTTCACAATCTCATCCGGGAACTGCTCTACGGCTACGGAGCCAATCCCCTGTGTCTCGTTCTGCTCCGTAATTTCGACTTTGGTAATCTTGTCTCCGTCTACCGTTACTTCAACAGTGATCGGTCCGTCGATGCCCTGCGCTGTGCCGGTACCGGTAACCTCTGCGGCTGCCGCCGGGAATGCCGTTACGGAAGCCAGCATTGCCGCGCTAAGCAGAAAAGCTAAACTCTTGCGATTTTTCATACTGCAATCTCCCTTCTTTACAAAAGAAATGCTAAAGCCTATTGCGTATGTAACATTATACAGAACGTGCCTGTTGAAATCAACCTTTCTGCGAAAAATTCGATGCGGCAGGCAGGTCCTGAAACGAACCGTTTTCAGCAAAAAAAAGATCTCTGAAGTTTTCTTTCCATGAACTTCAGAGATCTTTGAAGTAGCGGGAGGGAGACTTGAACTCTCGACACCGCGGGTATGAACCGCGTGCTCTAGCCAGCTGAGCTACCCCGCCACACTGCAATCGGGAAAATGGGACCTATAGGGCTCGAACCTATGACCCTCTGCTTGTAAGGCAGATGCTCTCCCAGCTGAGCTAAGATCCCACGGTTTTCCCGATTGCTAGGTTATTTTATAATAGACGGTGTTCAAAGTCAAGTATTTTTTATTCTTTTCAGCTCCCGGTTTTTTCAGCTTATCCTTGCCTTACTGTCTGGTGTAGGATCCGTCGATTGCGTTTGCACTGTCCTCACCGGTGGCTTCCTCCGCCGCGTTGGTTGTGGAAACATCAATACTGTCTCCGTCGAGGGTAAACGTAACAACGTAGGAATCGTCGCCGTTGAAAACGGCCTTTGTCCCGTTCACCGTCGCAGTTCCCGCGGCTCCTTCTGCGCCGAACTGAAAGTCAAAGGTACCGCCGTCGGAGGAAGATGTGATGGACAGGGTCTGGCCGCCGGCGTTCATATAGTCCCCATCCCAGCTGTAGCCTTCCGAATTTTCTTCAAAATTCTTCTCATCGGCCGCGCCCGGATCCTCGCCTCCCTGATTGTCTGCATCATACGTATCCTCTGCGGATACGCTGCTGTCCGCGTCTGCGTCCGCACCATCCGGATTATTGGAGGCTGCCGCACTGCCGGATCCGGATGATGTACTGCCGGCCGCAGAGGAAGCTTTGCTGCCGGATCCGGATGTATTCCCGGATGAGGAAGACGCTGCCACGCCATCTGAAGAATCATTTTCTGCACACGCTGTAAGCACACACGCGGCAAGCGCCGCCGCCGCAAGCATAGCGATTAAATTCTTTTTTTTCATATAGTATTACCTCCCGTCTGGCAAAAACTGTCATCGTGAAAAGTTTGCTGTTCTCTTTTTGTGAAGCAAACTTATTCTAACACTCCAAAGAGGTTTTGTCACAGGAGGCCGGAATTCTTCAGAAATCTTTAGGGAAGTGCCGGGGCCGCCGCGGCTGCTTTACCGGCTGCGTTTCTTTGCCGGCCGCTCCGCCAGCAGTGGTTTTATTGATTTTCCGTGCAGATTTCTCCGCTGAAGCTTCTGCAGTGCCAGACGGGATTCCTCCGGCTTGTCATCCAGGCGTTTTAACACATCCGATACATCGACAAATTTCCAGTCATATTCTCCCCTGTACGTCTGGTAGCTCGTCCACCAGTAATCCTTCAATCTTTCAACATAGTTTTCTTTCATACACAGCGCATGAATATCAAGGCAGGTTTCAATCAGACTCCTGCCGTCATGAATACTGCTGCAGTTGATCGATACCTCAAAATCCGAATGAAGGCTGCTTTCTTTACGGAAATAATATTCTCTGTATCTTGTCATAAGCGCCGTTACGGCATCGGTAACCGGATCATCCGATGCATCCGGATTTCGTACCAGCAAATCAAACCGGTCATCCAGAAGCGAGAAGGCAAGAATGTCATATCTGCCCTTCCCCTGCGCGGTCATACTCAGGAATTTTTGCTTGTCGACTTCATCTGAAAATATCTTGTGATCTGTAAGTACGGAAATGTGATAGGCGATCGCCTCATCGGCTGCAGATGGGTTTGTATCTTTCATGAGAAGCTCCTTATATATGATTTGTTTCATCCTGGTAAGATGAACACTGTCATCATATTCTTTTGGAGTTTAGAATGCAACATAAGGTTTGTCGTAGAAACATTTTGTTGCAAATTGTTTCATAAATATCAGAAATTAAAAAACGTGCAGCCCGTCCGGCGGTTCTGCCCGCCGGACAAACTGCACGTCCGGATGGAAATACGCATCCCCGGTATTACGGGTATGTGACCTGGATGCTCTTGTACTACCTCCGATATTTTTATTGGTTTGTGCCCGTACCGGCTGCAGCACCCGTTTCACTGACGGCGGTATCTGCCGTCGATACCAGATTCAGTTCCGTCCCCAGCTGTGCACTCATCGTTTCAATATTGGCGAGGATCTGCTGTGCTGTATCTCCCTCTGCCGGCGTCGGCTGATAATTGTTCCAGGTAGTTGAGGAACTGACGGTGCATGGAATAAGATTAATGCTCGTTTCGTTTACGGTTCCTCCCTGTCCTACCTTAAATGTTTCCTGGAAAATCATCGTATTCATGTCGCCCGGATTTGAATTTCCGCCGAAGCAGAAGTTTCCGAGACTGTATGCTATGTATTTCCCGTTATACTGCTCAATTCCCTGCAGCACGTGAGGATGAGCGCCAACAACAAGATCTGCACCTTCATCGATGGCCTGATGGGCCAGTGTGGTCTGGGCTTCATCCGGAGCAGTGGCGCTTTCCGTTCCCCAGTGGAAGTAAACAATAATGACATTTGCGCCTTCATCCTTTGCTTCCTGAATGGCTGAGCTTACTTCCGACGCCGCCTCCTTTTCTCTGTCCAGTGCATATATTCCGATCAGTCCGACGCTGACGCCGTTGACCTCCCGGACGCTGATGGTATTTCCTTCGACCCAGGTAATACCGGCATCCGTCAGATACTGCTGTGTGTCCGTATGACTTACATCTCCATAATCACTGCTGTGATTGTTCGCCAGTGTAACTGCCTCCACGGAACCGTCCTGAAGAATCGCCGTGTAGGAAGGATCTCCGCGGAAAGCGTAGGTCTTATCCTCGCGTGTGCCCTGCGCCGACAGCGTTCCTTCCAGATTTCCGAAGGTCAGACTGTCGGATGAAAGAATATCACGCACATTATCAAAGAAGTAGCTGGCGCCGTTCGTTGCGTAAACCGTGTCAAAGCTGCTGTTTGCACTGAAGTTTACATCCGTTCCCAGCGTAATATCCCCTACCGCGGATACCGTAATATCCGCCTCTGACTGAACCTTTACTGTACATGAAACCGCCGGCATTCCGTCCGCACTGGCTTCAATGGTTGTGGTTCCGTCGGCAATTGCCGTAATAAGTCCGCTTGCATCAATTCTGGCCACATCCTCATTACTGTTTGTGACGGTCAGTCCGTTGATGTAGGCGTTTTCAGGCTCGATCACTGTTTTCAGCAAGGCTGTCTCCCCCGGAAACAGGGCAATGGAATCCCGATCAAAGGAAAGAGACTGTGCTTCCACCATGCGGGTCGGCGTCGGGGTGGTCATATTTCCGGCTTTATCAATTGCATAGTAACAGTAAAGCCTGGAAGAATCTACCTCAAACGGTCCGGTGTACGGCTGATAAAGCGGAAGATTGGTTAACCCCTCCAGTGTGCCGTAGTAAATACCGGCCAGTCCGGACTGATCGTCGGCTGCGGTCAGCGTAGCTTCGCTGCCATTAATACTTACGTTCAGTTCCGGCGGTTTTGAATCTATCATCGGAATCCCGACCTGCGCCTTCAGCTCCTTTTCCTGGGTTTTTACAGAAACGTTCAGAAGACTGTCCGATGCCTGTGCCGTGATGACCGCACTCTTCCCTCCGGAGTAATTCATGTCTTCCCCATTGATGGTTACCGACTGAATATCACTGTCCGCCCTGATTTTCAGTTTCACTTCCGACTGGTTCGTCCAGGAGGATGGCTCCTTTTCAACCAAAACAGAAAGGCCTTCGTCTGCCGTCACATTCCGGCTCTTATGTCTGTTGGATGCAACATGAACAGCCGCTGCCACAATAATAATGACAGCCAGAAGCACAATGCCGGCAAAAATAAGAATGCTGCCGGACAGATGTTTCTTCTTCCATTCGGAAAATTTATCCTTCAGCCCGGAAGCTGCCTTTTTCTTTGTCTTTTCCGCTTTTTCCCCAGGGCTTTCATTATCCGGTTCTTCATAGTCTTCTTCCGAACCTGGAATTCCATCCTCACCCGGCTCCGGTGCAGCTTCTTCCGAAATATAAGCTCCGGTCTTTTCCGGTTCCTGTACAGCTTTTTCCGAAATCTGAGCTCCGGTCTTCTCCAGCTCCTGTACAGCTTTTTCCGAAATCGGCGTTCCGCCCTTACCCGGTTCCTGTACAGCTTTTTCCGAAATCGGCGTTCCGTCCTTACCCGGTTCCTGTACAGCTTTTTCCGAAATCGGCGTTCCGTCCTTACCCGGTTCCTGTGCAGCTTTTTCTGAAATCGGCGTTCCGTCCTCACCCGGCTCCTGTGCAGCTTTTTTCGAAATCCGGGCTCCTGCCTTTCCCGGCGTCCCGTCTAAATTTCCGGTGCTCTTCGCCGGCATCGGGTTCCTGTCTTCCTTTTCCGGTTCCTTTGATGATGCATCCGCCGGCACTTTCCCGGCAGCTGTCCCGTTTGCTTCTGTGCCAGACTCTTTGTCTGCCTTCCTGAACAAAGAAAGCCGGCGAAAAGAAAATTCCCTGCGCTCTGTCCTGTCAGCACGCAGCGGCCTCTCCTTTTTTCCGATATCGGGAGAACTTCTGAATTCATCTGCGTCGCTTTCAAAATCCGTCGGCTCAAAAACGGGTCCGCTTTTCTCTTCCGGTTCTGTCTTCTCCGGATAGCGCGAAGATTTTATCTGCGGAATTTCCTCATCCGTTTCCCGGAAACTTTCCGTGCTTTCGTCAAAATCCTCCGGCTCGTCTTCCCATGATTCACTCTGCGCATCATCCTCCGGCTCGTCTTCCCATGATTCGCTCTGCGCATCATCCTCCGGAACATCCCCGGATTCTTCCGGGGCTCCGTCCGGTTCGTTTTCCGGTTCGTCTTCATCGCTGCTCTTTCCGAAGCCGAAGTAGTCCTTAAATTTCTTTATAAGCCCCGGCGTTTCACGGCCGTTTTCACTGCCTGATTCATCTTCTAAGGTACCTGTCCCGGCCTTTTCGGAATTTTCGGAACCTTCGCCGGTTTCCGCCTTTTCATTCCCGGTGTGCGGTGTATAGACCTTCCCATCCTTCGGCGTTATGCTGAAATCATCCCAGCCGGAATCATCTTCCTCGTCAAGATAATAGTCATCATCCTTTTCCTCCGGAATAGTCATTTTCGGAGCTTCCGGGAACCTTTCCGTTCGCTCTTTCTTTACCGTCTGCTTATTTATTTCGGCAGCCGCTGTCCGGTCCGCTTTACGTCTCCGGTTTTCCGGGAAAGATCCGGAAGCCTCCCGGTCATCCGAAAAGGTTATTTTCTCCTTTTTCATGTCTTCCGGTTCTTCCGGGTCTTCCCGGCGGGAGGCAGACTTTCCCCTCCTTTTCCGGGGTTCCTCTTCCTTCGGTTTCGGATCCAGAAATATCCTTACGGATTCGCTCTTTCCCTGTTTGTCTGCTTTCTCCGCCAGCTCACGAAGAAGCTGTTTTACTTCCTCATCATTCATTTGAAATATCCTACTCCGGACTCAAAAATCTTCATGTCCTGCTCTCCGTATATATTGATGGCCACGCCGTCCCCACGGCGCTCGCAATGACACATTTTCCCCAGCACGCGGCCGTCCGGACTCAGGATTCCTTCGATGCCGGCGTAGGAACCATTCACATTCCATTCCTCATCCATCGTAAGTTTCCCATCCGCATCGGCATACATCGTTGCTACCTGCCCATTGTGGATCAGACGGTAAATCCAGTCTTCATTCGCAACAAAACGTCCTTCTCCGTGAGATGCCGGATTTACGTACGTACGCCCGACTTCAGCCCCGGCAAGCCACGGCGAATTGTTGGACATTACCTGCGTGTACACCATCTTCGATATATGGCGGTGGATGGTGTTGAAGGTCAGCGTCGGGCTGTCTGCCATCTGCTGATCCTGAATTTTTCCGTACGGAACCAGTCCCAGCTTGATCAGCGCCTGGAAACCATTGCAGATCCCAAGCACCAGCCCGTCCCGGTTCTCGAGAAGATCATCCACGGCTTCGCGGATCTTTTCATTGCGAAATGCGGTTGCGAAAAATTTTGCAGAGCCATCCGGCTCATCGCCGGCGGAGAAACCGCCCGGGAACATAATAATCTGTGCATCCCGGATCGACTTGCTGAATATCTCAACCGAATCCCGAATGTCCTGTGCGCTCAGGTTGCGGAATACCTTAACATCCACATCGGCACCGGCGTTCTCGAAAGCCTTTTCAGAATCATATTCGCAGTTGGTTCCCGGGAAGACCGGAATGAATACCTTCGGACGCGCAACCTTGTGTTTGCAGATATAAATATCCTGCGGGTCTGCCAGGAAGCCAAGCGTATCATTCGTCTCCTGCGCACTCTCCTGGGCCTCGGAAGAGCGGGTATGGAAGATCCTCTCCAGTGTACCCTTCCATGCATCCACCGCCTCGTCTGCCGGAATGCATACACTGCGGTACGCAAAGGTACCGTTATCCGTTACCTCTCCGATGACGGTGTAGGTAATGGCCAGTTCTCCAACCTTTCCATCCGGAACCTCTGCTACAATGCTGCCGAAATCCGGTGCAAACAAATCATCCGGAGATAGATTGTGCTCTATCTTTACGCCCAGCTTGTTGCCGAATGCCATCTTCGAAACCGCATATACCAGCCCATGGGCATCCAGCGCGCAGGCGCTGAGGATGCGGCCCTTCTGAATATCTTCAAAGAACTTACTGTACTGTTCCTTAGTCTCTTCAAAATCCGGGACTTCATCCGCATCCCGGTGGATTTTCAGAAGAACCAGCCTGCTTCCGGCTTTCTTAAATTCCGGGGAAATAATATTCTTCTCTTTGTTTACATCCACTGCAAAGCTGACCAGCGTCGGCGGCACATCAATGTCGTTAAAGGAACCGGACATGGAATCCTTGCCTCCGATGGACGGAAGTCCAAATTCCAGCTGTGCCCGGTAAGCTCCCAGCAGTGCCGCTACCGGCTGGCTCCAGCGTTCCGGGTCCTCGCTCATGCGGCGGAAATATTCCTGAAACGTGAAGCGGATGCGGCTCCAGTCGCCGCCCGCTGCCACAATTCTGGAAACAGACTCGAGAACGGCATAAATCGCCCCATGATACGGACTCCAGCTGGAAAGATACGGATCAAAACCGTATGCCATCATGGTAACGGTATCGCATTTTCCCTTCTGTACCGGAAGCCTGGCTACCATAGTCTGCGTCTCGGTCATCTGGTATTTTCCTCCGTAGGGCATCAGCACCGTTCCGGCGCCGATGGAGCTGTCAAACATCTCCACCAGCCCTTTCTGGCTGCAGCCGTTCAGATCAGACAGACCGGACAGCCACTTTGCCCGGACATCTTCTTCCTTTACTTCTTCCCTCTTAAAGAAATCGTCCTCTTTGGACGGAATATCCACAAATACATCCGTTTCCTGGTGGGCTCCGTTGGTATTCAGGAATGCACGGGAAAGATCGACAATTTTCCTGCCTCTCCAGGTCATCACCAGCCGGGGCTCTTCCGTAACAACGGCAACCCGGGTAGCTTCCAGATTTTCCTCATGCGCATACGCCAGGAACAGATCGGCATCTTCCGGGGCTACAACCACCGCCATACGTTCCTGCGATTCAGAGATGGCCAGCTCCGTACCATCCAGGCCGGCGTATTTCTTTGGAACCTTGTCAAGATCGATCTGCAGTCCGTCCGCCAGTTCTCCGATCGCCACGGACACTCCGCCGGCGCCAAAGTCGTTGCATTTTCTGATAATGCGGGAAACCTCCGGGCGGCGGAACATGCGCTGCAATTTGCGCTCGGTCGGCGCATTGCCTTTCTGCACCTCAGCTCCGCACACTTCAATAGACTGTGTATTGTGGGCTTTCGAGGAACCGGTAGCGCCGCCGATTCCATCACGGCCGGTCCGCCCGCCCAGCAGAATAATGATATCGCCCGGGTCTGAGGTCAGACGTTTGACGTCCTTTCTTGGAGCCGCACCCATCACGGCGCCGATCTCCATGCGCTTTGCCACATAGTTCGGATGATAAATTTCCTTCACATAACCGGTCGCCAGACCAATCTGGTTTCCATAGGAACTGTATCCGTGGGCAGCCTCGCGCACCAGTTTTTTCTGCGGAAGTTTGCCAGGAATTGTATCCTTAACCGAAGCTCTCGGATCCGCCGCGCCGGTTACACGCATCGCCTGATATACGTAAGTTCTTCCGGAAAGCGGGTCACGAATCGCTCCGCCCAGACAGGTGGCAGCTCCGCCGAACGGCTCGATTTCTGTCGGATGATTGTGAGTTTCATTCTTAAAGTTAACCAGCCACTCCTCGGTCTTTCCGTCGATTTCCACCGGAACTACGATGGAGCAGGCATTGATCTCATCAGACTCTTCCTGATCCTGAAGTTTTCCTTCTTTCTTAAGCTTTTTGGCAGCCAGAAGCGCCATATCCATCAGACAGATAAACTTATCATCACGCCCTGCGTACAGTTCATTGTGGTCCTGGACATACTGTTTGAATGTTTCCTCAATCGGAGTTTTCAGCTCTCCCTCGCCGAAGGTTACATTTTTAAGTTCTGTGGAAAAAGTAGTGTGGCGGCAGTGATCTGACCAGTAGGTATCCAGCACCCGGATCTCCGTGATGGTCGGATCCCGATGCTCCTCTTCGGTAAAGTAATGCCGTATATGCCAGAAATCCTTATATGTCATGGCCAGGTTCAGTGAGTCATACAGTTTTCTGTATTCTTCCTCCGGCATGGCCGTGAACCCATCCATGATCTCAATATCGGCCGGCTCCGGAAATTTCTGTTCCAGCGTATCCGGCTTCTTTTCATCGGCCGTGCGGGAGTCCACCGGGTTAATAACATAGGAACGGATAGCTTCCATGTCCTCATCCGTAACGTTTCCTTCAATGATATAGGTCGTTGCTGTCCGGATGATCGGATCTTCATCTTCCTTCAAAAAACGGATACATTGAACCGCCGAATCGGCGCGCTGATCAAACTGTCCCGGCAGATATTCTACCGAGAATACGCGGCCGCCCTCACCCACCGGACATTTCTCCTCGTAAAGATTATCTACCGGTGGCTCTGAAAACACTGTCCGGCAGGCAGCTCTGAAAACATCGTCCGAAATATGCTGAACATCATACCGGATCAGAACACGGATCTTTTCTAGCCCCTGAATTCCCAGGTATGACCTGATCTCATGTGTCAGGTCCTTTGCAGGTGTGGAAAAAGCTTCTTTTTTCTCGACATATACGCGTCTAACATTATCCATATGACGCCATCCTCCTGTTTTATGCAAAGCTGCCTGTTTGTTTTTTTATCGTATCATACGGAAATGATTTCCTTTTCCGTAAGTACCCCGTTTTCACCGGTGCCAGCCGCGCCGCTGCGTGCTCCCGTCTGTGAGATTATCACCGGTTCCTCCGACTGTACCTCCGCCCCGCCCAGCCCGGGCAGGCGCATAATAAAATTATCAATAAAGCCCGGATGAAAATAGATGACAAGAAAGATCGCTGCAGCAGCGGCTACGAAAAACAGTACAACAACGGACACGGTCCGCGCGTGTGTTCCCTTCTCCCGGTCATCTTCAAAGCTGTCCCGGTACAGATGCTCTTCATACGGATTGTCAAGATCATCCTCGTCCATGCCGGCCCCGCTGAAAATAGAATCCTTTATCTCCGGGTCATTCACCTGGTCCGGATCCTTCGCCCGGTCCGGTTCATCCAGATACCAGGGATCCTTCACCGCATCCGGTATATTTACCGTTTTCCCACACCTTGCGCAGAATTTATCAGATTTACGAATATGCGCTCCGCAGTATGGACATTTCATCAGCACTCCCCCCTCTGACTGCCTTTACTGTCCCGCATGACCACATGAATATGTCTTCTGCGGGTAGAAAATAGCTTTCCTGTCCGCTGATTACGCATCCTCACTATAACACACAGACCGGACTTTTGACACATAAATTATATCTTAAGATATGCGTGTCAAAAGTACCTTTTGCCGCTCATTTATTATTACGGGCTGCAAAGCGCTGTCAGCATGTATGATTTTTGCTGTCTTTAACCTCCATTTTCTTCCAGAACTCCTTCAGTCTGCTATCCACGGTCGCCGCCGAGCATATTTCCCGGCTGCTCCATTCCCGCGGGAACATGCAGCTGCAGGACGTCTGCGTGAAGCGGTTGTCGAGAAGTACAACCGTTCCGTAATCTTCTTCCGTTCGTATAACCCGTCCGGCTGCCTGAAGTACCTTATTCATTCCCGGGCAGATATACGCATACCGGAATCCCTCTTTGTTCTGCGGGTCCGGCGAGCGTTTGTCATAATAATTTTTCAGGATTTCCTGCCCGGTACACACCTGGGGCAATCCGGTTCCAACGATGATGGCGCCGATCAGTCTGTCCTTTTTCAGGTCAATTCCTTCACTGAAAATACTGCCCATCACACAGAACCCGACCAGGCTTTTCGCGGAAGTCTCCGAGAAGCGGTTCAGGAAATTTTCCCTGTCTTTTTCACGCATGCCGCTGCGCTGCATGATAATCTCCGTATTCTCCGGACAGTTTTCCTCAAACATTGCCTCCGTCTCCTCCATCTGACGATAAGACGAAAAAAAGACGAGATAGTTTCCTTTCCGGGTGGATACAATTTTTCTTATGTAACCGGCTGTTTTCCAGTACATTTGAGGCGTACGGTCACGGTAACGGCTGCTGATATCCGCGCCGATCAATACTTTCAAGCGCCCGGGATCAAATACCGGGGCTGCATACACGGCATAATTATCTGTCCGGGTACTTAAAAGCCGCTTGTAATAGTCAATTGGAAGCAGCGTTGCCGAAAAGTAAATCGTACTGCGGGCTTTATCGAGGCACTGCTGCAGATTTGCCGACGGATCCACGCAGAAAAGCCGGACCATAAACCGCCGGTTCGGAAGAATTTCATCATAGATGACGTAATGCTCATCTACCCGGCCACTGATTTCGAGGAATGAATTGACATTAAAATATACGCTTCTCACCTGATCCGCAAGCTTCCGGTCATCGCAGACATCCAGAAAATCCTCCATGGCACTGGTTAGATTTATCAGTGAAACCGGAAGTGTTCCGATTCCAGGAAGAAGACAGTATTTTTTTTCGAACCCGGAGGATGCTGACAGTGCTTCGCTTTTACCCGCATTTTCGGGGGATGTAGACAGTACTCCTCTTTGATCTGCGTTTTCCGCGCCGGTCTGCTCCTGACAGTTCTTTTTCATCTGCATCAGGATCCGCGCCGTGCTGTTCAATGCACGGGTTAGACGTTTGATCGCCTGCGATGTTTCTTCGTCCTGCTTTTTTTCTGGACCGTATACGCTGACAGCACGCTTCAACTCCACAAAATCTTCCCGAACGAGGCCGGCGCTGTACATGTCCCGGCCTCGTTCCACCAGATTATGTGCCTCATCTGCCAGAAAAAGATAGTCTCCCCGCACGGTATCTGCAAAGAAGCGTTTCAGTTTTGCCCGGGGATGAAAGACATAATTATAATCGCAGATGACCGCATCCACCCACAGGGAAAGATCGAGCGACAGTTCAAACGGACAGACCCGGTACTTTTGCGCTGCCTGCAAAAGTTTCGTCCGGTCAAAAGAGTCCTGCATGGTCACCAGTCTGTACAGTACATCATTGATCCGGTCAAAATGCCCCCTGGCGTATGGACAAAGCTCCGGATCACACGGAGTCCGGCCGGACCCGTTTTCCGGAGCTTCTTCTGCTGCCGTCAGCGCCCTGTCCGCGGCAGACGCATTGACCATCGGACATATTTTTTCTTTCGCCGTGATCACAACTGTTTTATACCGTAAATTATGTTCGCGCAGCTGATTAAACGCTTCTGAAGCTACGGTTCGTGCTATCGTTCTGGCTGTCAGATAAAAAATCTTATCTCCCTTTCCTTCCCCCACTGCCTTGACACTCGGAAAGAGAACGGACAGTGTTTTCCCAACCCCGGTCGGCGCCTGGATAAACAGAATTTTCCCCCGGTCAATCGTCTGATATACACTTTTGGCCAGTTCAAACTGCCCTTTCCGATAAGGATAGGGAAATGTTGTCTGATGGATCGATTCCTGCCGGATTTTTCTCCAGCTGATCTGAAAGGCAGCCCACTTCTTGTATTCTTCAAGGACGCCGCAGAACCACTGCTCCAGTTCACCGGCCGTATAATGAAAATAAAACCTTCGGACCTCTTCCGTATCCAGATTCACATACGTCATGCGCACACTTATCTTTGAAAGTGAATGATCGCAGCAGTAAAAATAAGCGTAGCACTTCGCCTGCGCCAGATGCAAAACCTCCGGCTCCTTCATCTTTTCAAGACTGCGGAAAGTACTCTTGATTTCATCGACGGTAGCATCCGGCTGAGCCGCGGCGTCTTTCTGCGCTTCGTCCGGGCTGCCGGATGGCTGAACCGCGGCATCTTTCTGCGCTTCGTCCGGGCTGCCGGATGGCTGAGCCGCGGCATCTTTCTGCGCTTCGTCCGGGCTGCCGGATGGCTGAGCCGCGGTAATGATTCCGTCCGCACGGCCTTCGATCGTTATTTTATAGTCCCCACAGTCAACTGTACGGGATAGCGGAACCTCCGCCTGATAGTTTTTACCTCCGCTTTTTTGAAGTTTTCGGTGCATGCGGGATCCCATCTGCATCACCTCAGGATCCGCCATGGTACCGGTGCCTGCCTTGATATCGCCGGAACGCAGAATGAACTCCACCAGATTGCGCACGGATATGGTAATTTCGTTCCCGTTCAGCTTTCCGCTTTGCTGCATGGCCTCTCCTTTCTGAATTTGTTCGATGTCACTGTTTCTAAATTATTATATAGTATCGTGCATAAAGTTCCTAGCTGTCGCCCGAAATCTTGCCGCGGCACAGATTCCAGACGATGATCCGGGCTTTCGCCGCGAGCTTGCCTGACCCGCTGTAAGTCGCGGCGAGTAATCCGGGCTAATGTTCAGTTCTTGGCCGCGTACTTACTTAGCCCAAAGCAAGACGCGGCGGAAAATCCGGGCTATTGTTCACTCTTTCGCCGCGAGCTTGCCTGACCCGCTGTAAGCCGCGGCAAGTAATCCGGGCTAACAGTCCGTATCCGGTCGCGACGGAACTTGACCCACAGTAAGCCGCGGCGGGAAATCCGGGCTATTGTTCAGTCTTTGGCTGCGCACTTACTTAGCCCAAAGCAAGACGCGGCGAGTAATCCGGGCTATTGTTCAGTTCTTGGCCGCGTACTTACTTAGCCCAAAGCAAGACGCGGCGAGTAATCCGGGCCAACAGTCCGTATCCGGTCGCGACGGAACTTGACCCAC
>ONLK01000106.1 GCA_900318615.1 uncultured Eubacteriales bacterium
GAGAAGGCTTCTCATATCAAAGACAAGCTTATCGAGATGACACATCTGAATGAGACGCTGTTCTGCTGCGGAATCGCCTGCTCGGCTGAAGGACATCCCACCAAAGCGGGGAACTATCAGATCGATCTGCTGCTGGCGAATGTCTGCAAGCAGAATGTGACACGTTTTCCGTATGAAATCGTCCGGCTGGCAGAGGACATCGCCGGCGGACTGATGGTGACGATGCCGTCCCAGAAGGACTTCGAGTCGGAACTGCCTGCGGGAAGAGAAGGGGAATCCGTCGGTGCGATCTGCCGGAAGTACTTTGCGACCCGGGAAGATGTGGATGTGGAGGATCGCCAGAAGGTGCTCCGGCTGTTGGAGAATCTGTGTCTGGGGACCGCCGCTGTGGGATACCGCACAGAATCCATGCACGGTGCAGGGTCGCCTCAGGCGCAGCGCATCATGATTTCCAGACAGGGGAATATTCAGGGCAAGAAAGACCTTGCCAGGGCGATTGCCGGAATAGAAAAATGATGAAAGCGCGGCGCGGAAGCGTCGGAATGCATGAAAAGGGGCTGTCGCACAGTTGATTTAAATATCAGCTGGAGCGACGGCTCCTTCTTTTTGATAATTGTGCGATAGCCTCTTTGTTTTGCTGGGACAGTCAGGGCGGTGCCATTGCTTTGTCCTCATCGTTCTCATCGCTAAAGTCCTCCGGAGCGGTTAAAAATATAACAAAATGAATAATAATTCGTAACAAGCAATACTTCGATAACGAATTATCATGCTGTTTGACGCAGATTTAACAAGCGCGTAAAGGATAGACCATCGTTTGTCATTTGACTATCGAAAATGAATAAAAATTCACAAAAACACAATTTTTTTTGAGATAAAGTACTTGCATTCTTCTTTTCGGGTGGTATAATGCAGAAAATTCAGGTGCGGTTATGAATAAATATAAAACCGTATCGCATAAACGAAGGGAGAATCAGTTATGTCAATGTATTATTATTTACCCGCGCGAAATGTTTTTGGTGAAGGAGCTGTAAAAGAATGCGGTCGTCTGCTGGCCACCATGCATGCGAAAAAAGCGATGATCGTCACTGACGCATTTCTCGCCACGCAGCCGATGGCCGCAGATATTCAGGGATATCTGAAGGATGCGGGAATCGATTCGGTGATTTTCGGCGGAGCAGAGCCGAATCCGAAGGATACGAATGTTGAAGCGGGACTGAAGGTTTTCAACGAAGAGCAGTGTGATGCTATCGTCACTCTCGGCGGCGGTTCTTCTCATGACTGCGGCAAGGGAATCGGACTTGTGGCCGCCAACGGCGGGACGATTCATGATTATGAAGGAGTTGATAAGGCCGCCATCAGCCCGGTACCGATCCTTGCGATTAATACAACGGCAGGAACCGCATCGGAAATTACGCGGTTCTGCATTATTACCGATACCAGGAGAAAGGTGAAGATGGCCATTCTGGACTGGAGAGTCACGCCGGATATTTCCATTAATGATCCGGAGCTTATGATTGGCATGCCGCCATCGCTGACCGCTTCAACTGGAATGGATGCGCTTACTCACGCGATTGAGGCCTATGTTTCCACGATGGCAACTCCGATGACGGACGCTACTGCGCTTCTGGCGATTACAATGATCACACAGTATCTTCCGAAAGCAGTTGCAAACGGTGAGTATATGAAGGCGAGAGACCGAATGGCCTATGCGCAGTATCTGGCCGGCGCAGCGTTTAATAACGCTTCCCTCGGATATGTCCATGCGATGGCTCATCAGCTGGGAGGCTTTTACAATCTGCCCCATGGCGTCTGTAATGCGATTCTGCTGCCGTATGTGGAGGAATTCAATATTATCGGAAACCTGAACCGTTTCAGAGATATCGCGAGGGCAATGGGTGAAAAGGTTGACGGGCTGTCCACGGACGATGCGGCAGTGAAGGCGATTCGGGCAATCCGGCGTCTGAGCGGACAAGTCGGGATTCCGGCGAACCTGAAGGAACTGGGTGTCCGGCGGGAGGATTTCGATATCCTGGCCGAGAACGCCATGAAGGATGCCTGCGCAGCAACGAACCCCCGGAAGGCGACAAAGGAACAGATTATCGATATCTTTGAGAAGGCGTATGAGGGCGCGGCGCAGTAGCGCCCTCGCTGCCCTCTGTTTCATTCATCGGTCTGCCTTCACCGGCAGCTCCGATGGATTATTTCTCCCGTCGCTGGTGGGAGTATGTATTATATCTCTTATTTTTATAATATAATGTTTGCTCGTTAAACCCCGTCAGCGTTCGATTCCATCCCGGGCTTCCACGCCCGCTTCATAATAGTGGCGGACTTCTCTCATTTCGGTGACCAGGTCTGCCTTCTCCAACAGCCATTCCGGAGCGTAGCGCCCGGTCATGACCAGCTCGGTGCCGGAGGGCTTCGCCTCCAGGAGATTTTCCAGGTCTTCACGAGTAATCAGATTGAAATACAGTGCGATGAATATCTCATCCAGGATCACCAGATCATAGCTTCCGGAGCGCAGTACCTCCAGTGCGCGCTTTACGCCGGTACGGGCAGCCCGGATATCGGGAATTCCCGCGTCACGGTCCACGATGCAGCCCATGCCGAACAGTTCGACCTGAATTTCCGGAACCCTCTCCTTCAGAATGCCGATTTCGTGGTATTCCATGCTTTTCATAAACTGCCCGAGATAAACCTGAAGACCTGCACCGGCCGCCCGAAGGGCCAGGCCCAGGGCAGCTGTGGTTTTCCCCTTGCCGTTGCCGGTATAAATCTGAAAATATCCTTTGTTCATGCTGCGTCCTCCTCGTGTTGTGTGTCGTGTCTGCGATGCTCTGCGTGCATCCCGGCGCCATGTGTCGCATCTGCGATGCCCTGCGCGTATACCGGCTTTGTGCGCCGTGTGCTGCGGTGCGGATGATGCGTTGTGCGTCCCCGTATGTGCGGCTGCTTTTTTGTATATCACAAAGTATACCACAAAAAAATTATTTTGGTTGATTGTAAAATGAAGTTGAACAATTGAATAGAAAATCCATAGCTATGCCTCTTTTGGTAGAATGTAAGTGCTAACAACACAATCTCCAAAGGAGG
>ONLK01000075.1 GCA_900318615.1 uncultured Eubacteriales bacterium
GCGGCGCAGCCGCCGGATTGCCGGACCATCGAACAGGATGTTTATATAGATTTGATAAAGATACAGGGCAGCTGCAACAGCAGCTGCCCTGTTATAACTCAGTTGCGGTGAAACACTTAAAATATCTGAATATTCATACAATTTAAAAATATAATATAAATTAACAGAATAAGTGTTGACAAAAACAGTATTGAGGATTATACTTTAGATACAAAGAAAGAAGAGACAGAATTAAAGATCAAAGCTGATCGAGCAGCTTAATAATTTACAGGAGGACAAACCAAAGTACACATAAGTAAGTCCTGAAAATTATCAGGCAGTCAACATTCAAAAGGCTTGAATAAGCAAATAAAAAGAAGGAGGACAAACCCAAATTCTAGTTAGCAAGTCCTGTACCTGACGGAACAGGCAATCCAAAAAAGAAACAATAGAAAAGAGGTTATACAGTGAAGCTTCAGATTACACATTGAAGGGGCCATTCGATGACGAGAAAGTCGGGTGGCTCCTTTTTTTGATGCCAATTTTCGTCCATTCTGTTATACTAGGGACAGAGAATCAGAATAAATGAAAAACACATGGCGGATCGACGGAGAACAGAAGAAAAGACGCATGTGGATATTTAACGAATGGAGGGAATCAGAATGACGAATGAAGAGATACTGGCAAGGGTTGACCACACGCTGCTTAAACCGGATGCCACATGGGAAGATATCCGCACACTCTGTGACGATGCGGTTTACTACAAAACGGCGTCCGTGTGCATTCCTCCCTGTTTTGTAAAACGTGCGAAAGACTATCTTAGAGGGAAAATGAGAATCTGTACGGTGATCGGTTTCCCAAGCGGGAACACCACGACGGCGGTAAAGGTCTTTGAGGCGAAAGAGGCCATAGAAAATGGCGCGGATGAAGTAGACATGGTTATAAACATTGGCGCCCTGAAGGCTAAAAATTATGATTATGTAAAGAATGAAATCGACCAGCTCCGGAAGGTGTCAGAGGGTCATATTCTGAAGGTGATCATTGAAACATGCCTGCTTTCTGATGATGAGAAGAAAAAAATGTGCGAGATTGTCACACAGTCAGGAGCTGATTATATTAAAACATCTACTGGTTTCTCCACGGGAGGAGCTACCTTTGAGGATGTAAAATTACTCAGAACCTATGTTGGTGCCGGCGTTAAAGTAAAGGCTTCCGGCGGCATCAAATCTTTCCAGGATGCGGAAACCTTTATTGAGCTTGGAGCAGACCGCCTGGGCACCAGCCGCCTGGTTGGAATCAGCAAGCAGGTAAGAGGAAAATAATCGGCCGTCTGTAGGAACGGTAACCATGGCTGCGGACGGGAACTGCGGAAACCGTATGAAAACCGGGAGGGAAACCGGATGATGCGAATGGACATTAGAAAATGGAGTGACGGAAAAGAGAATGAACATTACCTGGATGGGAACGAATACGCTGCTGTTTGAAGCAGCAGGGCAGAGGATCCTTTTCGACCCGTTTGTTGAATTGACCGGTGCGTCCAATCCGAACACGCTGGATGATTTCCTCGATGAAAAAATAATTTTTATTACGCACGGACACTTTGATCATCTGTTTTTTGTGCCGACCCTGCTTGAAGAAGGGGACCCTACCGTTTTCTGTACAAAAACGCCGGCGGAGACGATAGCAAAGAATACGGATTTTACCGATTCTGTAGTGCTGATCCGGCCTGGAATGGAAATCCCCATCGGGGACGTGCGTGTAAAAGCATATCAGGGGCGTCATATTGTGTTTGACCGGAAATTGATTGGAGAGACACTCAATCCCGTGCGCATCCTTAAATACATTCGGAATATACCATTTCTGCTGTACGCAAACCAGAGTTTCAAAGAGAACGGTGAGACGCTTTGCTATGAGCTGAAGGCAGAAGGGAAGCGTGTTCTTATTCCCGGAAGCCTGGCGTTGGATGATGATGAAAATTATCCGCAGAGCGCGGATCTGCTGATCCTGCCGTATCAGGGGAACAATGATCTGCTGGCATGCGCCGACCGTGTGATCGGGCGGCTGATGCCAAAGCGCATTCTGCTGTCACACTTTGATAATGCTTTTCCGCCTGTATCACGGGATGTGGATACCAGGCCGCTGAGAAAAATGATGAAGGAAAAATACCCCGGCATTCAGGTTGTAAAGCCGACAGCCGGAAAGCCGGTTCATCTGTAGGGAACGGCATAAAGCCGACAGCCGGAAAGCCGGTTCATCTGTAGGGAACTTATTCTGCGAACTTGTAAATTCCCTGCCGCGTGCTATACTCACGGTGCAGACAATAACGTCTGCACATGTATTGTATCCCCGAAAAAGGCCATAACTTTCAAAAAGGTGATAAGGACTCTGAAACCGGATCCTGGTAGGGACTGGTATTCGGATACCGGCCGGATTGGAAGCGGGAGATATTTTCTCTGACCGAAGGGGAATGATAACAGGAGGGAAAAATGAATACCAACTCTAAAACCAGAAATCTCGTTCTGATGTCACTGATCGCGGCCATCCTCTTTCTGATGGCCTACACCCCGCTTGGATATTTGAATATCGGGCCGCTTTCCATTACTTTTAATATGATACCGGTAGCGGTTGCCGCTATAGCCATGGGACCCTCCGGCGGGGCTGCCGCAGGTGCCATATTTGGTCTGACTTCTTTTCTCCATGCGCTGAAGGGAGCAGGCATGACCGGCATTTTGTTTTCCATCAGCCCGGTACTGACAGCGGTGCTTTGCTTTGGTCCGCGTATGCTGGATGGCTTTGTGCTTGGCTATATTTTCCGCGGTCTGAACAGAAAAATGCATCCGGCATTATCCTGCGCAGTTACAGGCTTCTTCTCTGCATTCCTGAATACAGCATTCTTTATGTCTGCCATTGTTATATTCTTTGGAAATACGAATTATGTGAAGGAACTGATGGACGGAAGAAACGTCATCCTCTTTATCTGTACGTTTGTCGGTGTAAATGCAGTATTCGAGATGATTTCCTCTACGATGCTCACCAGCGCGGTTGGCACGGCACTGATCAAAGCGCATTTGATTAACAGAAATGGTGCCGGACCCTCTGCCCGGGCACAGATGGTATAATTGCCGGACGAAGAAACAGAAAACGCAGGGAGGTTCGCCGGGAAGGAAAGGACAGCCATGATCGCCGCAGTTGATATAGGCAATACCAATATTGTCATCGGGTGTATGGATACAAAGACACGGAAGGTGCTGCTGACGGAACGCATATCCACGGACCGGCAGAAAACAGACCTGGAACACGCTATCTCTTTTAAAACTATTCTGGAGCTGCATCATATTGAACCATCTCAGATAGACGGAGCGATCATCAGTTCCGTGGTGCCGCCGGTGACGCCGCTGTTTAAGCGTGCGATTCAGAAACTTACGAACTGTGATGTTCTGGTTGTCGGGCCGGGTGTAAAGACCGGACTGAACATTGCCATGGATAATCCGGCGACGGTCGGCGCGGATCTGATCACCGGCGCGGTTGCGGCGATCGACCGTTATCCGCTGCCGGTCATTATCATCGACATGGGGACGGCGACCACCATGACCGTTGTCGATACGCATAAAAATTATATCGGGGGAGTTATCATCCCGGGACTGCGGGTTTCCCTGGATTCTCTTTCCAACCGGACCTCACAGCTTCCGCATATCAGCCTGGACGCGCCGAGGCATGTCATCGGAAAAAACACGATAGACTGCATGAAATCCGGAAGTGTGTACGGAAATGCCGCCATGCTGGATGGAATGATCGACCGGATGGAGGAAGAGCTGGGAACAAAGGCCACGATTATAGCTACCGGCGGACTGGCCAGCGTGGTAACACCATTGTGTCATCACAAAATCAAAATTGATGACGACCTGCTGATGTATGGGCTTCTGCTCATATACGAAAAAAACATTCGCTTCTAAAAAGCAGAATCGAGGTTTTTAAATGACTGTACCGGAAAGACTTGCCGCTCTTCGCGGCAAAATGAAGGAATTCGGAATTGACGCTTACATGGTTCCTACTGATGATTTTCATAACTCGGAGTATGTAGGCGAGTATTTTAAGTGCAGAAAATATATCACGGGATTTACCGGAAGTGCCGGTGTTGCCGTGATCATGCAGGATCAGGCAGGACTGTGGACCGACGGGCGCTATTTTCTGCAGGCAGAAAAACAACTGGAAGGATCCGGCGTTACGCTTTTTAAGATGGGTGAACCAGGGGTCTTGAATATCAATGATTTTCTGCTTGAAACTCTGAAAAAGGGTCAGAAGCTCGGATTTGACGGGCGCACCGTGAATGCAGCGTCCGGTATGACTCTTTCCAGACAGCTGGGGGAGATCGGGGTTACGATCGTGCCGGATTATGATCTGATCGGCATGATTTGGGAGGATCGGCCGGAACTTTCCGCAAAGCCGGTTTGGACGCTGGATACGAAATACTGCGGCACGGCCAGAGAGGAAAAGATTGCGTATGTGCGCGAAAAGATGGCCGGTGAACGGGCAGACTATTTTCTGCTGACATCTCTGGATGATATCGCATGGCTGCTGAACATCCGCGGCGATGATATTGAATGCAACCCGGTCGTTCTTTCCTATCTGATTATGACACCGGAGAAGGTCTGCCTGTATGTGCAGACGAAATGCATTTCCGATGAAATTAAAAAGCAGCTGGCGGATGCCGGTGTAGAGCTTCACGAATATATGAATGTGTATGAGGATGTTCCGAAGATCCCGGCCGAAGCGCGCGTGTGGTGCGATTTAAATGCCGTGAACTACCGGCTGGCTTCCAGCCTCCGGCGGGGAGTTGTGATCATCAACCGTCCGAATCCGACAAGACTTGCAAAGGCCTGCAAAAACGAAACGGAGATTAAGAACGACCGGCAGGCGCACATCCGTGACGGCGTGGCAGTTACCCGTTTCATTTACTGGCTGAAGCAGAACGCCGGAAAGGGGATTACTGAATGCTCGGCAGCCGTGGAGCTGGAAAAATTCCGCAGCATGACCAAAGACTACATCGGACCTTCCTTCTATCCGATTATCGGATATGCGGAGCATGCAGCCATCATCCATTACAGTGCGACGCCGGAGACGGATGTCCCGATTCTGCCGGAGGGTTCAATCCTCTGCGATACGGGCGGCCAGTATCCGGAAGGAACGACGGACATTACGCGTACGGTTGTTCTCGGAAAAATCAGTGATAAGGAAAAGGAATACTTTACCAGAGCGCTGCGCTCGAACCTGAACCTCGGAAATGCTGTTATTAAGGAGGGCTGCGCAGGAGCGGCCATCGATTATCTTGCCCGTGAGCCGTTCTGGGAAATCGGGGAAGATTTCAATCACGGCACCGGCCATGGCGTCGGCTTCTGTCTCAATGTTCACGAGGGCCCGCAGCGGATTAAATATACTCCGGACCGGGGAGGAGAGGAGCCATTCCGGGAGGGGATGATTACTTCCGACGAGCCGGGTATTTATCTTGAGAATGAATTTGGAATCCGTCATGAAAATCTGATGCTCTGCGTGAAGGCGATGAAGACTTCCTGCGGACAGTTCCTTAAATTCGAGCCGCTGACGCTGGTTCCGTTTGATCTGGATGGAGTAGACCCTTCTCTTATGAGTGAAAAGGAAAGAAAACTTCTGAACGAATATCATAAGAAGGTCTGGGACGCACTTTCGCCGTATTTCGCACATACGACAAAAGATACGGAGGTTGCGCAGGCGGACAACGATGCCGAGGTTCTTGCGTGGCTGCGGAACGCTGTCAGAGCTGTCTGAGATCTGTTTTTTCGAAAGAGAGAAAATGTATGTTAAAAGGGAGAACGGTAATTCTGGGAGTGACAGCTTCCATCGCCGCCTACAAAGCCGCCGGTCTGGCCAGTCTGCTGATGAAGCAGCATGCGGAAGTTCATGTGATCATGACGAAAAACGCCCAGCAGTTCATCAGCCCGATTACATTTGAGACACTGACGCATCAGAAATGCCTGACGGATACCTTCGACCGCAATTTCCGGTTTGAGGTGGAGCATATCGAGCTTGCCAAAAAGGCGGACGCGGTGATCATTGCTCCGGCGAGTGCGGATATTATGGCAAAGCTGGCCAGCGGCATTGCGGATGACATGCTGACCACGACTGTTCTCGCCTGCAGCTGTCCTAAACTGATCGCACCGGCGATGAATACACGCATGTATAAAAATCCGGTGACACAGGACAATCAGGCAAAGCTGCTGCATTACGGCTGGGAGGTTATAGAACCGGCCAGCGGCTATCTTGCCTGCGGCGATACGGGCAGGGGGAAATTCCCGGATGAGCGGCTGATCCTTGAGCATGTGCTGCGCGCGGCCGCATACCCGAAGGATATGGCCGGCATGAAAGTACTGGTGACAGCAGGGCCCACACAGGAAGCCATCGATCCGGTCCGCTATATTACCAATCATTCCAGCGGAAAGATGGGATATGCAATTGCGAGGATGGCCGCGCTTCGCGGCGCTTCTGTCACGCTGGTGAGCGGACAAACGGCGCTGGAACCGCCGGCATTTGCCGATTTTGTGCCGATTGTCTGTGCACGGGATCTTTTTGAGGCAGTTACGGCACGAAGTGACGACATGGATATGATCATCAAGGCGGCTGCTGTCGCGGATTACCGCCCGGCGCAGGTATCCGATGAAAAGATCAAAAAGAAAGAGGGCGACCTTTCGATCGCACTCGAAAGAACGGAGGATACACTGCAGTATCTGGGCGATCACAAAAAGGAAGATCAGCTGCTGTGCGGCTTTGCGATGGAAACCAGCGATATGGTTCATCGCGCCAGACTGAAGCTGGAAAGAAAAAATCTTGACCTGATTGTGGCTAACAATGTGAAAACAGCCGGAGCCGGCTTCGGGACAGATACAAACGTGGTTGCCCTGATTACGAAGGACAAAACCGAGGAGCTTTCGATCATGAGCAAGGAAGAGGTAGCCATGCACATTCTGGACAGGCTGCTGGAGCTTCGCGGAAGGCGGTAAAACCGGATAACCGGATATAATATAACGATTAGTTTCAAGGAGGAAATTATGGCAAGAGACTATAGCGATATAGCCCAAAAAGGAGCGAAGGGACATTCAAAACCTGAGGTCATTTCAAACCCGGAGGAGAGCAAACCGAAACAGCGGCTGGATGAAAATGGAAGAAATACTTCCTTTTTGGTTCCTCAGAATGAATATTCCAAAATTGAACATGTCATCGCCGTTATGAGCGGCAAAGGCGGTGTCGGTAAGTCCATGGTAACAGCAGCACTGGCCAATTCACTGGCGGATCAGGGGTATCGTGTCGGCATTATGGATGCGGATATTACCGGACCCTCCATCCCGAAAATGTATGGCCTGACCGGACCGGTGGACATTATGCCCATCACCGGGGAACGTCAGCTGATGATGCCGGAGATGACGGAGAATGGCATCAGTGTTATTTCCCTGAATGTCATCATGCCCGATCCGGAGCAGGCTGTCATCTGGCGCGGACCGATCATTGCAGGCGTGGTTAAGCAGTTCTGGACGGATGTAGTCTGGGGTCAGCTGGACTATCTGCTGGTTGATATGCCGCCGGGAACCGGTGATGTGCCGCTGACCGTTTTCCAATCTCTGCCGGTAGACGGAATTATGGTTGTCACCAGTCCGCAGGATCTGGTAAAGATGATTGTGAAGAAGGCTTACAACATGGCGGAGGAGATGAAGATTCCAGTACTGGGCGTGGTTGAAAACTACAGCTATATGCTCTGTCCGCACTGCGGCGAAAAGATCGAGGTATTCGGTAAGAGTCAGACCGCAAAAGCAGCCGCGGATCTCGGGCTCCCGCTTGTCGGCCAGGTTCCGATCAATCCGGGCTACGCAGAAAAGGCGGATGAAGGCAAGTTTGCGGATGTAAAGGTTGAGTATCTTGATGACGCTGTGAAGGTACTGGAAAAATTGCCGGCGAAAAAGAATAGCAGTGACAGCGAATAAGGATGATGACTGTCCCGGGAGCGTTGAAAAACCATTTTCGGGCAAGACATCCTAAGCAAACAGATAAGGAATCAGGAAGATAAGCTGCAGAAGCGGAGAAAATCCGCGGCCTGCAGCTTGTTTTATTGCGGCGAAAGCCTTGGGATTAGCCCGGATTACCTGCCGCGACTTACTGTGGGTCAAGTTCCGTCGCGGCCGGATACGGACTGTTAGCCCGGATTACTCGCCGCGGCTTGCTTTGGGCTAAGTAAGTACGCGGCCAAGAACTGAACATTAGCCCGGATTATTCGCCGCGTCTTGCTTTGGGCTAAGTAAGTGCGCGGCGAAAGAG